>NZ_JBCIVJ010000015.1:0-146423 GCF_039409775.1 Phytobacter palmae | reverse complement strand
CAGCAGCAGGCCACACCTGCCCCTGCCGCTAATGATGACCCCCGAAAGGCGGCAGTAGCGGCAGCTATCGCCCGGGTTCAGGCAAAAAAAGCCGCTCAGCAAGCAGTTAACGAGGATTAAATGGTTTTCAGAATTGCCAGTTCCCCTTATACCCATAATCAGCGGCAGACATCACGCATCATGCTGCTGGTCGTGCTTGCGACTATGCCCGGTATCGCAGCACAACTCTGGTTCTTCGGCTGGGGAACACTACTGCAGATTATCCTCGCCTGCATGAGTGCGCTGGCGGCGGAAGCCCTGGTATTGCGGTTGCGTAAACAGCATGTTGGGGCCATCCTCGCAGACAACTCCGCCCTGCTGACGGGGTTACTGCTGGCGGTCAGCGTTCCGCCATTTACCCCCTGGTGGATGGTGGTTCTGGGGACGGTATTCGCGGTCATTATTGCCAAGCAACTCTACGGCGGCCTTGGGCATAACCCGTTTAACCCGGCAATGATCGGTTACGTAGTCCTGCTGATTTCCTTCCCGGTACAGATGACCAGTTGGTTACCGCCTTTTGAGATAGCCAAAACGGTTCCTGGCCTCATGGATGCCGTACAAATCATCTTCACCGGACATGCCGACACCGGACACACGATGGATAGCCTGCGGATGGGGATTGATGGCATCAGCCAGGCAACGCCGCTCGATACCTTCAAAACCTCGCTTCATGCCGGGCACCCGGTCAATGAGATCCTCAAATCGTCGATTTACAGTGGCGTGCTGGCGGGTGCAGGGTGGCAATGGGTTAATCTGGGTTATCTGCTGGGCGGTATCTTCCTGCTGTGGCAGAAAACTATTCGCTGGCATATCCCGGTAGCTTTTCTGGTTTCGCTGACGGTATGTTCAACCCTGGGCTGGATTTTCTCACCGCAAAGCCTGGCGTCGCCGCAACTGCATCTGTTCTCTGGTGCCACTATGTTAGGGGCGTTTTTTATTCTGACTGACCCGGTGACCGCCTCCACCACCAATAAAGGCCGTCTGATTTTCGGTGCCCTTGCGGGATTGCTGGTCTGGCTTATCCGTAGCTTTGGCGGTTATCCGGATGGCGTAGCGTTCGCCGTACTACTGGCAAATATTACCGTGCCATTAATTGATTACTTCACACGCCCACGCGTGTACGGCCATCGTTAAGGAGTCGCCATGCTAGATACCATGCGTAAATACGGCATGACGTTGACGCTGTTCGCGGCGGCCTCAACCGGAATGACGGCAGCCATTCACCTGTTGACTAAATCCACTATTGCCGATCAGGCGGTAGAGCAGCAAAAGGCATTATTTGGCCAGGTGTTGCCTGGCGACATCTATAATAACGCCTTGCAGGAAAGCTGTTACATCGTCGATGCACCGGCTCTGGGGAAAGGCAAACATAAAGTCTATATTGCCCGTAAAGACGATACGCCGGTCGCTGCGGTTATTGAAGCGACCGCACCCGACGGCTACTCCGGGGTAATTCAACTGCTGGTAGGCGCCGATTTTAACGGTACGATTCTCGGCACGCGCGTTACCGAACATCACGAAACCCCGGGGCTGGGTGATAAAATAGAACTGCGTATTTCTGACTGGATCACCCATTTTGCAGGCAAGAAAATCGCAGGGGCCAGCGATCCACACTGGGCAGTGAAAAAAGACGGTGGCGACTTTGATCAGTTTACCGGTGCGACCATTACTCCACGAGCGGTGGTTAATGCAGTTAAGCGCGCCGGATTGTACGCATCAACGCTTCCCGGGCAACTTTCTGGTTTACCGGGCTGTGGAGAGTAAACATGAGCGAAATTAAAGACATTATTGTCCAGGGGCTGTGGAAGAATAACTCCGCATTGGTTCAGTTATTAGGCATGTGCCCACTGCTGGCCGTAACCTCCACGGCAACCAACGCGCTGGGCCTCGGCCTTGCTACTACGCTTGTGCTGACACTGACCAACTTTACGATTTCACTGGTACGCCACTGGACACCATCTGAAATCCGAATCCCTATTTACGTGATGATCATCGCCTCCGTCGTGAGCATCGTACAGATGCTGATTAATGCTTACGCCTACGGTTTGTATCAGTCACTCGGAATTTTCATTCCACTGATTGTCACCAACTGTATCGTGGTGGGACGTGCGGAAGCATTTGCGGCCAAAAAAAGCCCGGGATTGTCAGCCCTTGACGGTTTTTCCATCGGCATGGGGGCTACCTGCACCATGTTTACACTGGGGTCGATCCGTGAAATCCTCGGTAACGGAACCTTATTTGATGGCGCGGATGGCTTACTCGGTAACTGGGCGAAAGCCTTACGCATTGAAGTATTCCATACCGACTCCTCTTTCCTGCTCGCGATGCTGCCGCCGGGGGCATTTATCGGCCTTGGCATGTTGCTGGCTATAAAGTATCTGATTGACGAGAGAACGAAGAAACGTCGCGCTGCGACCATTGCCGACGAAACTGCCAACACGGTGCCCGGGAAGGCCTGATGAACAAAACAAAGCGGCGGGAGATCCTCACCCGCCTGCGGGATGCAAATCCGCACCCGACGACAGAGCTAAACTTCAACTCACCCTTTGAATTACTGATTGCGGTACTGCTCTCTGCGCAGGCAACCGACGTCAGCGTGAATAAGGCAACTGCCCTGCTCTATCCCGTTGCTAATACCCCACGCGCCATGCTGGAGCTGGGCGTTGAAGGCGTTAAATCCTACATTAAGACCATTGGCCTGTTTAATACCAAAGCGGAAAACGTCATTAAGACCTGCCGTATTCTGGTAGAAAAACACGGCGGCGAGGTGCCGGAAGATCGTGCGGCGCTGGAAGCGCTACCCGGTGTGGGGCGTAAAACGGCGAATGTGGTACTGAATACGGCGTTTGGCTGGCCGACCATCGCGGTTGATACGCATATTTTTCGCGTCTGTAACCGCACCCACTTCGCGCCGGGGAAAAACGTTGAGCAGGTTGAAGAGAAGCTGCTGAGCGTTGTCCCGGCGGAGTTTAAGGTCGATTGCCATCACTGGCTGATTTTGCATGGCCGCTATACCTGCATCGCCCGTAAGCCACGCTGCGGCTCCTGCATTATTGAAGATTTGTGCGAATTCGAGAGCAAAACTGAACTCTGAATTCGCCTTTACTCAGAACGGCCTAAAGATAACCAGCAAAATGATGAATGCCACGGCCACGATAACGAAGGTCGTGGCGCGTGGCACCATTCCCGACACTTTCGCGGTTTCACCGCCAGCAAGGCGACGTAAGGTTGCAGATAACATTCCATGAATGCCTGACAGTAACACCACCAGAACCAGTTTGAGAATCAGCCACAGATGCGGCATCTGGCCGTGCGCCAGTACCATCGCCAGCCCCATCACCCACAGCACAATCATCGCCGGCGTCGTGACCTTCCGGCTCCAGCTGCGCACAAACGCCGCCAGGGTGGTCGCCGCCGTTGCATTTTTTCCCACCGTCTGCGCGCACCAGGCCGCAGCCGTCGCCATCACAAAAATTCCACCAATCCAGATTACCGCTGCGATGATATGTAATGCGTTAAGCCACGAATGCACGTTCATGAAAGGACTCCAAAGAATTGCGATAAAAGAAGGTAGACAGTATCGCTTAACACTGCCATCGACTTGCTCATTTAAAGGAAAAAATCCGTGAAAACATTGATCTACTGCATTCTGATGAACATGGCAATAGGCGGGAGTAGTTGATGCTGAGGTTAACGCCATATCATAAGTAAAAGGCATACCTGAATTGTTTTCCGATTAACGCGCTTTATACCGTACAACTCGCTTTTTAATCATATTATCTTTCGCTTATTAGCTTTTAACCAGATGCATTGTTTTTTTATACGAAAAAAATTCTACAGGAATGTGATTTTTATCACATTGATGCGAGAGTGTTAAAAAAGGGATCTTTGCCTTAAGAAAAACCCGGTCAGTGAAGGGAATGAAGAGATTAAACCAACACATAAGACCATTAATTATAATCAGACCAGGCTGATAAACTACATTTACCGCTTTTCAGTAGAAGATATCACCTTTACATAAATCCATCCCGTACTCATCAGTGAAAAAAACTGCCAATCATTAACATGCAAAATTTAACTCTGAATAACATTTCAGCTGTTGGTTTATAATATCGCTAAAGATAAATGTAACAGATCATTACAAAAGCCTTGCCTCGAATCCCAGGATCAGGAACATTACCCGCCGTTTTCCCTCCTGCAATAATTATAAGCGCGATGAATACTGGGAATCGCGTCTCGAATCACCCCGTTAATATGGGATGTAAAAAAAGAGGTATATGTGTCAACTGCAAACAAACCAACCGAAAGCGTTAGTCTGAACGCTTTCAAACAACCTAAAGCGTTCTATTTGATCTTCTCCATTGAGCTGTGGGAGCGTTTCGGCTTCTATGGTCTGCAGGGGATCATGGCTGTTTACCTGGTAAAACAACTGGGTATGTCCGAAGCGGACTCGATTACACTGTTTTCATCTTTTAGCGCTCTGGTTTACGGTCTTGTCGCTATTGGCGGCTGGCTGGGTGATAAAATCCTGGGGACTAAGCGCGTTATCATGCTGGGTGCCATTGTACTGGCCATCGGTTATGCACTGGTTGCATGGTCTGGTCACGATGCAGGTATCGTGTATATGGGTATGGCGGTGATCGCAGTCGGTAATGGCCTGTTTAAAGCCAACCCGTCTTCACTGCTCTCCACCTGCTATGCAAAAGATGACCCGCGTCTCGACGGCGCATTCACCATGTACTACATGTCCATCAACGTCGGTTCTTTCTTCTCTATGCTGGCTACCCCATGGCTGGCCGCACAGTTTGGCTGGAGCACCGCATTTGCTCTGAGCGTCGTTGGTCTGCTGATCACCATCGTCAACTTCTCGTTCTGCAAACGTTGGGTTAAAAACTACGGCTCTAAGCCTGACTTCCAGCCGGTTCGTATGGGCTACCTGCTGGCAACCATCGTCGGCGTCGCTATCCTGATTACCATTGCCACCTGGCTGCTGCATAACCAGGGTATCGCGCGTATGGTTCTGGGTGTGGTTGCACTGTGCATCGTATGTATTTTCGCAAAAGAGACCTTTGCTCTGCAGGGTGCGGCACGCCGTAAAATGATTGTCGCCTTCATTCTGATGTTGCAGGCCATTGTCTTCTTCGTCCTGTACAGCCAGATGCCGACCTCCCTGAACTTCTTCGCTATTCGCAACGTTGAACATACCCTGCTGGGTATCACGTTCGAACCGGAACAGTTCCAGGCACTGAACCCGTTCTGGATCATCATTGGTAGCCCGATCCTGGCCGCTATCTACAACAAAATGGGCGATACTCTGCCGATGCCGTACAAATTTGCCATCGGTATGGTGCTGTGTTCCGGTGCGTTTCTGATCCTGCCGCTGGGCGCGAAGTTCGCCTCTGATGCCGGTATTGTCTCGGTAAGCTGGCTGGTTGCAAGCTACGGGCTGCAGAGCATCGGTGAGCTGATGATTTCTGGTCTGGGCCTCGCCATGGTGGCACAGCTCGTTCCACAGCGTCTGATGGGCTTTATCATGGGTAGCTGGTTCCTGACGACCGCTGGTGCGAACATTATCGCAGGCTACGTCGCTAATCAGATGGCTATCCCGGAAAACGTCACCGACCCGCTGATGTCACTTGATGTCTACGGTCACGTCTTCCTGCAAATCGGTATTGTGACCGCAGTTATCGCCGCGCTGATGATTCTCACTGCGCCGAAACTGATCCGCATGACCCAGAGTGGTGATAAAGACACGACAGTGTCGGAAACTGCGACAGCATAAGAGCGCGCAGAGTTTCAGCAGAAAGCCGTTAACGCACGTTAACGGCTTTTTTTTTATACCTGCAGGTAATAACCTATGCCGGATTTCAACCAACGGAGTGAAGAATGAAACTGTTTTATAAACCCGGCGCCTGCTCACTGGCTTCCCATATTGTTCTGCGCGAAGCAGGTAAAGAGTTTGAACTGGCGCGCGTGGATTTAGCAAAAAAATGTCTGGAGAATGGCGACGACTTTTTGGCTATCAACCCGAAAGGCCAGATCCCGGCCCTGGCCATTGATGCCAACACCCTGTTAACCGAAGGTGTGGCTATTATGCAGTATGTAGCTGACAGCGTGCCCAAAAGCGACCTCCTGCCGCCGGTGGGATTCCTGAGCCGTTACAAGACCCTGGAATGGCTGAATTTCGTGGCAACGGAGCTGCACAAAGGGTTCACTCCGTTGTTCCGCCCGGATACTCCGGAAGCGTTCAAACCGACCGCTCGCGCCCTGCTGGAAAAGAAACTGGAGTATGTTGACGCTGCGCTGGCAAATCAGCAGTGGATTAACGGTGAAAACTTCTCCATTGCCGATGCATACCTGTTCACAGTGCTGCGTTGGGCAGTAGCGGTGAAACTGAACTTCCCGCAGGCCAGTAATATTGCCGCCTATATGCAACGCGTCGCGTCTCGCCCGGCGGTTGCCGCTGCGATGGCCGCAGAAGGAATTTAATTTCCCATTTTTTTGCCATAAAAAAAGGAGTGGTTTCCCACTCCCTTTTCAGTTTGCTTATCTGACTTATTTCCAGCACACCAGACAGTAGTTCTTCTTACCGCGGCGTAATAGCGTATAGCGACCGAAGAGAATGTCGGTTTCCTGGAAGAAATATTCCGGGTCAGACTGTTTCTCACCGTTGATGGTGACCGCGTTGGAGGCGATTGTTTTGCGCGCCTGACCACGGGACGGCTGCAACTCTGAATCCACCAGTGCCTGCATTAGATCGGCACCTTTCTCCATCTCGATCATCGGCACACCGTCCTGCGCCAGTTGCTCGAAATCAGCCTCGCTGAGATCGCTCAGATTGCCATTAAACAGGCTCTCGGTAATACGTTTTGCCGCTACCAGACCCTCTTCGCCGTGGACCAGTTTCGTTACCTGTTCGGCCAGCACATACTGGGCGCGCGGGGCTTTACCGCTGTTCTTGTCTTCCTCTTCCAGGGCATTTATCTCTTCAATGTCCATAAAGGTGAAGAATTTCAGGAAGCGATAAACGTCGGCATCCGCGGTGTTGATCCAGAATTGGTAGAATTTGTATGGACTGGTTTTCTTCGGATCAAGCCATACCGCGCCGCCTTCGGTTTTACCGAATTTGGTACCGTCTGCTTTGGTGATCAGCGGAACCGTCAGACCAAATACCTGATTCTGATGCAGACGACGGGTCAGATCGATACCGGAGGTAATGTTGCCCCACTGGTCTGAACCACCAATCTGCAGGGAAACGCCGTGCAGTTTGTTCAGGCAGGCGAAGTCATAACCCTGCAGCAGGTTGTAGGAGAACTCGGTAAAAGAGATGCCCTGATCGTCGCGGTTCAGACGCTGCTTCACCGCCTCTTTGTTGATCATCTGGTTAACGGAGAAGTGCTTGCCGATATCGCGCAGGAAAGTCAGCACGTTCATGCTGCCGAACCAGTCGTAGTTGTTGGCCGCAATCGCCGAGTTTTCACCACAGTTGAAATCAAGGAACGGCGCCACCTGTTTGCGGATTTTATCTACCCACTCCTGCACCGTGTCTTCGGTATTGAGTTTACGTTCTGCGGCTTTGAAACTCGGGTCGCCAATCAGCCCCGTTGCGCCGCCCACCAGCGCGACAGGTTTATGCCCGGCCTGCTGGAAGCGTTTCAGGCATAACAATGGAACAAGATGCCCCAAATGCAAGCTGTCAGCGGTGGGATCGAAGCCGCAATAGAGCGCGATCGGGCCTTGCGCCAGTCGCTCTGCTAACGCTTCCTCGTCCGTCACCTGGGCTATCAGCCCGCGCTCTTGCAATTGTTTAATCAAGTTATTGCTTGCCATCAAATTCTCCATTTAAAACGACTGCACCTCTGCCGGTACACGACCTTTCGCCAGTTGCGAAAGTTACATAGAATAAAGCGCCGGATGCAGGAGCACCAGCGCTTAGCGCAACATTTTTCAGGGTTTACGGTGCGAGGCGATCAATTTTCCATGCGTCATTTTCACGCTGGTATAAAAAACGATCGTGGAGACGGTGTGCGCCTCCCTGCCAGAACTCCATCTGCTCAATGCTAACGCGATAGCCGCCCCAGAAACTCGGTAACGGAACTTCGCCCTGCTGGAACTTCTGCTTGAGTTCGAGGAACTTACTTTCAAGAATGCCACGCGCGGAGATGCGGCTGGACTGCTGCGAGACCCACGCGCCAATCTGGCTGTCGCGTGGGCGACTGTGGAAATACTTCACCACTTCCAGGGTAGAAAGACGCTCGGCTTTACCCGTCACCATGACCTGGCGCTCCAGCATATGCCAGGGAAAGAGCAGACTGATGGCCGGGTTTTTCTCGATCTGGTGGGCTTTGCGGCTGCCCAGATTGGTGTAAAACACCAGACCTTTCTCGTCATAGTGCTTGAGCAACACAATGCGCTGATAAGGCTGACCGGTTTCATCAACAGTCGCAACGACCATCGCGGTCGGGTCGGCGAGTTTAGCTTCGCACGCCTGACCAAGCCAGCGCTCAAACAGCGGTAATGGTTCGGCAGGGAGATCGGCGCGGCGCAGGCCGCCTTTGGTGTATTCGCGGCGTAAGTGCGCGATTTGCTGCAATTGATCGTTATCAGACATGGCGTTAGCAAGATGAATTATCAGGTGGGGCTATTGTGCCCCCCCCTTGCGAAAATCTCAACGCCGCGGGTTCTGTAACTGGCAGTTATTCAGTACGATGCGGTCACGCTTGTAGACCGTAGCGCTGTCCCCCCTCGACCAGAAAACGTAAATACCGTCCGTGTACCGGGCTCCCGATGCCGACAGACCTTGCTTGAGGACGAGCGGCGTATTGTCATAAATAAAGCTCACTTCCTGGCGGGGATGGTTCAATTTCACCGTAAGCGGCTTTTCATCACACTGATAGTTAAGCGTATCCGTATGCATGCGCTCAACAAACTGGTTGTAGTAACTACACCCGGCGAGAAACGCGGGCAGGCAGGCGATTAACACTCTTTTCATTAGGTTTTCCCGAGACTGCCCTGGTCATGGGGGACGCCAATAACGTCCCCCCTAAACACCGGAGTCTAGCGGTACGCAGCCTGGGTGAAAGTCAGTTAACTCTGATTCTGTCGCGGATTAGCCGGATAGATAGCCCCCAGCACAGTGGCCTGCGATGCTCCTGTGACCGAGGGCAAGTTGCCCGGTAAACCCGCCAGCGTACGCCAGGCAAGCCAGGCAAAGGCCAGGGCTTCCATATCATCGCCGCTGATTCCCGCCTCATCCGTCGTGGATACCTCGGTACCCGGCAACAGCGCAGAGAGGCGCGCCATCAACAGCGGATTACGGCTTCCGCCGCCGCAAACCAGTAAACGTTCGCAGCCGCCGCACAGCAGCACCTGTTCGGAAATCGTCACCGCCGTCAGTTCAACCAACGTGGTTTCTACATCGCGCGGATCAAGCGCCGGGAAGGAGGTCAACTGGCGCTCAAGCCAGCCGTAGTTAAAGTATTCGCGTCCGGTACTTTTCGGCGCAGGTGAAGCAAAATAGGGATCGCTGAGCATATTTTGTAGCAGCGGCAGGACGACTTTACCCCCACTCGCCCACTGAGCGTCTTTATCGTATGGCTTGCCAAGCTGACGCCATATCCAGGCATCCATCAGCATATTTCCCGGCCCGGTGTCATATCCACGAACCGGTTTATCCGGGAAAAGGAGAGAAATATTGGCGATGCCGCCGATGTTCAGTACTATCCGGCGCTCAGTGGGGTGTGCCAGCAACGCCTGATGAAACGCCGGGACCAGCGGCGCCCCCTGCCCGCCAAGGGCAATATCGCGGCGGCGGAAATCGCCGACAACGGTTACACCGGTCAAAGCGGCGATTTGATTGTTATCACCGATTTGCAGCGTATGCGGCGCATCGCCGGTGGGCTCATGCCAGACGGTCTGACCATGGCAACCAATTGCCACAATATCTTTTGCACTGAGATGTTCTCGCTCCATCAACGCCAGGACGGCGTCGGCAAAGAGCTTACCCAGACGAGTATCCAGACGCCCCAGTTGCGACAGAGTGAGCGGCTGGCCCTGGCAGATGCTCAGAATATCCTCTTTCAGCGGTATGGGCATCGGCCAGGTGAGGCTGGCCTGCTGGGCTACCATCTTGTCATCAATAGCGGCAAGCACAACATCCACACCATCAAGGCTTGTTCCCGACATTACGCCAATATAGCGACCCGATTTCATACGCCTTCCTCGTTGTAGGGCTTTAGACGCTCACTCCACCATAAAGTGTTTTGTAAAGCTATCGATTACAAATACTTTTTAACAATCGAATGAGCGTCCGCTGAATGAAAAAATGTGGCATACGCTTATAATCGGCTCGTTTAGGACCGGTTAAATCCATCACTGTTATTATTTTTGCTATGTTTTGGCAGAAGATGTGACCCGATGTGACTAAATGCCATATAATTTAACCATGACGGATGCTCAACAGAGCGTGTTTTGGTGAACAGGAGATTCATAGATGATGTTACGTGCACTGGCAGTTACGCTGGTTGGATTTACTCTGGCAGGTTGTGTTAATGACAATACTCTTTCCGGAGATGTCTATTCCGCCTCAGAAGCCAAGCAAGTACAAAATGTCACTTACGGCACCATTGTCAACGTTCGTCAGGTACAGATCCAGGGCGGCGATGAAAACAACGTTGTCGGCGCTTTGGGTGGCGCAGTACTGGGTGGCTTCCTGGGCAACACCGTGGGTGGTGGAGCCGGGCGTTCACTTGCAACAGCGGCGGGTGCTGTGGCGGGTGGCGTAGCCGGTCAGAGCGTGCAGGGCGCGATGAATAAATCACAGGGTGTGGAACTGGAAATTCGTAAAGACGATGGCAGCAGCATAATGGTTGTGCAGAAACAGGGGAACTCCCGTTTCGTCGCCGGTCAGCGTGTCGCACTGGCAAGCAATGGTCGTCAGGTTACCGTCTCTCCGCGTTAATTGCCTCTTCGCTTAATCGGGCGACGATATAAACGCTGGGATAAAAAAAGCCTCGCATCTGCGAGGCTTTTTAATTACAGCTGAACGTTAGTCTTGCGACTGCAGTTCATTGATGTTCTGTTCCAGCCTGGCGATCAGGCCTATCAACAAATCCAGCTCTTCCGGTGAAATACCCGAAAGAATTTCGCCCCGGGTTTTCCTGATCACCGTTTCCATTTCTTCGATGATGGGGTCAGCTTTTTCTGTCAATTTGATCCGTTTTGCACGGCGATCGTTGGCACAGGTCTGGCGAGAAATAAGCCCTTTCTCTTCCAGTTGGTCCAACGTACGCACCAGCGAAGGCTGCTCGATGCCGATCGCTTTTGCCAGTTGAATTTGCGACTGATCGGGAGGCAGCTGATGAATGTTATGCAGCGTGACCCAATGCGTTTGCGTCAATTCCAGAGGTTTCAGGCGATGGTCAATCAGAGCACGCCAGATGCGCACTAAGCGTGCCAGATCAGAACCTAATGGCGATTCCAATTTCATCTCCTTATAATTAGCTTGCTAAGTTATTATACTCATTTTAGAATAGTGTGCAGCATTTATATTGCTAAAACAAATGCATTGCTGTATTTACCGCGTTCGCCCATGCTTAAAGCCTCCGTCTGGCGGTCTCTGCCCTCAAAATGAACCGGTGAACCTTTCTGTAAAGGACTAACGCTTGTGACGCTGACAATTCATTCCCCGGAATTACCCCTGCAGGATCTGATATTCGGCGCTTCGGTCTATTTTCCCCCTATCTTTAAAGCAGTACAGCTGGGATTTATGGTGTGGCTGGTTCTGCATCGCTTACTGCGTGACTGGATGTACGCAGGGGATATCTGGCATCCCATCCTGATGGATCTCTCACTGTTCGTGATCGCTATCAGTCTGTCCCTCGGCTTTTTGATCATGTGGTAACTATGCGCCTGAAATCACTTAAATACTTTTCGACGTTACTGGTTCTGGCCGTGGCGCTCGCCGCTGGCTGGTGGTTATGGAATTTCTACATGCAGGCGCCATGGACGCGCGACGGGAAAGTCCGCGCCGAACAGGTCAGCATTACACCGCAGGTGTCAGGAAGCATTACTGAGCTCAATATTAAAGATAACCAGCTGGTGAAAGCGGGCGATATTTTGTTCCGTATCGACGAAACACCATACAAAATTGCTGTGCTAAATGCCCAGGCGCAGCTGGCGCGGGCGCAGACCGATCTGTCTAAAGCCAACAATGAAGCCAACCGTCGCCGTCACCTGTCGAAAAACTACATTTCGGCAGAAGATCTCGATACTGCCAATATCAACGTCAAGGCAATGCAGGCGAGCGTTAATGCAGCCGAAGCAGCCCTTGAACAAGCGCAGTGGCAACTATCGCAGACCCAGGTCAAAGCGCCCGTAGACGGCTGGATAACCAACCTTTCCACCCGCACCGGCAACTATGCCTCTGCCGGGCAACCGCTCTTTGCGCTGGTCGACAGCCACTCCTTTTATGTGGTGGGTTATTTCGAAGAGACCAAACTGCGCCATATTCGTGAAGGCGCTACGGCACAAATCGTTCTCTATAGCGGCAATATTACGTTACAGGGTCACGTTTCCAGTATCAGCCGGGCAATTTATGACCAGAGCGTGGAAACCGACAGCGGCCTGGTGGCAGATATCAAGCCGAATGTTCCCTGGGTGCGTCTGGCCCAGCGCGTACCTGTTCGTATCCAGTTCGATTCCATCCCTGAGGATGTGACACTGGTATCCGGCACCACCTGCACTGTTTCGATTGGCGGCGCGAAGTGAAATTCGCTTTTCCCCTGCCCTGGCTTACCGCGACGCGTCCTCAGTGGCGGTACGCCATGCGCAACAGTATAGCGATGTGTCTGGCCCTCACCGTCGCCTACTATCTCAATCTGGATGAGCCTTACTGGGCAATGACCTCCGCCGCCGTGGTGAGTTTTCCGACCGTAGGCGGGGTGATCAGTAAAAGTCTGGGTCGCGTCGCGGGCAGTCTGCTGGGCGCGACGGCGGCCATGATCATTGCCGGGCATACACTCAACGATCCATGGCTGTTCCTGTTCGCGATGGCCGCGTGGACAGGTTTCTGTACCTGGGCCTGTGCGCACTTCAGTAACAACGTCGCTTACGCTTTCCAGCTTGCGGGATATACCGCCGCGATTATTGCCTTTCCGGTAGTCAACATTACGGACACGACCGAATTGTGGGATATCGCGCAGGCCCGCGTCTGTGAGGTGCTACTGGGGATCGGGTGTGGCGGCATGATGATGATGATCATGCCGAGTACCTCTGACGGTACCGCATTGCTTAGCGCGCTGAAAAAGATGCACGCGCGTCTGCTCGAACATGCCAGCCTGCTCTGGCAGCAGGAGATAACCGACGCCATTCGTACTGCTCATGAAAGTGTTATCGGGCAGATACTGACCCTGAATTTGCTACGCATTCAGGCCTTCTGGAGCCACTATCGTTTTCGGCGTCAGAACCGGCTTCTCAATCACTTGCTCCATCAGCAGTTACGTCTGACCAGTATTATCTCCAGCCTGCGCCGTCTGCTGCTGAACTGGCCGCAACAACCGGAGAATACGCGGGCAATACTCGACGCGTTGCTGGTGGAGCTCGCCCGGCCCGGCGCACATTTTTATACCGTGGCGCGTATTATTGCCCCTCTCGCGCCAGTGAGTGATGACGACTACCGGCATCGGGCTTTCTGGCACCGGCTACGTTATTTCTGTCGTCTGTACCTTGCCAGCAGCGGTTGGCTGGCGCGACTGGAAAATGCTACCCCGATAACTGAATTTACGCTGCCCAGAAGTCGTGCGCTGGCACGTTTTACAGATAATGCAGAGGCGCTATGGAGCGGGATGCGCACCTTCTGCGCCCTCAGTCTGGTGGGTGCATGGACCATCACAAGTCAGTGGGAGAGTGGTGATGCGGCGCTGACGCTTGCCGCCATCAGTTGTGTACTGTATTCGGTTTCTCCCGCCCCGTTTAATTCATTGGCGCTGCTTCTGCGTACCCTTGCGTTGCTTACACTGTTCAGTTTTGTCGTCAAGTTTGGCCTGATGGTACAGATAAGTGATTTATGGGTATTTTTACTATTTTTGTTGCCACTGTTGACCACCATGCAATTGCTCAAGCTACAAATGCCAAAGCTTGCGGGTCTGTGGGGGCAATTGATTGTTTTTATGGGATCGTTTATTTCCGTGACTAATCCCCCGGTCTATAATCTGGCGGATTTTTTAAATGACGACCTGGCGAAAATTCTCGGCGTGGGGCTGGCATGGCTGGCATTTGCTATTTTGCGTCCCGGCTCTGATGCGCGTAAAAGCCGCCGTCATATTCGCGCGCTTCGGCGAGGCTTTATCGACCAGCTTAGCCGTATCCCGACCATGAGCGAGCATGAATTTGAGTCTGTGGTTTATCACCATATCAGTCAGTTGAGTAACAGCAAAGATGCGCTTGCCCGCCGCTGGTTGCTACGCTGGGGTGTGGTTTTGCTCAACTGCTCGCATGTAGTCTGGCAACTGCGCGACTGGGAGACACGCTCAGATCCGTTGTCGAAAGTGCGGGATCTCTGCCTGAGCCTGTTACGCGATGTGATGAGTGAACGTGGCGTACAACAACGCCCCCTGGCAGTAACGCTTGGTAAACTACAACGGATTTGTGATGCGCTGGCGCGCCATCATCAACCTGCCGCACGGGACCTGGCGTCGCTTATCTGGCGACTGTATTGCTCTTTATCGCAACTGGAGCAAGCCCCGGCAGCAGGAACACTGGCCGAGCCTAGCGGATAACCCCACAGGCATAACGCGCCCCGCCGCCGCCCAGTGGTTTCGGTGAATCAGACATGTTATCGCCGCCAACATGAACCATCAGGGCTTTGTCTTTCACTTCACTGAGTTTTTTCAGGCGCGGCGCGACCACCGCATCGGTCGCCTTACCATCGTTGTTGACCACCAGGACTGGCAAATCACCTAAATGCCCCATACCCTCCGGACCTTCGTGTTTACCGGTTTTATCAGGATCGAGATGGCCACCTGCCGCTTCGGCAGCAGAGGGTTTTCCCTCTTTCATCGCAGGCTCGCATGACCCTTTGGCATGAACATGAAAACCATGTTCACCGGGCGGGAGTCCTTTCAGATCGGGCGTAAATTTCAGCCCCTTATCAGTTTCGCTGATTTTCACCGTGCCGACAGACTGGCCTGTCCCCTCGGCAGTGACGAGGTTCATCTTCACTTCGGTACTGGCCGCCTGCGCACCAGCGCAGACGAACAGTGCTAACATTGCCAGACTAAAACGCTTCATATGACCTCCGATTTTGACTTTTACCCTGTAAGTTTAAACCAGGGTAAAAGATTTGGCGGAAAGTCACTCAGGCATTCATCAGGGAACGTCGTAACCCAGAGCAGCCTTACGGATGCGGAACCACTGCTGGCGCGTCATCTCAAGGCCTGCCGACTCCAGCGCCGAACGGACGCGTTCAATTTTTCCGGAACCGATAATCGGTAGCGGCTGCGATGGCAGACGCATCACCCAGGCA
Source organism: Phytobacter palmae (assembly GCF_039409775.1). Taxonomy (NCBI): domain Bacteria; kingdom Pseudomonadati; phylum Pseudomonadota; class Gammaproteobacteria; order Enterobacterales; family Enterobacteriaceae; genus Phytobacter; species Phytobacter palmae. Next base: position 130,861 of record NZ_JBCIVJ010000015.1, on the reverse strand, counting down.
TAGACCACCTGTTCAATACTGCGGGCATTCAACTCTTGCGCCACTTTCGCCAGTTCGTCACGCAGTGGCTGGAACGCTTCATCGTTGAACAGACGCCCACCGCCAAGGCATGACCATGCCATCGGGCGAATCCGTAATTGCTGCAATTGATCCAGCGTACCGTCCAGTAAGAGCGGCTGATGAACCGGAGAAATTTCTACCTGGTTGGTCGCAAGCGTAAACGGCAGGCGCGACTGGAGCAGCGAGAACTGCGCCGGTGTGAAGTTCGACACGCCAAAATGACTGACTTTGCCACTCTGATGCAGATGCAAAAAGGCCTCAGCCACTTCATCGGCGTCCATCAGCGGATCCGGGCGATGAATCAGCAGCAGATCCAGACGTTCGGTCGCAAGATTCACCAGCGATTGCTCAGCGCTGGCAATGATGTGATCGCGGCTGGTGATGTAGTGGCCCAGCGCATTCCCGGCACGTGCGGTGGTGGCAATACCACATTTTGAGACAATCTCCATGCGTTGACGCAGATGCGGAGCCAGCTTGAGAGCCTCGCCAAAAGCCGCCTCGCACTGGTAGCCGCCGTAGATATCCGCATGGTCGACGGTGGTGACGCCGAGATCCAGATGCTCCTCAATAAAACTCACCAACTGACGCGAGGACATATTCCAGTCCATCAGTCGCCAGTAACCCATGACAAAACGGGAGAACTCCGGTCCCTGCGGTGCAAGGGTAATTCTCTGAACCATAACCACTTCCTCAGCAATAATTTGCCATGAGTATACGCAATTATGGCGTCAAAACAGTGAAGGTTGCTCAGGTTCTTCAGGCGGGAGGGCTTTATTCGCCCGTAATTTGCGCACAAAGCGCTGACGACACAGGCGCAGGACATCCTGCTTTTGCGCATCGCTCATGGTTTGCCAGTTGAACCGTTCTTCGCGGCTGCGCATACAGCCACGGCAAAATCCTCGCTCATCTGACTGGCATATTCCCCGGCACGGACTCTGGACGGGGAAAAACTCCAGTTGTTCTGGCACGCCTCGCCTCCTGTTGTGTTGGTCTCTCTTTATTGAAGACTGCGCGCGCGGAACCTGCAAGATCGAGAGCGCATGTATTGCTACTTGCAATAGACCAATTGGTCTAGTAGATTGTGCCCATGAGCAGAAATACTGAACACGATACCCGCGAACACCTGCTGGAAACTGGCGAGCGCTTATGCATGCATCGCGGTTTTACTGGCATGGGGTTGAGCGAATTACTGAAAACAGCAGAAGTGCCGAAGGGCTCTTTCTATCACTATTTTCGCTCAAAAGAGGCGTTCGGGGTCGCGATGCTCGAACGTCATTATGCAGGGTATCACCAGCGTCTTGCCGATCATTTTGCCAGAGGCGCGGGAAGCTATCGCGATCGCCTGTTGGCTTATTATCAGCACACGCTGATCCAGTTTTGTGAGCAGGGCATTATCAGCGGTTGCCTGACCGTCAAACTTTCTGCCGAGGTGTGTGATCTGTCAGAAACGATGCGTGAAGCCATGGACAAGGGTGCCAGCGGCATTATCACCTTACTGGCACAGGCGCTGGAAAACGGCCGCCATGATCATTGTCTGACATTTGCTGGTGATGCGCTGACGCAGGCGCAGGTGCTCTATTCCCTGTGGCTGGGCGCCAATCTACAGGCGAAGATTTCTCGCAGTGCCGTTCCGCTGGAAAGCGCGCTGGCCCATGCGAAAACGATTATTGCAGCGCCTCTTTAACAGGCGTTTTTATTTCTCATTTTACTAGTCGACCGGTCTATTCAGGAGAATGTATGTCCAGTAATTTGTTTACGCCGCTGAAAATTGGCGCGATTACCATCCCAAACCGCGTGCTGATGGCTCCGCTGACACGTCTGCGCAGCATTGAACCTGGCGATATCCCGACCCCGCTGATGGGCGAATACTACCGTCAGCGCGCCAGTTCCGGCCTTATCATCAGTGAAGCGACCCAAATCTCTGCACAGGCAAAAGGCTATGCAGGTGCACCGGGTCTTCACAGCCCGGAACAAATTGCCGCATGGAAAAAAATCACCGAGGGCGTACATGCTGAAAATGGCCATATGGCGGTCCAGTTATGGCACACCGGGCGTATTTCTCACACCAGTCTGCAGCCCGGCGGCCAGGCTCCCGTCGCCCCTTCGGCGATCAGCTCCGGTACCCGTACTTCCCTTCGTGACGCCAATGGCAACGCCACCCGTGAAGATACTTCGATGCCGCGTGCGCTGGAAACCAGCGAAATCCCGGGGATCGTTAATGACTTCCGTCAGGCAGTGGTCAATGCCCGTGAAGCGGGTTTTGATTTAGTCGAACTGCACTCTGCCCACGGCTATCTGTTGCACCAGTTCCTGTCACCGTCTGCCAACCAGCGTACCGACCAGTATGGCGGCAGCATCGAAAACCGCGCCCGCCTGGTGCTGGAAGTCGTCGATGCCGTCAGCGCCGCCTGGAGTGCGGATCGCATCGGTATTCGCGTCTCCCCTATCGGTTCCTTCCAGAACACTGATAATGGTCCGAATGAAGAAGAAGACGCGCTGTACTTTATTGAAGAGCTGGGTAAACGCGGCATTGCCTATCTGCACATGTCCGAGCCGGACTGGGCAGGCGGCCAGCCTTATACCGAAGAGTTCCGTCGCAAAGTACGTGAACGTTTCCACGGCCCCATTATCGGTGCCGGTGCGTATACGCCAGAAAAAGCAGAAGATCTGATTGCCAAAGGGTTGATTGATGCCGTGGCCTTTGGTCGTGCTTACATCGCAAACCCGGATCTGGTTGAGCGCCTGAAACGCAAAGCTGAACTGAACCCACAACGCCCGGAAAGCTTCTATGGCGGTGGCGCTGAAGGTTATACCGACTACCCTTCTTTATAATCACTTCGTTGATAGCGGCAGGGATCCGCCGCTATACTAAAACTCTGTTTCGAATGAAAATTCATTGACGCTTAAGAGGACATTATGCGCTTACTTCACACCATGCTGCGCGTTGGCGATCTGCAACGCTCCATCGATTTCTACACCAAAGTGCTGGGTATGCAACTGCTGCGTACCAGTGAAAACCCGGAATATAAATATTCACTGGCCTTTGTGGGTTATGGCCCGGAAACCGATACGGCCGTTATTGAACTGACCTATAACTGGGGCGTGGATAAATATGACCTGGGTAGCGCTTACGGTCATATTGCGCTGGAAGTGGATAATGCGGCGGAAGCCTGTGAGCGTATTCGTCAAAATGGCGGCAACGTGACGCGTGAAGCAGGCCCGGTAAAAGGTGGTACCACTGTTATCGCTTTTATTGAAGATCCTGACGGCTATAAAGTCGAACTGATTGAAGCCAAAGATGCGGGACGCGGTTTGGGCAATTAATGCTTTACGGGCGCCTCTGGCGCCCGCTGTTTTACATCCCTTCGCAAAATTTGCCATAATGCGCTGCCATTTTCCCTTAGCAAGAGACTCCGATGTCTGATAACGCCCAACTTACCGGTCTGTGCGACCGTTTTCGCGGTTTTTACCCTGTCGTGATTGATGTTGAAACCGCCGGGTTTAACGCCAAAACCGATGCACTGCTGGAGGTCGCTGCCATCACGCTGAAAATGGACGAGCAAGGCTGGATAATGCCTGACAGCACGCTGCATTTTCACGTTGAGCCGTTTGAAGGGGCGAACCTGCAGCCGGAAGCACTGGCGTTTAACGGTATCGACCCGAGCAACCCGCTACGGGGTGCCGTAAGTGAACACGACGCGTTACACGCTATTTTCAAAATGGTGCGTAAAGGTATTAAAGATCAGAACTGTAATCGCGCCATTATGGTGGCTCACAACGCCACCTTTGATCACAGCTTTATGATGGCTGCCGCTGAGCGCGCATCGCTTAAGCGTAATCCGTTCCATCCGTTCGTGACTTTCGATACCGCATCGTTGAGCGGACTGGCGCTGGGTCAAACGGTGCTCTCAAAAGCCTGTGCCGCTGCCGGCATCCATTTTGACGCAACTCAGGCCCACTCCGCGCTGTATGACACTGAGCAGACTGCGCTGCTTTTTTGCGAGATAGTTAACCGCTGGAAACGACTGGGCGGCTGGCCGCTGCCAGGCGCAGATAGCGAGGAGTAAAAAAAAGCGACCCAGAGGTCGCTTTTTTATTGCGGTGATTATTCCGCGTCCGGCTCTTCGGATTTGTATTTCGCCGCAGTCTCTTTGATCAGCTGCTGCAGTTCGCCGCGCTGGTACATTTCGATCACGATGTCACACCCGCCAACCAGTTCACCATCAACCCACAGCTGTGGGAAGGTCGGCCAGTTTGCATATTTCGGCAGCTCGGCGCGAATGTCCGGGTTTTGCAGAATATCAACGTAAGCAAAACGTTCACCACAGGCGGAAAGCGCCTGCACAGCCTGGGCGGAGAAGCCGCAGCTTGGCAGCTTCGGGGAGCCTTTCATATACAGGAGAATCGGGTTTTCAGCGATTTGGCGCTGGATTTTTTCAAGGGTAGAGCTCATTGTCTTGCTTCCTTCAACTTCTTTTCGGCAGATACTCATCATTGTAACGGTTAAGGCGCGTAACCGAAAATAACATTTTGTTCACCACTCATTATTTTATCGTCTGTGACGATAAGTTGCTTTCAAAAAGTAACTTATCTTGCATTTCGCCGCCTGCAATAGTTCAACAATTGACCTTCTTCCAACGTAGATTGGTGATTTTTTTTGCGCTTGCTAACGAAACACAGTTTTAGATGCAAAAACCCTATTAACTTTTCGGCTTTTTTTAGATTAGAATCGACGCGGTTCTAAATCATACGCAAGCATTATTGAATGCCTGCACTTATCAGGGGATTGCTCAGTGGCGCGAATTCATACAGCTTCGATCACGCTCTGTGCTTTGTTGTTCACCACGTTGACTTTCACGCCATTAGCGAGTGCTTCCGAGCAAACGCGAGGTTCGGCTGTGCACAAGACAACGCATCTGGCGAAAGCATCCGAGAGTAAGAAAAAAACCACCACAGAAAAAACATCAAAGAAAAGCAGTCGCACCGAAACAAAAACAACGGCTAAAGCCGGAAATAAAAAAGCAGCAGTGACGAAAAAAACGTCGACCAGCAGCAACAAAACCACCAGTAAGAATTCCTCCCGTCACAGTAAAACCAGCACGAAACCCATCGCCGCTACCGCTATGACGGAAAAATGCACAAAGCGTAAAGGCCACAAGCCGCATTGTGTAAAAGTGAAAAGCAGCAAACCTGTTGCTATTTCCGAAGCACACAAAGTCCGTATCCAGAAAGTACAGAAAACTGCCATGTCCAAACTGATGAATCAGATTGGCAAGCCTTACCATTGGGGCGGCACCTCCCCGATGACCGGGTTTGATTGCAGTGGTCTGGTCTATTACGCCTATAAAGATCTGGTGAAATTCCGCATTCCCCGCACCGCGAATGAAATGTATCACCTGCGTGATGCTTCTCCGGTCAACGTTGCGGAACTGGAAAGCGGCGATCTGGTATTCTTCCGTACGCAGGGTCGTGGTACAGCCGACCACGTGGGTGTGTATGTCGGCAACGGCAAATTCATTCAGTCGCCACGCAGCGGCCAGGATATCCAGATAACCTCATTAAGCGAAGATTACTGGCAGCGTCATTATGTGGGTGCCCGCAGAATGGTTACGCCAAAAACCATCCGCTAATCTCTTACCTGCCGCTCAGGCGGCAGGTAACTCTCTCTTTTTTCTCCCCTTTCGATTTGCTACCCTATCCTTACACTCAATAAGGTTATTGAGTGCATTAAAACAATAAGGAGTGAAGCAATGTCGTTCGAATTACCTGCATTACCGTATGCAAAAGACGCCCTGGCACCGCACATTTCTGCGGAAACGCTGGAGTACCATCACGGCAAACACCATCAGGCTTATGTCACCAATCTGAATAACCTGATCAAAGGCAGCCCGCTTGAAGGCAAAACGCTCGAAGAGATTATTCGTAGCTCCGAAGGCGGCGTGTTTAACAATGCAGCCCAGGTCTGGAACCATACTTTCTACTGGCATTGTCTGGCCCCGAACGCAGGCGGTGAGCCTGCAGGCGCTGTGGCAGCTGCAATTAACAGCGCATTTGGCAGCTTTGCTGAGTTTAAAGCGAAATTCACGGATGCCGCAGTGAAGAACTTTGGTTCAGGCTGGACGTGGCTTGTGAAAAACGCCGATGGCAAACTGGCAATTGTTTCGACATCGAATGCCGGAACGCCGCTTACCACCGACGCCAGGCCGTTGCTGACTGTGGATGTGTGGGAACACGCTTACTACATTGACTATCGTAACGCCCGTCCAAACTATCTGGAGCATTTCTGGGCGCTGGTCAACTGGGAGTTTGTCGCGAAGAATCTCGCCGCATAATCATCAGGAGGGGAAACCCTCCTGTTTTTTTATTCCGCTGCTGTGCAGGTTCGCTCTGCATTAGCTCTGCCGGAAAGCAACACCAGCAATAGCGCCATTCCCGCAATAATCGCCCCGGTTACCGGCACGACGGTGTATCCCAGTCCACCCGAGATCACCGCGCCCCCTGCCGCTGCCCCCAGCGCATTGCCCAGGTTAAACGCACCAATATTTACGGATGATGACAGGCCCGGAGCCTCATGCGCCACGCGCATAACACGCATCTGCAACGGAGGCACTACCGCGAAGGTTGCCGCACCCCAGACAACCATACTGATTGCTGCGCCGATTTCACTGCGCGCCAGCCAGGGAATTGCAACCATAATTACGATCAATAGCAACAAGAAGCCTTTCAGGGTCGCCGTGACCGAGCGGTCAGCCAGCTTGCCGCCAAGATAGTTACCGATGGAGAATCCAACGCCTACCAGCACCAGCATCGCGGTGATAAACGCAGGTGTGGCATCGGTAATACGGTGCAGTACGGGTGAAATGTAGGTATAGAGCGTGAACATCGCCCCGGCCCCCAGTACCGTCGTCAGCAACGCCGAAACTACCTGAGGACGCATTAATACTGCCAGTTCTTTACGCACATCAGGACGCTCACCGGCACTGCCTTTCGGCAACGAAAAGTAGAGACTGATCATAGCGATGACACCCAGCCCCGCTGTGGCCAGGAACGACATGCGCCAGCCAATCGCCCCACCCAGCCAGGTTGCTGCGGGCACACCGCCGATATTGGCGATAGTCAGCCCCATAAACATGGTCGCTACCGCACTGGCCTGTTTTTCTTTTGCCACCACGCTTGCTGCCACCACAGAACCAAGCCCAAAGAACGCACCATGATTCAGACTGGTAATGATGCGGGAGAGCATCAATGTTGTGTAATCAGGTGAAAGTGCCGACAGCACATTGCCGAGGGTAAAAATCGCCATCAGGAATACCAGCGCATTACGTCGCGCCCGATGGGAAAGCAACAGCGTCATTAACGGTGCGCCAACCATGACGCCAATAGCATAAGCGCTAATAAGCATACCCGCTGCCGGGATCGAGACATCCACGCCCTGGGCGATAACGGGCAGTAACCCCATGGGTGAAAATTCGGTCGTACCGATGCCGAAAGCGCCAATCGCCAGGGCAAGCAGTGGGAAATTGATCTTCATAAATAGACTCCGGAATTGCCGTGTCGACGCGCGACACCGTCACAGAAGTCAAAAGTATGACATCAATCACAAAAAACAGAAGTTAGCGAAATGGGAAAAGACTATTGCTGATTTGATGACAATCGACAGGAGAGACGAGGGAGAGAGGGCTCTCCCCCGGGGTAAATCAATGCAGTGCGGCAGTGAGTCCGCCAGCAACAATCAGGGCGAGTACAATTACGGTAGTCACTAAAGAAAACTTCAGGTCGGTGCTCATCAATTTTTCTCCTTATTAATTTCCACACAAAAAGTGATGTAACGCATTTTTGCACAAATAAACGTAAAAATCTTGCAGGATTTAGAGTGATACACGTTTTAGCACTTCCCCTTTTGGTCAAGATCAGACAAAATTCGACGCTAAATTTATTAGCGTACCGGCCATTGACTCCCCTCCTGACGTCCAGTGTCTTTTTCCCGGCGTATTGCAATCCCTTCTATGGGTAAAGGGTGATGGAAGGCAAACGTTTACCTTATGTATTATCAGGAGTTTACGATATGGTCTGGAGTAAGATCTGATGGCAACGATTAAAGACGTAGCGAAGCGAGCAAACGTTTCCACCACAACCGTATCACATGTAATTAACAAGACGCGTTTCGTTGCAGAAGAGACGCGCAACGCGGTCTGGGCAGCGATTAAAGAATTACACTACTCTCCCAGCGCGGTTGCCCGCAGTTTGAAAGTCAATCACACGAAATCTATTGGCTTGCTGGCGACCAGTAGCGAAGCGGCTTATTTCGCCGAGATCATCGAAGCAGTTGAGAAAAATTGTTTCCAGAAAGGCTACACCCTTATTCTCGGTAACGCCTGGAATAACCTGGAAAAACAGCGCGCCTATCTGTCGATGATGGCGCAAAAACGTGTGGATGGTCTGCTGGTCATGTGTTCTGAATACCCGGAATCGTTACTCAGCATGCTGGAGGAATATCGCCATATTCCTATGGTGGTAATGGACTGGGGCGAAGCAAAAGCCGATTTTACCGATACGGTAATCGATAACGCCTTTGCCGGTGGCTATATGGCCGGCCGTTATCTGATTGAACGCGGCCATCGCGAAATTGGCGTTATCCCCGGGCCATTAGAGCGCAACACGGGAGCCGGCCGTCTTAGTGGCTTTATGAAAGCGATGCAAGAGGCCCACATCAATGTACCGGAAAACTGGATTGTGCAGGGCGACTTTGAGCCGGAGTCCGGTTATCGTGCGATGCAACAAATACTGACTCAGTCTTCTCGCCCGACTGCGGTGTTCTGCGGTGGCGACATTATGGCGATGGGCGCGTTGTGCGCGGCTGATGAAATGGGCCTGCGCGTGCCGCAGGATATTTCGGTGATCGGTTATGATAACGTGCGCAATTCACGTTTCTTTACCCCTTCACTGACAACTATCCACCAGCCGAAAGACTCGCTGGGTGAAACCGCGTTTAACATGCTACTGGACCGCATCGTGAACAAGCGTGAAGAGTCACAATCAATTGAAGTGCATCCGCGTCTGATTGAACGCCGCTCGGTTGCCGATGGTCCGTTCCGCGACTATCGCCGTTAATCCTGCCGGGAGCAGTTCATTCCTGCTCCCGCAGCCACTCTCTGTTCAGTGTTTCGCTGTCACCCAGGTAATCCAGTAACCAGCTCAGCGCCGGTGAAGCATCATTCTGCTGCCAGGTCAGACAACAGGCGGCGTCCGGGAAAGGATTTTCAAGTGCCAGCGCAACCCATTCACCGCGATCGATCCACGGACGGGCAAAATGCGCTGGCACCATCCCAATGCATAGCCCGGCAGACAAGCAGGCAGCAGATGATTCCCAGTCAGGGGCGACAACCCGCTTCTGATTATCCAGAAGCCAGGTGATGCGTTTAGGCAGCGAACGGGAGGTATCTTCGCGCACCAGCGATGGCCAGTTCCGTAACGTATCATCACTGAGCGGCGACGCCATCGCCGCCAGCGGATGATGACGCGCAACCACACATTTCCAGCTCAACATGCCCATATCGCGAAAGGTATAGCGGCCCCCGACCGGAATTGCCTGAGTTGCGCCAATAGCCAGTTCAACACGTCCGTCGGCCAGCGCATCCCATACACCGTTAAATACCTCCTGGGAGACCAGCAGTTCGACATCGCTAAAATGGCGATAGAAATCGACAATCATCTGGCGCGTACGTTCCGGTTTAACGATGTTATCAACGGCGATAGATAACTGCCCACGCCAGCCGTTGGCAATTTGCTGACACTGTTGCCGGGTGATCTGCATTTTTTTGATAACAGAACGCCCCTCTTTCAAAAACCACACGCCAGCGGGCGTCAATTCAACATCCCGGTGACGGCGTTCAAACAACGGTACCGCCAGCCACTCTTCGAGTTGACGCACGGTATAGCTGACCGCAGAAGGTACACGATGTAGCTCCTGCGCTGCACCGCTAAAGCTGCCATTTCGGGCAACGGCATCAACCACTTCGAGAGAATATTCTGACCACATAATCTGCCTGCAAAAATTTTGAAACCACCGGACAAATATTAGCGTTTCACAAGCCGGGTTGCACTCCTTAGACTCTGGAGCCCTGATTACCTGTCATAAAAAGAGATCTGCCATGCAACCTGGAAAAGGATTTTTAGTCTGGCTCGCGGGCTTAAGCGTACTGGGCTTTCTGGCTACAGATATGTACCTGCCGGCGTTTGCCGATATTCAGCAAGATTTAAATACGTCTGCCGCAGCGGTCAGCGCGACGCTAAGCCTGTTTCTTGCAGGCTTTGCTGTTGCTCAACTGGTATGGGGGCCGCTGTCGGATCGCTATGGCAGGAAGCCTGTTTTGCTCGCGGGCCTGGCCATTTTCGCCGTCGGCTGCCTTGGTATGCTTTGGGTGCAGAACGCTGTCTGGTTGCTGGTGTTGCGTTTTGTCCAGGCCATCGGGGTCTGTGCGGCTGCCGTGACCTGGCAGGCGCTGGTGACGGATCATTATCCGGCGCAGCGGACAAACCGCATTTTTGCCACCATTATGCCGCTGGTGGGTTTATCTCCTGCCCTCGCGCCCCTGCTTGGCAGCTGGATTCTGGCCCACTTCTCCTGGCAGGCAATCTTCGCCACATTATTTATCATCACTGTAATATTGATGCTCCCGGCACTGCGTCTGCGCAGTGGCGCGCAGCACCCCGCACAAACGGTACAGGCGCTGACTTTCGCCGCGCTGTTGCGCGATAAGGGCTATCGTGGCAACGTGCTGATTTACGCCGCCTGCTCGGCCAGTTTTTTCGCCTGGCTTACCGGTTCACCGTTTATTCTTCATGAGATGGGATACGGCCCCGCAGTTATTGGTCTGAGTTATGTGCCGCAAACCATAGCCTTTCTGGTCGGGGGTTACGGCTGTCGCGCCGCATTGCAAAAATGGTCTGGTGCCCGTTTATTACCGTGGTTGCTGCTGGCTTTCGCATTGAGCGTCGCTGCAACCTGGGCTGTGGGGCTGATGCCTGGCGCCTCGCTGACCGCCCTGTTAATCCCCTTCTGTCTGATGGCAATGGCAAATGGAGCTATTTATCCGATAGTGGTAGCTCAGGCACTGCGCCCCTTCCCGCAGGCTACCGGCCGGGCGGCAGCCTTGCAGAATACACTGCAACTGGGGCTCTGTTTTGTTGCAAGCCTGGTGGTCTCGGGCCTGATTGCTCATCCTCTGCTCGCCACCACCAGCGTGATGCTGTCGACGGTCATTCTGGTCGCGTTTGGTTACCGCATGCAACGCCAGGAAAGTGAAAGTTATCATGCAAATGGAGCCAGTAAATCGTCTTCACATGCGTAGTTGCATGAGCGACTATGTTACAGTTTAGTGATTAGCTTGCTAACAGTTTTCTGTTGTATCACTGGATTTTGAGGCCTATACTCTTTTCCGGCTAGTTACAAATACGATAAATATTATGTATTAACGGGAGCCGGAGCGCTCCCGTTTGACCATGGAAGGCCTTTCTGGCAAGGGTCATCTCCCTTCCTCTGTTCTACGTCGGATATCAGCCTCACGGCGCAAACCGTGAGATTTCTCACATGCCTCAAAAAGCGTCTACGCTCTTTTAAGGTTCTAATCACTTGCTGGTGGTGGAGAAGTTATGAGTTCATCGTGTATAGAAGAGGTTAGCGTACGGGATGATAACTGGTTCCGTATCGCGAATGAGTTGCTGAGCCGCGCCGGTATCCAGGTAAATGGACCGTCGGCATCTGATATTCAGGTTAAAAACCCTGATTTTTTTAAACGCGTTTTGCAGGAGGGTTCGCTCGGGCTGGGAGAAAGTTATATGGACGGCTGGTGGGAGTGTGACCGGCTGGACATCTTTTTTACGAAAGTATTGCGTGCCGGGCTGGAAAAACAGCTTCCGCGTCATTTAAAAGATACGCTTCGTATCGCCGGGGCAAGATTATTTAATCTGCAATCCAAAAAACGAGCATGGATCGTCGGAAAAGAGCATTACGACCTGGGTAACGATCTTTTTACCCGCATGCTGGACCCCCAGATGCAATACTCTTGCGCCTACTGGAAAGAGGCGGAGAAACTTGAAGACGCGCAAATTGCCAAGTTACGCCTGATTTGCGAAAAACTTCAGCTCAAGCCTGGGATGCGCGTGCTGGATATTGGCTGCGGTTGGGGCGGTCTGGCGCAATTTATGGCGCAAAACTACGGTGTCAGCGTCGTGGGGGTCACGATTTCTGCCGAGCAACAAAAACTGGCGCAACAGCGGTGCATGGGGCTGGATGTCGATATTCGACTGCAGGATTATCGCGATCTGAACGACCAGTTTGACCGCATCGTCTCTGTCGGTATGTTTGAGCATGTCGGTCCCAAAAATTACGACACCTACTTCACCGTCGTTGACCGTAATCTTAAACCGGATGGTCTTTTCCTGCTGCATACCATTGGTTCACGGCGAACCGATCATAATGTGGATCCCTGGATTGACCGTTATATCTTCCCCAATGGCTGCCTTCCTTCAGTACGGCAGATAGCGAATGCCAGTGAATCTCATTTCGTAATGGAAGACTGGCATAATTTCGGCGCAGATTACGATAAAACGTTGATGGCCTGGTATGAGCGCTTCCTCGCCAGCTGGCCAGAAATCGCCGATAACTATTCCGAACGGTTTAAACGTATGTTCAGTTACTACCTGAACGCCTGCGCAGGCGCTTTCCGTGCGCGGGATATTCAACTCTGGCAGGTGGTATTCAGCCGGGGTATTGAACACGGACTTCGCGTCGCACGCTAACCGCCAACCCCGCTTTCGCGGGGTTTTTTCTCTCTGGCAGGAAGCGCCGCGTTAACCCCTTTTACTCAACCTACGCTCCACCGTTTTCTGATGGCATGAAAAAAGGAGAATACTTTCATATTCTCCTTAGTAGCTTCCTATTTATACGATTTATTCGTCGTTACTGACCACGGCAGCCGCAGCCTCTTTTGCTGCCAGCACGCGTTCAACGGTATCAACAACCGCCTGCGTTTGCGGATCAATTTCGATGTTTACGCGGTGGCCCAATTTTTTACTGCCAAGCGTGGTGCGCTGTAACGTTTCCGGTATGAGATGTACGCAAAAACGGGTAGCCGTCACTTCGCCTACCGTCAGGCTGATACCATCGATACCAATAAAACCTTTATAAAGGATGTATTTCATCAACGCCGGATCCTGTACCTTGAACCAGATCTGACGATTATTTTCGGAAGTCAGGATTTTAACGATTTCTGCGGTGGTCATAATATGGCCCGACATTAAATGCCCGCCAATCTCATCACTGAATTTTGCCGCGCGTTCAACGTTGACCGCGTCGCCGACCGCCAGCTCACCCAGATTGGTGATGCGCAACGTCTCTTTCATCAAATCAAAACTGATATGGCTACCATTAATATCCGTGACCGTCAGACAGCAACCGTTATTTGCTACCGACGCCCCCGTTTCAAGCCCTTCCAGCATATGATCCGGTAGCTCGACGACGTGAGTACGGAAATTGGGCTTATCATCGATGGACACCAGTTTTGCCGTGCCCTGTACAATACCAGTAAACATGCCTACCACTCCTGTATGTCATTTACGGCACCGCCGTTTTCTAAAACGCACAATAACAGGAGGAAAATCATGTTGCCAGCCTCGCAGGGCGGATGGTGGCGACTGAGGTATAAAACCACAGGATAATCTCAGTTCACCTTCTTACACAGCCAGATAGAGTGATAACCGCACTCCGGATCCTCAAACTGTACATCGACAACGGTAAACCCATGCTGCGCCAGAATCTCACGGTATTCCTCGGGTGCCAGACTCGCGTGAAAGAGCGGCTCGCCGGCAAATGTCCCCATCGCTGTGCCATTCGATGTGCCGCTGGTGAACATTAATGCACTTCCCGTGTGGCTAAGTGCGGCAAACAGGGAAACATGGCGCGTTGATCGTCCTGTGTCAGATGAAAAAAGCTGTTCCAGGCTATCAGACCATCAAACGTCTCATCCATCGCCAGGTGTCGCATGTCCCGATGGATCCAGCGTTGCGCCGGGAAATGCGCTTGTGCACGCGCAATCATCGCCGCCGAGCCATCCACGCCCGTGAGCGCAAAGCCGCCAGCAATAAAATAATCTGCGATGGGTTTACCGTTCCCGCAGCCGATATCCAGAACATGTCCGCCCGGACGAAGTAGCTGTATGAACTTGTCCAGCCACTTTTTTTCGAACAGCTGACGGGAGCGCTGCCTGGCAAACTCATCGGCATGCCTTTCGTAAATTGAAAGAATGCGCTTCGCCGCGTGAAAATCCATGATGTTCAGCCTCTCTTTTTCGATGTCTGGTACAGAGGGTAAGCGAACTTGTGCATAGCGCTCCCCTGCTAAAAACAGTGGGACTGATAATGATCGCTTATCGTTAACATGGCAAAAACGTACAACAACATGTAAGATTTGCCTGTAATCTCGATAGCAGAAAAAAGAAACAACCGCTTCGCGTTAACATCCCGGCATTGACGGGAAACGACGATACTTTTCGGGCCCCCGGTACCGTACCCCGACGCATTTTTTCGTGCTGGTTTTTCCCGGCGCCTTTCCTTTATTAACGACCGACCAGATGGGCCCATGATCGCCCGAATGGTTTACTCAAACTGAAAAGCAAAATGAACAAGGATTTGATCGCAATGCTTAACTCTATGCTGGATTTCTGACCATCCTCGCAGTGTCCCGGACCAGAAGACACATCTATATTCTTTTTTAATGAAATGAACATTCATCGCATATAACAACTATATCAAGGTGTTTTCAGTGCAGAAGTACTTTACAGAAGCGCGCCAGTTGCTGGCTCTGGCTATCCCGGTGATCCTCGCGCAGATCGCCCAAACCGCAATGGGTTTCGTTGATACGGTTATGGCTGGCGGTTACAGCGCCACCGATATGGCTGCTGTCGCCATTGGCACCTCTATCTGGCTTCCCGCTATCCTTTTTGGTCATGGCTTATTGCTGGCGTTGACCCCGACGATTGCGCAACTTAACGGGTCCGGGCGCCGCGAACGTATTGCGCATCAGGTACGCCAGGGCTTCTGGCTTGCCGCTGCGGTGTCGATCCTGATAATGATCGTACTGTGGAACGCCGGTTATATTATTCACGCCATGCATGACATCGATCCGCAACTGGCGGATAAAGCCGTGGGCTATTTACGCGCCCTGTTATGGGGTGCGCCGGGCTATCTGTTCTTTCAGGTCGCACGTAATCAGTGCGAGGGGCTGGCGAAAACCAAACCCGGTATGGTGATGGGATTCCTCGGCCTGCTGGTGAACATTCCCGTTAACTACATCTTTATTTACGGTCATTTCGGCATGCCGGAGCTGGGCGGTGTTGGTTGCGGCGTGGCAACGGCATCGGTCTACTGGGTGATGTTTATTGCCATGCTCTCGTACGTGAAACGTGCGGGCTCAATGCGCGATATCCGTGGTGAAACACATTCTGGCAAACCGGATTTGAACGTTCTGAAACGTCTGATACAGCTTGGCTTGCCTATCGCGCTCGCGCTCTTTTTCGAAGTGACTCTGTTTGCCGTCGTGGCCCTGCTGGTTTCGCCGCTGGGCATTGTGGATGTCGCCGGGCACCAGATCGCCCTTAATTTTAGTTCGCTGATGTTTGTGCTGCCGATGTCGCTTGCCGCCGCCGTCACGATCCGCGTCGGCTTTCGCCTTGGGCAAGGTTCCACGCTGGACGCGCAAACTGCCGCACATACCGGCCTTGGCGTGGGCGTATGCATGGCTGTACTGACTGCTATCTTTACAGTTGCGCTGCGTGAACATATCGCGCTGCTTTATAACGATAATCCGCAGGTAGTGACACTGGCCTCGCAATTAATGTTGCTGGCAGGTTTGTACCAGATATCCGATTCCATCCAGGTTATCGGCAGCGGGATTCTGCGCGGTTATAAAGATACACGCTCTATCTTCTTTATTACTTTTACCGCCTATTGGGTGCTGGGATTACCTTCCGGGTATGTACTGGCGTTAACCGATCTGGTAGTTGACCGAATGGGCCCGGCAGGCTTCTGGATGGGCTTTATCATTGGGCTGACTTCGGCGGCAATTCTGATGATGCTCAGAATGCGTTTCCTGCAGCGCCAGCCATCGTCTGTCATTTTGCAGCGCGCGGCGCGCTAATATCAACGTAGCCGTCTTCTGGCGGCTACACTTCCTTGCCAGGTGACACAATTTATATCCTGTCTGATATGCAAACCATCCTGGTTAAATGAGAGACACAGCAAAAGGAGTGCCTGATGGCCGGCATTGTTGCGTTAGTTTACTTTGTGGCAGGTTCTTTGGCTTTCACACGTAAAATCAAGTTGTTCACTATTGCATCCAGCCTGCTTCTGATTGCTGCGTTAAAGATTATTGCCGTCAGCCAGCCGCTCACCATTTTCTTTGTCGCGCTTCTGGTCATCGCCTTTGTCGTGTTGCTCGTCGTAAACACCGAACGGGACAACAAAAGTGTCTTCTGTTTCTCGCTTCCCTGCTGGCTGCTTATCAGCGCGGTTCTGCTTGATCTGTTTTATCTCACCTGATTTTTTGTCACACAATCGTCTGGCGACAGCCCCAGCCGTCGCTTGCTTTTGTGCAGCATGAGGATCATTCTCAGGCTATATATCTCCCGCAGTTTACTGAATGGGTTAACCCTCCCCTTGAGTATACGAAGGCACCCTTATGGCGATCCCTTTACTTGTCACGATTGAACTTGCCCCCGGGCACCTTTCCCGGCTTGCCGCTGCAGGCTTTGAAACACACTATGCCCCCACTGCGACGGATCGCGCACAGGCTGTAGAACACAACGGTGGGCGCATCCGCGCCGTCCTCACCAACGGCTCAAGGGGTCTCGACGCCAGCGTGATAGCGGCACTCCCGAAACTTAACATCATCTGCGCGCTGGGTGCCGGGTATGAAAATATCGATGTAACGGCTGCTAAAGCGCGAAATATCATCGTCACCCATGGACCGGGGACCAATGATACATCCGTCGCCGATCATGCGATGGCCCTGTTGATGGCAATCGCGCGGGGAATTGTTCAATCTGATTCAGCGGTCAGGCGCGGTGAATGGGCAACGTCCCGGCAATTGCGACCAATGATCTCCGCCAAGAGATTGGGAATTTTAGGCCTGGGGAATATTGGTGAACAGATAGCACGGCGCGCTTCTGCCGGCTTTGGCATGTCGGTGGCCTATCACAGCCGCACACCGCGTGCCGATTCCGCCTGGCATTACCTGCCATCGCCTGTCGCGCTCGCGCAGTGGTCGGACTTTCTGGTGGTCGCCACTCCCGGCGGCGCGATGACCTGGCACCTCGTGGACGATGCGGTGCTAAGTGCGCTCGGCCCGGATGGTTTTCTCATCAATATCGCCAGAGGCAGCGTTGTCGACACGGCTGCGCTAATTGATGCCCTGAAAAAGAGGCATATTGCCGGCGCCGCGCTGGACGTTGTGGAGGGCGAGCCGGACGTCCCGGCGGAGCTGATTGCACAAGAGAATGTGATTATCACTCCGCACATCGCCGGGCGCACGCCCGAGGCGGCAGAAGCTACTATCCGGTTGGTTTTAGACAATCTGCAGGCCTGTTTTGCAGGTCAACCGGTGCTTACCCCTGTGCGTTAAGCGAAAATCTGGCGAACTGGCGGTTTTTGCGTCATAAAACTTAACGCCAAAGAAAAGACGCCAAACCACGTACTGTACCGAAAATCATCAAAACAATGCGCCAGAAAGGTACTCTGCTCAATCATTATCCTTTAACATCAGTGAAATATGCCGTTCATGTATAAAAGTTCCGCAGTCGGGTGCATTCAGGCAGAAAATAGCGATTTTCTTCTTGCCACATTACAAGGCTGCCGCTAATATTCGTCCCCGTTGTCAGGCACAACAATGCGTTCATAGCTCAGTTGGTTAGAGCACCACCTTGACATGGTGGGGGTCGTTGGTTCGAGTCCAATTGAACGCACCATCTCTTTAGTGCGTCCGTAGCTCAGTTGGTTAGAGCACCACCTTGACATGGTGGGGGTCGGTGGTTCGAGTCCACTCGGACGCACCATTCACGAGTTCATTCTGATTGTCTTCCTCTTGTATTTCGAAGCCTTCAAAAAGGCCCCGGCGTTAACCGAAGCCTTCGGTGAATTGCTTTTATTCTGCCAGCGTCTGCATATCGATCACGAAGCGGTATTTCACATCGCTTTTCAGTAAACGTTCAAAGGCATCATTGATCTGGTCCATACGAATCACTTCTGAGTCCGCCGTGATGTTGTGCTGACCGCAGAAATCGAGCATCTCCTGAGTTTCGGCTATGCCGCCGATACACGAACCTGATACGGAACGACGCCCCAGGATCATCGGCAATGTGCTGACCGTTGGTTCAATATCCCCAAGCAGGCCAACAAACACCAGCGTGCCGTCCAGCGTCAACGTTGGCATATAAGGATTGATATCGTGGGCATAAGGCACGGTGTCGATAATAAGCTCAAACTGCCCTTTCACTGCCTCCATCTGCTGCGGATCGGTCGACAACACCACGTGTTGCGCCCCCAGTTGACGCGCATCTGCTTCTTTGCCTGGTGAACGGGTGAATAACGTAACTTCCGCACCCATCGCATGCGCCAGTTTCAGTGCCATATGTCCTAACCCGCCCAGGCCAATTACGGCAACCTTGCTGCCTGTTTTTACGCCCCAGCGGCGCAGCGGCGACCAGGTGGTAATGCCCGCGCAAAGTAACGGCGCAACGGCCTGTACATCAAGGTTTTCCGGGATGCGCAACACGAAATCTTCACTGCAAATAATTGTGCGCGAATAACCGCCGTAGGTCGGCATATGATCATGCCGGTCAATGCCGTTATAGGTCTGAATGTTGCCTTCTTCGCAATATTGTTCAAGCCCCTGCTTACAGGAGGCACACTCGCGGCAGGAATCTACCATGCAGCCGATTCCCACTAAATCTCCGGCCTTGAACTTACTCACATCTGTCCCTACACGGGTGACGCGGCCTACAATCTCATGCCCCGGCACCAGGGGATACTGGCTAAAACCCCAGTCGTTGCGCGCCTGATGTAAGTCAGAGTGACATACACCGCAATACAGAATATCGATAACCACATCATCCGCTCGGGGATCCCGACGCTCAAAATAGTGTGGAGCAAGAGGGGCTTTACTCGATTGTGCGGCATAGCCAAGTACTTTTATCGTCATCTTTATCACTCCAGGTTCTGAGATGATTGACCAGGGTTCGTCCTGATAGGTTGCACACGTCCATAACGCCTGGCGCTTTGAGTATCTACTGCCTGTATACCCTGCGCTTTGCACTTTCTGTCATCGGGTAACCGTGGACCTTAAGTCTGCCGCTCGATTATGTCCACTTCCTCCAGGACTGCTTCCTGATTTTCCTGGTTGCGCAACATGAACATGGTAATAATTTGAAGAATACGCAATAAAGATGCACAATCGAGCAATAACGAGCATGGAAGACTTACCGTAGTTTTATTGATGAGGACTCAATCATGAACCACGCTTTACCGGATATCGCTTTTTTGCATGAACTTGCCGATGCGGCAGACAAGCAGACATTGCCGCGTTTTCGTTCACGATTAAACCTGCATGTGGACACAAAACCGAAAGAGGGTTATCGCTTTGATCCTGTGACCGATGCGGACCGCGAAGCAGAGCGCGCCATTCGCGCCCTCATTGACGCCCGTTACCCTGACCATTCTATTATGGGCGAAGAATTCGGGATTACCGGAAGTGGGCCGTTGCAATGGGTCCTGGATCCAGTCGACGGTACCCGACCGTTTCTGTGTGGAATTCCGGTATGGGGAACGCTTATTGGCCTGACCGTTGAAGGTCGTGCTCATCTGGGCATGCTGAGCCAACCTTTTACCGGTGAACGCTTCTGGGCAGATGGCAGGCAGTCATGGCGCAGTGGCCCGCAGGGTAATGCTCCTCTCACCACCCGCAAGGGCCTCTCGCTGGACCAGGCGATATTGCATGTCACCTCGCCTGAACCCATCGCTCGTTTCCCGGAAGTTAATTTTGCTGCGCTGGACGATGCTGCGCTGATGACACGTTATGGCGGTGAGTGCTATGCCATGGCAATGCTGGCTGCCGGACAGATTGATCTTTGCCTGGAATACGCACTTCAACCATATGATATCGTTGCGTTAATTCCAATTATTGAGCAGGCGGGCGGTGTGGTAACCAGCTTAAGTGGTGGTCGCCCTGAGGCGGGTGGACATATTCTGGCGGCGGGTTGCCCGGAGGTTCATGCTCAGGCACTGCAACGGCTTCATAGCTAAATCGGTTAAGCCCAACGTGTCTGACGCAAAGCGCACGGGTATTTGTTTCAGCTATGTTGCCATAAATCGATAACTGCCCTGTCAGCAAACTTTCCCAGACCTTTGCCTTTTTGCGGGCAAAGGTTTTACTTTGGCGTCAACGACGCAAATTCATTTTGGTGATAACTTAACACGTTGATAACACTTCGTTGTGAAACTGCCCAGATGATTTTTGAAACAGCGTTTTCATTTTCCTTTTGCCCCTTTTTCATCGTATAATGGCATCCTATTCACTCTTGAATGGTTTCAGCTCATTGAACTGTAAAACTCAACCATTACATTATGACTTACCCGGCTGGGCTGAAACACAGGCACACATTACTCTGCACGCTTTTTTGATGTCACCTATCCTTAGGCAGTGGCATCGCAACTTTCGCAACACAGGTTTGACTCCGAAGCTTCGCGCTAACCGGAGCGTGATTTCCATATCCTTCTCAACTTAAAGACTAAGACTGTCATGAAAAAGACCAAAATTGTTTGCACCATCGGTCCGAAAACCGAATCCGAAGAGATGTTAGCAAAAATGCTGGACGCAGGAATGAACGTAATGCGTCTGAACTTCTCTCACGGTGACTATGCTGAGCACGGTCAGCGCATCCAGAACCTGCGCAACGTGATGAGCAAAACCGGTAAAAAAGCGGCGATTCTGCTGGACACTAAAGGTCCGGAAATCCGCACAATCAAACTGGAAGGCGGTAACGATGTTTCGCTGAAAGCGGGCCAGACTTTCACCTTCACTACCGACAAAACAGTTATCGGCAACGCTGAAACCGTTGCAGTTACCTACGAAGGTTTCACCAGCGACCTGCAGGTTGGCAACACAGTACTGGTTGACGATGGCCTGATTGGCATGGAAGTCACTGCCATCGAAGGCAACAAAGTCATCTGTAAGGTACTGAACAACGGTGACCTGGGCGAAAACAAAGGCGTTAACCTGCCAGGCGTTTCTATCGCTCTGCCGGCACTGGCTGAGAAAGATAAACAGGATCTGATCTTCGGTTGCGAACAAGGCGTTGACTTTGTTGCGGCCTCTTTCATCCGCAAACGTTCTGATGTTGAAGAAATTCGTCAGCACCTGAAAGCGCACGGCGGCGAAAACATCCAGATCATCTCCAAAATTGAAAACCAGGAAGGCCTCAATAACTTCGACGAAATCCTCGAAGCGTCTGACGGCATCATGGTTGCTCGTGGTGACCTGGGCGTAGAAATTCCGGTTGAAGAAGTTATCTTCGCGCAGAAAATGATGATTGAGAAATGTATCCGCGCGCGCAAAGTGGTTATCACTGCGACCCAGATGCTGGACTCTATGATCAAGAACCCGCGTCCGACCCGTGCGGAAGCAGGCGACGTTGCAAACGCCATCCTTGACGGTACCGACGCCGTTATGCTGTCTGGTGAATCGGCAAAAGGGAAATACCCGCTGGAAGCTGTGACCATCATGGCGACCATCTGCGAACGTACCGATCGCGTCATGACCAGCCGTCTGGATTTCAACAACGACAGCCGTAAACTGCGTATCACCGAAGCGGTTTGCCGTGGCGCGGTTGAAACCGCTGAAAAACTGGATGCCCCGCTGATCGTGGTCGCTACCCAGGGCGGTAAATCTGCGCGCGCTGTACGTAAATACTTCCCGGATGCCACCATCCTGGCGCTGACCACCAACGAAACCACTGCGCGTCAGTTGGTACTGAGTAAAGGTGTTGTCGCGCAGCTGGTTGAAGAAATCGCCTCCACGGATGATTTCTACCGTCTGGGCAAAGAACTGGCCGTACAGAGCGGTCTGGCGCAGAAAGGCGATGTTGTTGTCATGGTTTCCGGCGCACTGGTCTCCAGCGGTACGACCAACACGGCATCTGTGCACGTCCTGTAATAATAACCGGACGAATATTCGTGTTTAAAAAAGCGCCTTCGGGCGCTTTTTTTATATATCAGAAATCGCCTCGAATAAAAAAGCAAATCGGATTTCACTATTTAAACTGCTTATTATCTAAGATGAATCCGATGGAAGCTTGCTGTTTTATCACACTTTTTTTAACGTTTTATTCAAAGTCGGTGTTTCTTTGAGCGAACGATCAAATTTAAGTGGATTCCCATCAAAAAAATATTCTCAACATAAAAAACTTTGTGTAATACTTGTAACGCTACATGGAGATTAACTCAATCTAGAGGGTATTTATAATGAATCGTACTAAACTGGTACTGGGCGCGGTAATCCTGGGTTCTACTCTGCTGGCTGGTTGCTCCAGCAACGCTAAAATCGATCAGCTGTCTTCTGACGTTCAGACTCTGAACGCTAAAGTTGACCAGCTGAGCAACGACGTGAACGCAATCCGTTCCGACGTTCAGGCTGCTAAAGACGACGCAGCTCGCGCTAACCAGCGTCTGGATAACCAGGCTCATTCTTACCGTAAGTAAGAGTACCTGTGATGAAATGGCGCACATTGTGCGCCATTTTTTTGTCTGCGATTTACCTTCTCTGTTGTTACTGCGTAACGGTCTTGCCGCTTTCATCCGAATTCACATCTGCTCCGGCATCACGATTCTGCACGGACACGACGCTTTCAGTTGTTACCTTCCCGCTTTTGTTTGCCGGAATCGTCACGGGATAACCCGCCCGTCGATATAACGCCTTGTCAATCATTGCTCTGTCACCACCGCCTTGCTCAATGGTGCTCGCCAGGCTTGCGGAGAAAGCGATAGGCAGCGTCTGTGTGTTCTCTCCGACATTCTGCGACAGTGGACGGTGTACCTCAATATAGTGCCGTCCGTCAGGCTCTACGGCATATTTAACCGGCTCGTTAAGGATGGTTACCCGTGTACCGGTATTTACCTGCGAGAAGAGCGCCTGAATGTCTGCCGCGTTCATCCGCATGCACCCTGAACTCACGCGCAACCCTACGCTGTCAGGCGCGCTGGTACCATGAATGAGGTATTCGCCGTTTCCTATCCCCAGACGCAGCGCATAGCGCCCCAGAGGATTATTTGGCCCGGCGGGTACGACAGCGGGCAATTCAATGCCTTGCGCCAGAGAACGCGCGCGGATGCCTGCGGTAGGCGTCCAGGTAGGATTGGGGATCTTCTGGCTAATACGGGTGGTTGTTACCGGTGTTTCAAGCCCCTGCTGACCAATCCCCAGCGGGAAAACCTGAACGATATCTTTGCCGGGGGGATAATAGTAAAGTCGCAGCTCAGCAAGGTTGACCACAATCCCGTCTCGTGGCGTATCCGGTAGCAGCATTTGTGACGGAATGGTGACGACCGTACCCGCTCTGGGTATCGGTGCGATTGTGTTATTGGCTTCGATAATCAGCATTGCTGCGGTGTCAAAATGCCGGGCGATGGCCTGCAGGTTTTTATCACTCTCCTGAACAGTATAAGTCTGGTTTTGACCGATAAGACGACTTCCGGCCGGTGGCAGCGGATAATCCACAGCCCAGGCCATCTGAATAGCGCTAAAAGCGCCAATAAGAGACAATGTAATAGTAGACGCGCGTTTCATACTGGATGTCCTGTATCACGGCAGAGGCCGAAAGCTGAAAAACCAACGAGGCGCGGATGCACCTCGCGTAACAGGATGAAAGCTGTCTATTTAGTTTAGCTAATGTTGGCGGCTTTGGAGCGAATTGCACGAATCATCGCTTCCAGCCCCTGAGAACGGGAAGGCGTAAGGTGTTGAGTCAACGACATCTTTTCAAACCACGGACGCACATCGAACGCCACGATGTCCTGGGCAGTCATCTGCTGATAAAGAATAAATACGATGGCAATAAGGCCTTTGACGATGGCTGCATCGCTGTCGCCCGCCAGTTCTATCATGCCCTCGTCATTACGGCGCATCACAATCCAGACCTGACTCTGGCACCCCTGAATAATGTTTTCGGGATTGTGTGCCTCGTCGCTGAGCGCAGGCAACCGCTGCCCCAGCTCAATGATATACAGATACTTCTCTTCCCAGTTGGCACAGCGCCCAAAATTGCGCAGCAGCTTGTCTCTGTCGGGTAAAACGGCCATGTTTGCCTCTCTGTTAGCCCAGCAACTGATGAATACGTTTCAGGCCAGCCACCAGACGATCCACCTCTTCTTCTGTGTTGTACATCACCAGCGACGCACGGCACATTGCCGGTACATTATAAAACGCCATCAGCGGCATTGCGCAATGATGCCCGGTCCGCACGGCCACACCATAATTATCAAGGAAGCTTCCTACATCATAGGCGTGATGTTTACCCAAATTAAAGGCAATCACCCCCAGACGATCCTGCGGGCCATAGAGCGTTAAATCGGGCACATCCGCTAGCGCATTCAGGGCATAACGCATGAGCGTCTGCTCATACTGCGCAATCGCATCCAGCCCAAGTCCGCTCACATACTCGATAGCCGCGCCCAGACCGATAATCCCTCCGGTATTCGTGGTACCCGCTTCGAAACGCCACGGCGCTTTGGCATAGGTGGTCCCTTCCGTCAGGCTCACGGTGGCAATCATAGAGCCCCCACCTTCCCACGGCGGCATAGCTTGCAAGATCTCCTCTTTGACATACAGCACCCCAATCCCCGTCGGCCCGTAAAGCTTATGGCCGGAGAAGACATAGAAATCGCAATCCAGCGCCTGTACATCGACCGGGTGATGCATGATAGCCTGAGCGCCATCAATGAGAACTTTCGCGCCATGTTGATGGGCCAGCGCAATGATGTCCGCTACGGGATTTTCCGTTCCCAGCACATTAGAGACCTGAGTAATCGCCAGTAAGCGCGTACGGGCATCAAACAACCCAGGCAGCGCCTCCAGTTGTAATGTACCGTCGATATTGAGCGGTATGACCCGTAGCTCAGCACCGACGCGCTCACACAGCATCTGCCACGGCACGATATTCGCGTGATGCTCCATGGCGCTGATGATGATATTGTCCCCCGCCTGCACCTGACTGTTGCCCCAACTATTGGCGACAAGATTGATACCTTCGGTAGTACCACGCACGAAAACCAGCTCTTCCGGTAACCGGGCGTTCAGAAAACTTGCGACCTGGGTTCGAACTTGTTCCATGCGCTGCGTGGCTTCAGCGCTCAGGGTATGGATCCCCCGGTGCACCGCCGCATAGCCGTGGCGAAAAAACTCTGCCTCGGCATCAATAACCTGATTAGGTTTTTGTGCGCTGGCTGCGCTGTCCAGATACGCCAGCGGCACCCCGTTAACTTCACGCGTCAGGACCGGAAAATCGGCGCGTACGCTGTGAACGGAAAAACTCATGCTAAGCCTCCCGCAAGGCGTTGGCCAATGCGCGCCAGCACCTGCTGTCTGAGCGCTTCGTCGCTGATAGCTTCGGTGAGCTCAGCGGCAAAGGCGTAAATAATCATTTTTTGCGCCGCCTGCTGGTCAATGCCGCGCGAACGCAGGTAAAACATCTGTTCGTCGTCAATACGCCCGACCGTTGCACCGTGGCTACATTTCACGTCATCAGCATAAATTTCCAGCTGCGGTTTGGTGTCCACTTCCGCCAGTCGTCCCAACAGCAAATTATTGTTGGTCATCTGTCCGTCGGTTTTGATGGCGTGTTGCGCAACGTTAATCAGCCCGTTGAACACCGCACGTCCTTTGTCGCTGACAATGGTTTTATGCAGCTGGCGGCTGTTGCAATAGCCTTTATTGTGTTCAAGCCAGGTGCGGGTATCACATACTTCTGATTTCACTGGCATCGCGAGGCTGTTCATGCGCAGCGTCGTATTTTCACCGTTGAGTTGAGTACTGGTATTGTGACGCAACACAGCGCCGCCCAGCAGGAAGCTATGGCTGTACGCCGCTGCATCTGCGCCAAGTCGAATGTCGTTGTGCGCAAAGTGGTAGCTTTCCGGGTTTTCAAACGCCAGTTTGACATGGTGCAGTTGGGCATTTGCCGCCACGTCCATCGTCAGCCGCGCGCCGGTGAAATGGCGATGCGTGTTGAGACTGACAAAGTGCTCGTAGATTGTCGCTTCGGCCCCTTCGGCAAGCGAGATATGGTGGCGATAATGGGCCGTGTTCATCTCTGATCCGGCCAGCCCCTGGGTGATATGCATTAACAGAAGCGGTTTGGTCGCCCGCTGATTACGGCTGACGCTAATATGAGTGATGCTTTGCGCCAGACTTTCGGTTAAGTGTAAAAACACCTCCGGCTGCACCGGGGCCTGCAAAGCCTGACGGTCGTCGTTAATGGTCACGGTGAAGCCAGAACCGGCAATGTCGTCGCTCAGCGCCGCGTTGTAATAACCATCAACAAACACCAGACGTAGCGCATCGACCGGCAATGCAAGTGCATCACACTCTTGTGCGCTCAACACCCCCGCCGTGGTGACAAACTGGCTATTTAGTAAACCGTCGAGCGGCGTATATTTCCAGTTTTCGTGTTTGCGCGTCGGCAGGCCTAAACGCAGCATTTGCTGCAGATGCTGCTGCGCCTGCTCAGAGCGCGCCCCGCCTTGTTGTTCAAACAGATGATGCCACTGTTGCAGCGCGTTACTGCTGTTCTGTAAGCCAGCCATAACCTTGCTCCTCCAGTTGCTTAACCAGTGTGAAATCACCGGATTTCACAATGCGCCCCTGATACAGTACGTGGACATAATCCGGCTTGATGTAATCCAGGATCCGCTGATAGTGCGTCACAATAATGAAAGAACGCTTATCATCGCGCAGCGCATTGACGCCATCGGCAACGATTTTGAGCGCGTCAATATCAAGCCCCGAATCGGTTTCATCGAGGATGCACAAATCAGGTTCCAGTACGGCCATTTGCAGGATGTCGTTACGCTTCTTCTCACCGCCTGAAAAACCAACGTTAACCGAGCGGGTCAATAGATCTTCCGGCATCTTCAGTAGTTTGATTTTTTCTTCCATCAGGTCCTGAAAATCAAAGCGGTCCAGCTCATCCTGCTCACGGTATTTGCGCACGGCGTTGAGTGCCGTTTGCAGGAAGAATTGATTACTGACGCCGGGAATTTCAACCGGATACTGGAAGGCCATAAACACGCCTTCTCCGGCGCGATCTTCCGGAGAAAGTTCCAGCAAATCTTTACCCTTGTACTCGACGCTGCCGCCGGTGACTTCGTAATCTTCACGTCCTGCCAGCGTTGCAGATAGCGTACTTTTGCCGGAACCGTTGGGCCCCATAATGGCGTGCACTTCCCCCGGACGCACATCCAGGCTCAGGCCACGCAGAATCTCTTTATCTTCAACGCTTACCTGCAGGTCTTTAATACTTAACATGTTTATTCCTTAATTCTTAACCGACGCTGTGTTCGAGACTAATAGCCAGCAATTTTTGTGCTTCAACGGCAAACTCCAGCGGCAACTCGGAGAACACGTCTTTACAGAATCCATTAACGATCATTGAAATAGCATCATCTTCACTGATACCGCGCTGCAGGCAGTAGAACAGCTGATCTTCCCCGATGCGTGACGTGGTAGCTTCATGTTCCAGTTGGGCACTGTTATTGCGACACTCCACGTACGGGAAAGTATGCGCGCCACAATCCGGGCCTATCAGCATGGAGTCACACTGGGTAAAGTTACGTGCGTTAGTGGCGCTCGGCATGATTTTCACCAGCCCGCGATAGCTGTTCTGACTATGTCCGGCAGAGATCCCTTTCGAGATAATGGTCGACCTGGTGTTTTTGCCGATGTGAATCATCTTGGTACCAGTATCTGCCTGCTGGTGACCACTGGTCAGCGCCACGGAGAAGAACTCACCGATGGAGTTATCCCCACGCAGGATGCAGCTTGGGTATTTCCAGGTAATGGCTGAGCCGGTCTCCGACTGCGTCCATGACATTTTGCTGTTCTCACCTTCACACAGCGCACGCTTGGTCACGAAGTTGAGGATCCCGCCAGTGTTGTTATCGCCGGGGAACCAGTTCTGCACAGTTGAGTATTTCACTTCTGCATCTTTATGGATGATGACCTCCACCACTGCCGCATGAAGCTGGTAACTGTCGCGCACTGGTGCGGAACACCCTTCGATATAGCTAACGTAGCTGCCTTCGTCCGCGATCAGAATAGTGCGTTCGAACTGCCCGGTTTTTTCGGCATTGATGCGGAAATAGGTCGACAATTCCATCGGGCAACGCACCCCTTTCGGGATATAGATAAAGGTACCGTCAGAGGCGACCGCCGCATTCAGCGCCGCAAAGAAGTTGTCATTGGAGGGGACGACGGTACCGAGGTATTTTTTCACCAGTTCCGGATGGTCGTGAATGGCCTCGCCAAATGAGCAAAATATAATCCCCTGCTCGGAGAGTTTTTCCCGGTAAGTGGTGGCAACGGATACGGAGTCAAAAATGGCGTCGACTGCCACTTCACGCCCTTCACGGACCGGCACACCAAGTTGGTTGAATGCCGCTTCCACTTCGTCAGTCAGAAACGCATTCGCGCCAGTTTGCTGTACCGCTCCCGGTTGCGAGGCACAAGTGTCATCGCAGCTGCCACAGGATGGCGCTGAATAATAGCTATAGTCCTGATAATCAAGCTTCGCGTAATGGGCTTTCAGCCAGTGTGGCTCTTCCATCTCGAGCCAGGCGCGATATGCACTCAGGCGAAACTCCAGCATCCATTCAGGTTCGTTTCGTTTGGCTGAAATTGCCCGCACGACATCTTCATTAATGCCTTTCGCCAGTTCGTCAGTGGTTAGCCGGGTAAAAAAGCCCTCTTTATAGTTGAGGTTCCCGGTCCAGGTTTTGACATCGTCTGTTGCTTCTGTGTTACGAGACATAGTACCGCCTATACCCCAAAGCTTTCGCCACAGCCACATTCGTTCTGGGCTTTCGGGTTATGAAATTTGAATAACTGGTTTAATCCTTCGCGCACATAGTCCACTTCGGTGCCATCAATAAATGGCATCGCCCCGAGCGGCACGTATAGTCGTGCACCGTCATTTTCAAAAAGCAGGTCGTCTTTATCCGGTTGCGTGACGGTATCCAGCACATAGCCAAAACCGGCGCAGCCGGTCTGTTTAATGCCCAGCCGGACACCCAACAGGTCGGGTTGCTTGCGGATTAATCCACGAATATGCTCTGCGGCGGCTGGTGTCATCGTTAGCCCGCGCCAGGCAAAGTCGGCCGGATCGAACGTTTCTGATTGCAATTCCATAGTTCTACCTCACGTCATAAATCATGAAGGACATAACACTATGTTAGTGATAATGATTATCACTTCAACCTCTATTCCGAAGGGTTATTCGTGTACTGCCCGTTTTTTAAGCACATGGTATAAGCATAGACTCTGTGCGAAGGCTTAACAGAGAAGTGAAAGATTGTTTAATGATTTGATAAATAATAGCTATTTTCGACAGCAAGTCTGGCGCGCCTGCGTCCGCAAAAGATGTATAGGTAATACCTATTTTTGAGATAGGGAGCTAAAAAAGGATTCTTAGAAAATTTTTCCTGATATCAGAAAGTTAACTGCGTCACAAAACCGATTATCAACAAGATAGATTGCATTTAATCCAGAGCAGAACAAACGCTCATTGCGTATGTCGGAAGAAAAGATGGGTCGCTACCCCCCATTTTTCTACCGTGAGTCCTTTTTCCGTGCAGGCGAGAACGGAATAGGCGCCATTTATATGTGCATACCGCTCAAAATGTTCGGCATTATTACCCGAAAGCGTGCTGATAACCGATTGAATAACATGCCCGTGGGAAACAACGCATATATTACCCTGACCAGACGACAAACCGGACAGAGCGCTAAGAACTCGCCGGGTGGCATCCTGTAGTGCCTCGCCATTTTGCGGCCCGATATCAGAACTGCCGGAAAGCATCGCCACAGCCTGTACCCGCTCTTTCTCAGTCAGTTCAGCGAGGCGTTTGCCTTCAAACTCGCCAAAATGACGTTCGACAAAGGCAGGCTCAAACTGCAACGGGCAATCTAACCACGACGTGATTTGCCCGGCAGCGGTTACCGATCGGCCTAAAGGCGACGCGACAATAAGGGTAATGGATTTGTCTGCCAGATCCCGACACAGGGCAGAGATCTGCCTGATACCTGCCTCCGTAACCGGGCTATCCAGATGCCCCTGAATCCTGTTTTCAACGTTCCAGACGGTTTCACCGTGCCGGACCAAATAAATTTTCATCACATACGCCGTATAAGAGTTAGGTTCAGGTCCGTTAAACACAGGCCTCTGCGCTGTTCAGGATTGCAGCGTTGCCAGTCGGGCGGCAAAACCGACGAAAATAAGACCAATTAAGGAGTTACCGAGCTTTGCGAGACGTTTTTTAGTTTTCACAAACTGTGTCACATAGGATCCGGAGATAATCAGAAAACTGAAATAACAGACGCTAATTAACTCCAGCGTACTGGCCAGAATAAAGAACGCCGTTCCCGTATTGGTATAATGAACGTCAATAAACTGCACGAAAAACGACACATAAAACAGAATCGCTTTCGGATTGGTTAAACTCAGTACCAGCGAACGTTTGAAAATATCGCCCCTGTGTTCCTCATGCTCATTCACGCTTTTGCCCCGACGAGAAAACGTACTGTAGAGCATTTTTACACCCAGCCAGAGCAGATAAAATGCGCCAAGATAGCGGACGAGGTTGAATAATACCGGCGTTGTTTTAATCAGCGTTGCCACACCCATATAGGCCAGGAACATCAATACGGCATCGCCGATAAATACCCCCGCCGCAGCAACATAGCCATTTTTCAGCCCACCCGCCACGCTGGTTTTAAGCACAAAGAATGTATTCGGGCCTGGTACCAGGATAATGAAAATCGCCCCAATGAAATAGGACCAGAAACTGATAACACCATATTCGGCAAACACTTTGCCTCCTGCAAATACCGTTAAAACCGCTGAGCGGCCTATGCTACAAGAGCCGACAGAGAAACTAAAGCGCAGGAAGACGCAAAAGGCCCGCCGAAGCGGACCCTGATTTTCCGTTAGTGATGAAGCATCTCATCGACAACCTGATCTTTTTTGAGCTGATAAGGGTAATAGGTTGGCCAGTTGTCCATCTCTGCCAGCAGCACTTCCTGAGAAGTATTGCCCATAAAAATATGGAAATGCGCTGAAGTGCGTGGTGCAATAATGTGATCGCTAAACTGCACATACTTTGGCGCCTTACTGCTGGCATCTTTACATTCGAACAGGTAACGCACGCCCTTTTTACCGGAGGTATAAGTGAGGATTTTATGCCCGGCATAATCATATTTACAGGCACTCACCTTATCGCCCACATGAAATTCGATTACGCCATTTTCAATACCGATGGTATCGATGTCGGTGGCATATCCCTTTTGGTAGTACGCTTTAATTTCATCAAACGATTTGCTCTTATCTTTCTCCGCCTTTTTCCGCAATACCGGGTCCAGACTGCCGTCTTGCAGATAAGGATAAAGAGACTGCCACATACCGTCCCAGTCATTCAGATTTCTGTCCCTGACGTCGTTGTCATTAAATTCGCCGTTCGCCGCTTTTTTTTCCATGTCGCTTAACGGTTTCCCGTGCGAGTGATGGTCATGAGAAAATGCGCTCGCACTCATGAAAAGAGCACCCAGGACTATCGTTGTTTTTGCAAAATGGCTGGCCAAAATCCGTCCCTCGGTTTATGAAAAGAGGGGAATGTTATGATATAACATATCATAATTCAAGATGTAAAAATTACCTGTTAACGTTACGTGCTCCCTCCTGCTTCACGGATGGAAATTTCGCCATTGCCTGCTATAAAGCAATGGTCAGGTTTTAACCATTTCGCCATCATTTCTGAGGTTCTTTAATCATGTCGATAGCCAAAGCACACAGCTTAAAGCAAGTTTATCAAATGCTTAACTCAGGGAAGTATAGTGAAATCGAACTGGCGTTCGATGTTGACGCAGACGCGTTTTTTCAGCTCTCAACCGAATATTGCGATGAAGGCGCGAAAATTACCCGCCATGAAAATCACTTCGTGATTAAGCTTAAAGGGCTGGCGATCCCGGCGCTCGATTAATACGCCCTTAACGCGAAAAGTTTACGTTTGGTGAAGTTGCATTGCGCTACTGCATAAGCAATATCGACAGGTCTACAGGGCGTGGATGCCGTTCGACATGGTCGCGTTAGTCAGGAGAAAAATCTGGCTGGCCCTGTTGCGGGCCAGTATCCGGTCGGCTGAACGCCGACCGGGACAGGAATTACAGGTACAACGATGCTTCTCCCGGCGGGCGGGTTTTGAAGCGACGATGGATCCACAGATACTGTTCCGGCGCGCGCAAAATCTCGCGCTCAATGACTTTGTTGATATAACTGGCGGCCTCGTGTTCATCTTTCGCCGGATAATCGGTCATAGCCTTGCCGATATGCAGTGAATAACCTGAGCGATCCGCTTTGCGCACCATGGTAACCGTCAACATTGAAGCCCCGGAAAGGCGGGATAAAACATATGTGCCGTTGGTAGTTGCCGCATTTTCGACAGAGAAAAAGGGCGCGAAGGTACTGCCTTTGCTGCCGTAATCCTGATCGGGTGCAAACCAGACGGCCTCGCCTTTTTTAAGCTCGCTCACAAGTCCTTTCAGATTGCGTCTGTCAATCATTGATTTATTGGAACGCATACGGCCTCGCGTCTGTACCCACTCCATCAATTCACTATTATGCGGACGGTATGTCGCCATCATCGGCTGGCACAGGCCCATCACGCGGCCACCAAGCTCCAGCGACATAAAATGGACACCGACAACCATCACGCCACGCTGGCTCGCCTGTGCGGCAACGAGGTTCTGATAGCCTTCAACGTCGAACCAGCGGCGCACACGGCTGTCAGGCCAGAACCAGGCCATACCGGTTTCAAATAGCGCCATGCCGAGCGACATGAAATTTTTCTCAATCATTGCCTCGCGAAGCTCGTCGCTCATCCTGGGAAAACAAAGCTCCAGATTGCGGCGAGCAATACGTTCGCGACGCTTAAGAAAAGGACGGGCTAATTTTCCGAGCATTTCCCCAAAGTGGGAGATAAGAGGATAAGGCAGTTGAACGAGCAACCAGAGCAGGCCAAGACCAGCCCATGTGCCCCAGTTACGAGGGTGTAAAAAGGCCCTTTTAAACGATGAATGCATTGTTGTTACCTGTAAGCGTGTAGGGAGTAGCGCTTAAGGAAACAACGAATTACTTCATCAGGTCTTTATGCGTTACAGCGTCTGGCTTCGATGGACATCGAAGCGGTTTTGAAACCCGCCCAATATAGCACGAATGGACAAGTCTGGATGTGAAAATGAATGAAGAAAATATGAATTTTTGCGACAGGTTCCCCTGTCGCAAATTTATCTCAGATAACGGCAGTCGTGAGTCGCGAAGTGCAGCATAATTTATCCTGCTCATCGTAAATATCAATTTGCCATACCTGATGGAGACTACCGGTATGGAGAGCACGACACACGCCGCGCACACGCCCGCTGCGAGCGGAACGAATATGGTTGGCATTTACCTCAACGCCAACCACTTTCTTCTCGCCTTCGGTACATAAATATCCGGCAACGGAACCCAGCGACTCCGCCAGCACCACAGAAGCGCCCCCATGCAACAAACCAAACGGCTGATATGTGCGGCTATCAACCGGCATGGTCGCTTCCAGCGAG
Source organism: Phytobacter palmae (assembly GCF_039409775.1). Classification (NCBI taxonomy): domain Bacteria; kingdom Pseudomonadati; phylum Pseudomonadota; class Gammaproteobacteria; order Enterobacterales; family Enterobacteriaceae; genus Phytobacter; species Phytobacter palmae. The sequence goes on along the minus strand of NZ_JBCIVJ010000015.1, from coordinate 96,834 downwards.
TCTTCATTTATTGCAATAAAACGGATATCCAGCAGCCCCAGCATGTTGCCCGCGCCCATTGCATTGAGCGCGTCAAGGGTTACCTCACGTTTCCAGATCATCCTATTATCTCCAGTAGCGCCTGCAACGGATGGCGCACGCCATTACCTTCCACACGCTTCACCTGGCTACGGCAGGAGTAGCCTGTCGCCAGACAACGGCTACGCGGTAAACGTTGTAGCGCCTGATGCCAGGACAACTCGTAAATTCCCAACGAGTTGGCGTGGTTCTTGACTTCATGTCCATAGGTTCCTGCCATACCGCAGCAACCTACGCTGACATTTTCCAGCTTCGCGCCAAAACGGGCAAAAATGGAGGTCCATTGCGAAACAGAAGCAGGTAGCGCAGTCACCTCAGTACAGTGGCCAAACAGATACCAGGGCTCACCGCTAATAGTGCGATTCTCGCGCCCTTCCAGTGCGGAAGGCAGCCATTCATGTACTAACATGACATGAAAATCGCCGCGCTTCTCGCCGAGTGTCTGCTTGTATTCATCACGGTAGCAGAGCACCAGAGCCGGGTCGACACCCACCATCGGCATTCCCAGTTGCGCAACGCGGTTAAGGAAATCCGAGGTTTTCTGTGCGGTTTTCGCAAAACGTTGCAGGAACCCTTTGATATGCTGCGCTTTGCCGTTCGGTGAAAAGGGCAGGACAACGGGCTGATAACCCAGCTTTTCCACCAGACGAACGAAATCCGCCACCACTTGCGCATCGTAGTAACTGGTGAACGGATCCTGCACCACCAGCACCGTGGTCGCTTTTTCCGCATCACTCAACGTTTCAAGCTGCTCCAGTGTCAGGTTCGCCGAACGGTGGCCGATCATCTGCCGTTGTAAAGAGGGAACAGACAACAACGGCAGGTCCACCATGCCAATATGTTTTTGCGAAAGGGAACGCACCCACGGCTGACTCATAAAGAAATTGAATGTCCTGGGCGCGCGTGCCATCAGCGGCGCATAGCTTTCCACCGTCGCGACCAGATGATCGCGTACAGGACGCAGGTAGCGCGTGTGGTAAAGCTGCAGGAAGCGAGAGCGGAACTCCGGCACATCAATTTTGATCGGGCACTGGGTCGAGCAGGCTTTACAGGCCAGACACCCCGACATAGCCTCTTTCACTTCATGCGAAAAATCATACTCGCCGTGACGCGCGTGCCAGCTATTGCGGGTACGTTCAATTAGCGAGCGCAGGCTGGCACGTTTTTCCGGCATCTCTTTTTCCAGCTTCACCGGGTCGATACCACGATCGGCCAGCAGACGCAGCCACTCACGGACCAGCGTGGCACGGCCTTTCGGCGAATGAATACGATCTGCGGAAATTTTCATCGACGGACACATGGGACTTTTGGCATCAAAGTTGAAGCACAAACCGTTGCCATTGCACTCCATCGCGCCGCGCCATGACGAACGCACGGCAAGCGGAATTTGACGATCAAAGCTGCCGCGTTTAACGTCATCTACCTGCTTCATCGGCGCGTCAATCCCCTCAGGCGGACAGATTTTACCTGGGTTGAGGCGGTTAGCCGGGTCAAACGCGGCTTTCACTTTACGCAGCTCTGCATACAGTTCCGCACCAAAGAATGCCGGGCTGTATTCGGCACGAAAACCTTTACCGTGCTCACCCCAGAGCAAGCCACCGTATTTAGCCGTCAACGCCACCACATCATCGGAGATTTTCTTCATCAAAACCTCCTGTTGCGGGTCGCACATATCTAACGCCGGGCGCACATGCAATACACCGGCATCCACATGGCCGAACATGCCGTAGCTCAGCCCATGGCTGTCAAGCAATGCGCGAAACTCGGCGATATAGTCCGCAAGGTGTTCCGGAGGCACGCAGGTATCTTCTGCGAACGGAATCGGTTTTGCCGCCCCTTTCGCATTACCCAGCAGGCCGACCGCTTTTTTACGCATCGCGTAGATACGCTCAATGCCCGCCAGTTCGTCGCAAATCTGCCAGCCAATCACCCCGCCAGCCCCTTCCGCCATCAGGGAATCCAGGCGAGAGCACAGAGAGGTAACCTGCTCATTAATTAGCGCTTCGTCATCACCGGCAAACTCGACAATATTCAGACCCAGCATGGTCTTATCCGGCACATCGGTGATCAGTTCATTTACGGAGTGCCAGATGATGTCTTCACGTGCCAGGTTGAGGACTTTTGAGTCCACCGTTTCAACCGACAGTGCTCGCGCTTCCACCATAAACGGAGCATTACGCAGCGCGGAGTCGAATGAATCGTATTTCACATTTACCAGGCGACGCACTTTCGGCAGACGGGTAATGTCCAGCCGCGCTTCGGTAATAAATGCCAGCGTTCCCTCTGAGCCGGTCAATACGCGGGTCAGGTCAAACTCGGTCATCTCATCATTGAAGACATGGCGCAGGTCGTAACCCGTGAGGAACCGGTTTAGTTTAGGGAATTTGTCGATAATCAGCTGACGGTTATCCCGGCAACGCTCGAAAACAGTACGGTAGATGCGCCCTACAGCCGTATTCGCTTTACCCAGCGTCTGCGCCAGTTCCACTGGCACCGGTTGGGTGTCCAGAATATCGCCGCCAAGTAATACGGCGCGAACGCCCAGGACATGATCGGACGTTTTTCCGTAGACCAGTGACCCCTGACCGGAAGCATCGGTATTGATCATGCCGCCGAGTGTCGCACGGTTACTGGTGGAAAGCTCTGGCGCGAAGAAATAGCCGTAAGGTTTAAGGAACTGATTGAGTTGATCTTTGATGACACCCGCTTCAACCCGCACCCATCCCTCTTGAGGATTGATCTCTATAATGCGGTTCATATAGCGGGACATATCAACAATGATACCCTGATTCAGCGCCTGGCCATTTGTACCGGTGCCACCACCGCGCGGTGTGAACACCAGCGACTGAAAACGCGTTTCCGCCGCGATGCGTGAAATCAAGGCGACATCGGAAGTAGAACGGGGAAAGACAACCGCATCGGGTAGCAATTGGTAGATACTGTTGTCGGTCGCCATGGTCAGCCTGTCGGCATAACTTGTGGCGGTATCGCCGGTAAAACCTTGTTGCTCCAGTGCCTGTAAAAAATTCAGCACCAATTGAACGACACCTGGTGCCTGAGAAATCTGTGGGATCATTACTCTTGACCCTGCCTGACTGTTAGTAGTTGTGAATAGTTAATCGTTTGCTTGCAGCATCCATCGTTGTATCACATTTTTTTCTTATGCGCCCACCAGAATTACGGGCAGAATCAGACTGTCAAAAACCGCTGAAATCATTAATCATTATCTTTACTGATTTCGCATCCTCCCTTTAAAGGTGATTACGTTTTATGGCCTTTCAATCGCAGTCCAGGGATGTACCGCAGGTGATGCTGTCGGTACTGTTTTTAGCCCTTATGATCATCGCCTGTTTGTGGATCGTTCAGCCTTTTATTCTTGGTTTCGCCTGGGCTGGTACCGTGGTCATTGCCACCTGGCCGGTGCTCCTTCGCGTACAGCGCGCGTTGTTTGGCCGCCGTTCACTGGCGGTCATCGTGATGACGTTATTGTTAATCCTGCTATTTATTGTTCCGGTAGCGCTGCTGGTTAACAGCCTGGTGGACAATAGCGGTCCGGTCATTCAGGCCATTACATCGGGTGAAATGACGCCGCCGGCTCTGGAGTGGCTGAACAGTATTCCGCTGATCGGCGACAAACTGTATAGCGGCTGGCACAACCTGCTGGATATGGGTGGCAGTGCGATACTTGCCAAAGTTCGTCCTTATGTCGGCACCACCACCACATGGTTTGTCGGACAGGCTGCACATATCGGTCGCTTTATGCTGCACTGCGCGTTAATGCTGCTATTTAGCGCCCTGCTGTACTGGCGCGGCGAGCAGGTCGCATTGGGGATTCGCCATTTTGCCTATCGTCTGGCGGCCAAACGCGGCGATGCCGCTGTTCTGCTGGCCGGTCAGGCTATTCGCGCTGTCGCGCTCGGCGTGGTCGTCACTGCGCTGGTGCAGGCGGTTCTGGGAGGAATTGGCCTGGCGATAACGGGTGTGCCATACACCACGTTATTCACCGTCATTATGTTAATGACATGCCTTGTACAACTCGGTCCGCTGGTTGTGCTGGTGCCTGCAATTATCTGGCTCTACTGGAGTGGCGACTCGACATGGGGCACGGTGTTGCTGGTCTGGAGTTGCGTGGTGGGCACGCTGGATAACTTTATCCGTCCAATGTTGATTCGTATGGGGGCCGACCTGCCGATGATCCTGATTCTTTCCGGTGTTATTGGCGGTCTGGTGGCTTTCGGGATGATCGGGTTGTTTATTGGTCCGGTATTACTGGCCGTTTCATGGCGACTCTTTTCCGCCTGGGTTAACGAAGCGCCCATGCCCGGCCCGGCGGAAAATGATGCGCTGGAAGAGATACACCATCCAGATGATACCCATATCTGATACGCCCTTTAATCTGATTATGAAGCATTGCTAATCATTTATTTACTGCTCCTCCCGTGCGCAAGCCTCCCGACAGAAGGCTTGCGCCATTTTTCCCGCAAAATCTTAACCACCGTTTAACTAATGAGACGAATCTGATCGACGCTAAAATCCCGGATGGCCTACTATAAGGTCACGGTTATAAATCAACACCTTGATTTATAAGCATGGAAATCCCCTGAGTGAAACAACGAATTGCTGTGTGTAGTCTTTGCCCATCTCCCACGGTGGGCTTTTTTTTATCCAACAAACAGGCTGATGCAGGAAAAACAACTGCGATGCGGTTAACGTCCGGTTACCTCAACGGAGAAATCCTCAATAGCCCATACGGCGAATAATAAGAAATCGCAAATGATAAGCCACCTCATACATTACCTGTCATAACCGCAGCATCTACGGCAGGACTGGTGTGACCAATATCGCTAAGGCAAGCGTGCGCAAACACATTTTGTTTCAGCTGAGAATTAACTTTTTCATCCGTATTTTTGGCATAAAAAAACCCCACTTCCGCAGAAGTGAGGTTTTATCAGAATAACAATGTGACTTATTTGTTCAGTTCAGCCAGCGTCAGCCAGGTTTGAACCACAGTGTCCGGGTTCAGGGAGAGGCTATCGATCCCCTCTTCCATCAGCCAGGCGGCGAAGTCTTCATGGTCCGACGGGCCCTGACCACAGATACCGACATATTTGCCGTGTTTTTTGGCAGCGCGAATAGCCATCGACAACAGGGCTTTCACCGCGTCATTACGCTCATCGAACAGCTCTGAGACAACGCCGGAGTCGCGATCCAGCCCCAGCGCCAGCTGCGTCATGTCATTTGAGCCGATAGAGAAGCCGTCAAAGTGCTCCAGGAACTGATCAGCCAGCAGCGCATTCGAGGGGATCTCGCACATCATGATAATCTTGAGTCCGTTTTCGCCACGCTTGAGCCCCTGACGTGCCAGCTCTTCGACCACTGCTTTCGCCTGTTCAACGGTGCGAACAAACGGGACCATGATCTCCACATTGGTCAGCCCCATATCGTTGCGTACGCGTTTGACCGCCTCACATTCCAGCGCGAAACAGTCGCGGAAGCTGTCGGAGACATAGCGACCAGCACCACGGAAGCCGAGCATCGGGTTCTCTTCATCCGGTTCGTAACGTTCACCGCCGACGAGGTTTGCATACTCGTTGGATTTAAAGTCTGACAGACGCACAATCACCCGTTTTGGATAGAACGCCGCACCAAGTGTTGCAATGCCTTCGGTCAGACGCCCAACATAAAACTCTTTCGGCGAATCATAGCCTTTCATGATTTCGCGGATTTCGTTTTGCAGTTTTACGTCCTGGTCATCAAACTCCAGCAATGCGCGCGGGTGTACGCCGATCATGCGGTTGATGATAAATTCCAGGCGCGCCAGGCCAACCCCTTCATTTGGCAGACAGGCAAAATCAAACGCTCTGTCCGGGTTGCCGACGTTCATCATAATTTTGAGCGGCAGCGCAGGCATTTCATCAATGCTTGAGCTTTTCACGCTAAAGTCGAGCATCTCAGCGTAAACGTACCCCGTGTCACCTTCGGCGCAGGAGACGGTCACTTTATCGCCATCTTTCATGCGTTCCGTTGCGTCACCGCAACCGACGACAGCCGGGATCCCCAGCTCACGCGCAATAATGGCTGCATGGCAGGTACGGCCACCACGGTTGGTGACAATAGCGGCCGCTTTTTTCATGATTGGTTCCCAGTCCGGGTCAGTCATGTCGGTCACCAGCACATCGCCTGCTTCGATACGATTCATTTCACTGATGTCGTGAATCACTTTTACCGGGCCTGCTCCGATGCGCTGGCCAATCGCACGCCCTTCGGCAATGATTTTGCCCTGTGCGTGCAGCGTATAACGCTCCATCACTTTACCGCGAGAGCGCACAGTCTCCGGACGCGCCTGTACAATAAACAGTTTGCCAGTATGGCCGTCTTTCGCCCATTCAATGTCCATTGGTCGGCCATAGTGTTTTTCAATCTGCACAGCCTGTTTCGCCAGCTCCTGCACTTCCTCGTTGGTCAGCGAGAAGCGATCGCGGTTAGCCTGTTCAACGTCCTCAATACGCACCTGTTTGCCATGCTCCTGGGTCGGTGCATAGACCATGCGAATTTTCTTCGAACCCATGGTGCGGCGCACAATAGCCGGACGCCCTGCTGCCAGCGTTGGTTTGTGCACATAAAATTCATCCGGGTTAACTGCACCCTGTACCACCATCTCACCCAGGCCCCAGGCCGCGGTGACGAATACCACCTGATCAAAGCCGGATTCTGTGTCGATAGAGAACATGACACCGGAAGAACCAATGTCTGATCGCACCATCCGTTGCACCCCGGCAGAGAGCGCCACACCGCGGTGATCATAACCCTGATGCACGCGGTAGGAGATTGCACGGTCGTTGAACAGAGAAGCGAAGACGTGCTTCACCGCCACCAGCACAGCATCATACCCCTGCACGTTCAGGAAGGTTTCCTGCTGACCCGCAAAGGAAGCGTCTGGCATATCTTCTGCCGTTGCGGAAGAACGCACAGCAAAGGATGCCTGCTCGTCATCAGCAGACAGTCTGGCATATGCCTGATGGATTGCATCTTCAAACGCCGGCTGGAACGGGGTATCAACTATCCACTGGCGAATCTGCGCGCCAGCTTTCGCCAGCTCGGAAACGTCGTCAATGTCCGTTTTATCCAGCAGGTCATAGATGCGCTTATTCAGGCCACTTTGATCGAGAAACTGGTTAAACGCATCGGCAGTCGTTGCAAACCCATTGGGTACGCTTACGCCCATACCGGACAGATTAGTAATCATCTCACCAAGGGAGGCATTTTTGCCCCCAACTCTGTCTACATCATTCATGCCGAGTTGGTCATACCAAAGCACCAGCGGAGACGAGCCATTGTTGGACATCTAAACAATCCTTTTGTGATATTTGAATGGGGTAATAAAGCATTTACTACCTTTTCATCCTGGCATAATTATTCCGCCTGAAAAAACGGTGAATCGTTCAAGCAATTTAAATTTTTGTCTTTTCGGACACTTTCCCGGCAATGGTTAAGCGGCTGAGTAATCGGAAAATCCTCAAAATCATTCTTTTTTTAAACTCATAATAAAAATGAACTGCGCTTTTCATTAAAAACAAAAATAGCGTTTCATTTTAAAAATTCAGAAAAGACGCTACGCAGATGCATGACTTTAATTTATGCTTTCAGATAATTACGCATGACAATCAGGAAGGGTAAAATGGACAGCGCTGTGGATCGCCAGGTTTTTTATATTTCCGATGGTACCGCTATCACTGCAGAGGTATTAGGCCATGCGGTGATGTCGCAATTCCCGGTTGCCATCAATAGCATCACGCTGCCATTCGTGGAGAATGAAAGCCGCGCCAGAGCAGTGAAAGACCAGATTGACGCTATCTATCAACAAACGGGCGTGCGTCCGTTAGTCTTTTATTCCATCGTATTACCAGAAATCCGCACCATTATTTTACAGAGTGAAGGATTCTGTCAGGACATTGTTCAGGCCCTGGTTGCACCATTACAGCAAGAATTAAAACTCGACCCGACACCCATTGCGCATCGTACTCATGGGTTAAATCCAGGCAACCTGACTAAATACGACGCGAGGATTGCCGCTATTGATTACACGCTGGCTCACGACGACGGTATTTCGTTGCGCAACCTGGATCAGGCCCAGGTGATTTTATTGGGTGTTTCTCGTTGCGGTAAAACGCCGACAAGCCTTTATCTGGCAATGCAATTCGGCATTCGTGCAGCTAATTATCCTTTTATTGCCGATGACATGGATAATCTCGTTCTGCCTGTTTCATTGAAACCGCTCCAGCATAAATTATTTGGTCTGACCATTAATCCGGAGCGCCTGGCGGCTATCCGTGAAGAGCGCCGGGAAAATAGCCGTTACGCTTCATTACGCCAGTGCCGCATGGAAGTGGCGGAGGTGGAAGCGCTTTACCGTAAAAATCAGATACCGTGGTTAAACAGTACCAACTACTCGGTAGAAGAGATCGCCACCAAAATTCTCGACATAATGGGTCTTAATCGTCGCATGTACTAACACACTAGTACGTGAATGACAATTTTGCTATCATGCTGGCCTTCGATGTGATGCGCATCACAACCTGCTATTGAATTAAGCAAGGATTGGTTTAAGGTGTGCGCATCGCCTCCGGCATTTGGCCGTTTGAGCACAAAATTTTGAGAATTCTGATGAACAAAACCGATGAACTTCGCACTGCGCGCATCGAGAGTCTGGTCACTCCGGCTGAGCTAGCGCAGCGGCATCCCGTTTCCCTTGCAGTTGCGGAACATGTCATACAATCCCGTCGCCGTATCGAGAAAATTCTCAACGGTGAAGATAAACGACTATTAGTGATTATTGGCCCCTGCTCCATCCACGACCTGGACGCGGCAATGGATTATGCCCGTCGCCTGCAGGGGCTAAGGCAAAAGCATAGTGCGCAACTGGAAATTGTAATGCGCACCTATTTTGAAAAGCCGCGAACCGTTGTGGGCTGGAAAGGGTTGATTTCCGATCCCGACCTGAACGGCAGCTACCGCGTTAATCACGGCATTGAACTGGCGCGCAAACTCCTGCTCGCAGTGAATGAACTGGGCGTACCGACGGCGACCGAATTCCTGGATATGGTGACAGGGCAATTTATTGCTGATCTGATCAGTTGGGGCGCAATTGGGGCGCGTACCACAGAAAGTCAGATCCACCGCGAGATGGCATCGGCGCTCTCCTGTCCGGTAGGCTTCAAAAACGGCACAGACGGTAACACCCGAATTGCAGTGGATGCGATTCGAGCTTCCAGAACCAGCCATATGTTCCTCTCACCGGATAAAACCGGACAGATGACGATTTACCAGACCAGCGGTAACCCTTACGGGCATATCATTATGCGTGGCGGAAAAAAACCTAACTTCTATGCCGAAGATATTGCCACCGCCTGCGCTACCCTGCGCGAGTTTGATCTGCCGGAGCAACTGGTCGTCGATTTCAGCCACGGCAATTGCCAGAAACAGCATCGTCGCCAGCTTGAGGTGTGCGATGACATCTGTGAACAGATTCGAAATGGCTCCACGGCCATTGCGGGGGTGATGGCTGAGAGTTTTCTGCAAGAAGGGACGCAAAAAATCGTCAAAGACAAGCCCCTGGTATACGGCCAGTCCATCACTGACCCTTGCCTGAGCTGGGAAGACAGCGAATTTTTGCTTGATAAACTCGCGGCGGCGGTTTCCTCACGGTTGTAATTTTTTTCCCGTCGGGTCTCCCGGCGGGACATATCCCCCCTACCCCAAATGACTGGTTTTCCAAATATTACTTGCAGCTCGCTTCGCGGGTATTAATAATAATTATCATTGTCATATCCATACAGTGACCGTGCAATGTCGAACAAGGATAAGCCGACCACTCCGGCAGAGAAACTGCCAGCCAGCCCAGCCACCATCCATCCTGGTGATCGCCGCATCAACAGCAAAACATTGTTGGGAAATTCGGCGCGCGTTGTCATTGAACATCAGGGACAAGAATATCTATTGCGACAGACGCACGCCGGGAAACTGATACTCACGAAATAGATGTTCAGCTTGAACAGCTGACTTCCAGCCGTTTCCCCCAGTCCGGTGGGCGACGGCTATAGTCATCGTTGCGCTCCGTATAAGGCTCCCGTAAGACGGCATGCAGACGCTCCAGCTCTTCGGTATTACCCTGCTCTGCCTGTTCAATCGCCCGCTGTGCGAGCCAGTTACGCAGCACAACCGCCGGATTTACGTTTTGCATCTGCTGCTGACGTTGCGCATCCGTAATCGTCTCCTGCGCCAGACGCGCACGGTAGCGACTAAACCAGCTGTCAAACGCCTCGCGATCGATAAACTCATCACGCAGCGCGCTGCTGGCGCTCATCTGTTCGGTATGGCTTAACATGCGGAAAGTGCGGGTATAATCGCTGCCTTCACGCTCCATCAGAGCGAAGAGCTCGCTTAACAGCACATTGTCATCCTTTTGCTGGCTAAAAAAGCCCAGTTTCTGGCGCATCAATATGCCGTATTCGCTCAGCAATACCGGCTGATAACTCTCCAGCGCCGTATTGAGCACATCGGCACTAATGAACGGCGACAGTGTTTGCGCCAGTCGTTGCAGATTCCACAGGGCAATGGTTGGCTGGTTATCAAAGCTGTAACGTCCCTGATAGTCCGAGTGATTGCAGATAAAGCCGGGCTGGTAATCATCAAGAAAACCAAAGGGACCATAATCAATTGTCAGCCCCAGAATAGACATGTTATCCGTATTCATCACCCCATGCGCGAAACCAACCGCCTGCCAGCGCGCCATCAATGCGGCAGTACGGGCGATAACGTCCCGGAACCAGACTTCGTATTTGTTGACATCATCCTGCAGATGCGGCCAGTAATGACGAATCACAAAATCCGCCAGCTGGCGTACCTTTTCCGGTTCTCGCCGATAATAAAAATGCTCGAAGTGGCCAAAGCGGATATGACTTTGCGCAATGCGCATCATCATCGCCCCCTGCTCCACGCTTTCGCGGTAAACTGGCGTTTCGCTGGTGACAATTGAAAGGGCACGTGTTGTCGCAATCCCCAGATAGTGCATTGCCTCAGAGGCGAGACTTTCACGGATGGTTGAGCGCAGTACCGCACGCCCATCACCCATGCGGGAATACGGCGTAAGCCCTGCGCCTTTCAGGTGCCAGTCCAGTGTTGTGCCATCAGGCAGTAGCTGTTCGCCGAGCAGGATACCCCGCCCGTCACCCAGTTGCCCCGCCCAGACGCCAAACTGGTGCCCACTGTAGACCTGCGAGAGTGGCGACATTCCGGGAAGCAGCATTTCTCCCCCCCACACACCTGCACCCTCGTCGGGCGTAAACAGTACGGGATCGATGCCCATACTTTTCGCCAGAGGCGCATTGTGCCAAAGCAACCGGGTATTACTCAGCGGTGTCGGGGAAATGGCAGTATAAAAACCAGGCAGCTCATCGCGCCAGCGGGTAATAAAAGACAGGGCCATAGTACCTCCTGTCTTTATTGTAGTGTGTTTATATGATGTTAAACACGGGTTAAAGGCAAGGTTATCCCTGAACAAGACTGGTTATCTGCGCAGCAGGAACCGCTGGCCATAAATTCCCCCGCATAGCGCTGAACTGATACGGCTTCACCCGCTTTAAGGTTTTTTCATCATCAATACCGTCAATCATTACCGAACGGCAGTAAGGGGAGATTTGTGAGACGATCGCGCGCATGAAGGGTTCGAATGAGCGTGACGCCAGTCGCTGATGAATAAAATGTTTATCCAGGGTCACCCGCCTGAATAGACCATCAAATATAGCGCGCGTGGAAGGCGCCCCGGCACCAAAATTATTCAGGATTAAAGGATAACGTTCGCTAAACACCACGAGTGAATTATTTTCTTTCCCCTTTGTCAGGTTGGGATAATTCTCATTCACAGTAAATTCGAGGAAAGGGTATTTCGCTACCGTTTCGGCAAGTTCAGCATTAACCAGTAATGCATCAACAACAACCGGCGAAATATTTATCCAGGCGAGAAGTTGATGCTGAATAAAGAACAACTTACAGGATTCGAGCAAATCTAATTGCTCAGTAAAAAGCGTCAGCGTTTCGTCTGCGCTCAGGCGTGGCACTATCCGCTCTGCAGATGCCCGTACAGAACCCGCCCCAACGAAATTGACCACAATTTCAATCCCGACGAGGGTACCGTAGCCATTACGCGCAGGCTGTAGTAAAAACTCTGAGCGATAGGTGTCATCAAACGAGACGATCATGGCGCCAACCCCGCATTAAGGTTGATATCCTGCATCGAAAATCCAATGCGCACATGCTTCAACGTAGCTGAACTTAACAAAACTGACTTCATCATTTCCCATTATATTGTCGAAAATTCCTTATTTTCGTGCGCAAGCTTATCCTGGTTAAATTGCCCATACCAGCGCCTGCCACGATACTGACAGCCCTTTAAAGTAACGAATAGTTAAATGATAAATATTGAAGAAAAAATGAATGAACGGTGAGGAAAATGACAAAATTTGCGTTTAGTTCACAAAAGCAGCGAATTGGTTAGCCATTCGCTGCCTGTTGTCGGAAGGGGATTAGATACGACGCGCCTGCCAGAAATTCTTCCGCCAGTAGACATTGTTTAATGAAGAACGCACAACACCCTGACTGGTCGAAGCATGGATAAACGCATTATCAGTATCGTAGATGCCTACATGCAGACCGTTATCACCGGAGCCTGTTTTAAAAAACACCAGATCGCCTGGCAGCAGCTCATCTTTATCGATTTTCGTTCCCACTTCCGCCTGTTTACGCGTATCGCGGGGAAGCACGAGGTTAAATTTGTCGCGGAAGGTCATCATCACGAAAGCGGAACAATCAACGCCATTACGGCTCATACCGCCATAGCGGTAAGGAGTGCCACGCCAGTCACGCAGTTGATCATTCAGCCCGGCAATGACGGTGATGGAATCAGAAAGGCGTGCGTTAGGCGGCGGCGCACGATGACTACTGCACCCTGAAAGAATTAACACCGCCAGAAGAAACCAGATGCGCATCCAGCAAAACCTCTATTTTCGTTATGCTGGAATAATTTAGCGTGTGAATTGCAATCCTTGCAAGTTTCGTTTGCTGCTATATCTCGGGAATGAGCATCCTGTGACCAGCCAGATCGAGACGGCGAAATGGCATACCATATGCCGCAGCCAGATTTTGCGGCGTTAATACCTCATCACGCAGGCCACTGGCGATTAATTTGCCCTGACGGAGTAGCCACACCTGATGCGCGCGACGTAGCGAATGGTTGAGATCGTGGCTGCTCATCACAACGGTAACACCTGCCGCCACCAGCTCGCTTAAAATGCCATCCAGCGCAGCCTGCTGGGCAACATCAAGACTGTTCATCGGCTCATCTAATAACAGGAGTTGTCCATCCGCATTAGCAGCCGGATGAATTTGCGCAATCACCGCAGCCAGCCGCACTCGCTGCCATTCCCCGCCGGAGAGCTGACTGACAGCGCGTCCCAGCTTATCTCCCAGCCCAAGCTTACGCGTAATCTCATCAACCACGCTGTCGTTGATATGCTGATGCAACGAAAGATAATGCCATACAGGCATGGCGAAGGGGGGCATCTGCTGCTGGGCCAGATAGGCGCGATGGCGAGCCAGTTGCGGAGCATGCCATTGCTCAAGCGGAAGGCCATTTAACTGTACACTGCCCTTTCCCTGTCTTAGTCCGGCGATACGTGCCAGAAGCGTGCTTTTCCCGGCACCATTCGGCCCGACGAGATGCAGCATTTGCGCTTTGTCGACCAGGGCCGTAACAGGCCCCAGTCTTCCTGCATCCTCAAGGTCATGAAGCTGCAGCAATGCCATTATTTTGCCAGCGCCAGCTTAATCGCTTCCATCACGATAGGATCTTCGGGTGTCATATCCGGGGAGAAGCGCTGAACAACCTGGCCATCACGGCCAATCAGGAATTTTTCAAAGTTCCACAGGATATCATCCGGATAGAGCGGTGCGCGCCCTTTACTGGCCATGCGCTCATAAAAACCGCTGCCCTCCGGGGCGACAGCCTTCGGCGCAGCGGCAATCAGTTTGCGATACAAAGGATGACGGTTTTCACCGTTGACATCGACTTTGGCTGCCATGGGGAAAGTCACGCCATAGGTAGTACTGCAGAAGGTTTTGATCTCTTCTTCGCTGCCTGGCTCCTGCCCGGCAAACTGGTTGCACGGGAAGCCGAGCACGACAAAACCGTCTTTCTCCCAGGCTTTCTGGATATTCTCCAGCTGTTCATATTGCGGCGTCAGGCCACATTTTGATGCCACATTCACCACCAGAATAACCTTGCCCTGGTACTTTTCCAGCGTGATATGTTCGCCATCAATCGTTGTAATCTCGGTGTTTAAAATATCCTGGTGCATAGCATCCCCTTAGTCGGTTCATTCAGACGCCGGATCTCTCGCCCGGCCGGACGTTAATAATAGCCAGATAATGCGCGATAATCCTTCTTCTGTCATTTAGCAAAAAAAGATGTAAAACCAGTAAATCAGGCGAATTTTCTTTTTTTAACGTGTCGTTGTTACACACTTTTACCTTATTGTTGCCTGCCGGATATTTCGTCCGCCACCCTTAGCGTCTTGCCATGAGCAAGAGCCAGATGAACACCGGCGCCCCCAGCGTTGCCGTCACGACACCGATAGGTAATTCCGCAGCGCTCAGCGCCATTCGGGCAACAATATCGGCAAACAGCAGTGCCGTCGCCCCCGCAAGCGCACAGGCGGGCAAAAGCGCACGATGATCGGTGAGGCCGCAAAGGCGAAGAATATGCGGGATAACCAGGCCAATAAAGCCAATCGAGCCTGCCAGCGCGACACTGACGCCCACCATCCAGCCAGTTGCCACCACCAGCACATTGCGCCAGAACCACAAGGGTAATCCAAGTTGACGTGCCGATGTCTCACCCAGTGCAAGTACGTTAAGCGGCTGCGACTGACAGCAGGTCCAGCCCATCACCGGTAACAGTGCAACCATCAGCCAGCTTTGTCGCCAGTCCACACCGCCAAAACCGCCCATCATCCAGTACATGAGCTGACGCAGGTCGAATGATGTGGAAAAGTAGATGGCCCAGGTCATCAGTGCGCTACAAATGATCCCCAACGCGACCCCCGCTAACAGCAGACGGCTGGTCGACAAATGCCGTCGGGCAAAGCGCAGCAGGATAAGCGTGATGATCAGCGCCCCGGCGATGGCGCATAACCCCAACGCCCAGCCCGGCAATACGCCTTTTCCAAGCAGCACGGCGGCTATCAACCCGACGCCCGCGCCATTAGATACCCCCAAAAGCCCGGGTTCAGCCAGTGGGTTCTCAAATAAGGCCTGCATGATAGCGCCGCTTAACGCCAGCGCCGCTCCCACCAGCAAAACCGCTAATGTACGGGGTAGACGGATTTGCCAGACAAAAAGTTGTCCACGAGCATCGAACCAGTTTGCAGGGCCAATCCATTGATCGCCTGCACATAAGCTAATAAACAGCGCGGCCAGCAAAAGCAGCGCAAAGCCGCAGAGCCACTGGCCATTGCGACGCCGTTGGAGTTGTGCGTAATTCAGCATGCAGTTCAATTAATGCGTCATTGAATGGGTTGAATTTAAAGATGATATTCCGCGCTGAAAGAAAAAGGCCGCGATTGCGGCCTTTTTAATTAGTCCAGATTACTCTGCTTTGGGCGAAGCGTTTTCGACGCGGCTTTTTAACTTCTGGCCGGGTCTGAAGGTCACCACGCGCCGGGCTGTAATGGGAATATCTTCGCCCGTTTTAGGGTTACGTCCCGGACGTTGATTCTTATCACGCAGATCGAAATTGCCAAAGCCGGAGAGTTTCACCTGCTCACCGTTTTCCAGAGCACGACGGATCTCTTCGAAAAACAGCTCTACCAGCTCTTTAGCATCTCGCTTGCTAAGCCCAAGCTTATCAAACAGATATTCGGACATTTCAGCTTTTGTAAGCGCCATAGGTTCAATCCCTCAATGATGCCTGGAATCGCTCTTTTAATGCCTCTACACATTTGGCGACGGTAGCGGCAATCTCCTCTTCTTCGAGTGTACGGCTGGTATCCTGAAGGATCAGGCTAATGGCGAGGCTCTTATACCCCTCCGCAACACCCTTACCGCGGTACACGTCAAATAAGTTTACGCCAACTACCTGATTTACGCCAACTTTCTTACATTCGGCTAAAATATCTGCCGCAGCCACATTTTCAGCGACCACGACAGCGATGTCGCGACGGTTTGCCGGGAAGCGAGAAATCTCCTGCGCCTGAGGAACCACGCGGTCTGCGACCTTATTCCACTCCAGTTCAAACACCAGCGTACGACCATTCAGATCGAGCTTACGTTCCAGCTCCGGATGAACAACACCGATGAAACCAACATATTCATCTTTCAGATAAATCGCTGCGGACTGCCCAGGATGCAGTGCCGGATTTGCCTCTGCGCGAAACTCAATTGCGGACAATTTGCCGGTCAGGTCGAGTAAGGATTCCAGATCGCCTTTCAGATCGAAGAAATCAACGCTGCCTTTAGCCAGATCCCAGTGCTCTTCATAGCGGTTACCGCAGATGGCCCCTGCCAGCATCAGATCCTGACGAATACCTAAAGGAGCCTGTGTGTCCGGCACAAAGCGCAGACCGGTTTCGAAGATACGCACACGACTTTGCTGACGGTTCTGGTTATAGACAATAGTACTGAGCAGCCCGGTCAGCAGTGACAGGCGCATGGCCGACATTTCGCTGGAGATAGGACTTGGCAGAATCAGCGCTTCTTCGCCAGGATGGATCAATTGCTGTACTTTCGGATCAACGAAACTGTAGGTGATCACTTCCTGATAGCCTTTGTCATTCAGCAGCGTTTTCACGCGCTTGAGCGACAGGTTTGCTTCGCGGTGTGACCCCATTACCAGCCCGGCCTGTACCGGTGCATTCGGGATGTTGTTATAACCGTACAGGCGCGCAACCTCTTCCACCAGGTCTTCTTCGATCTCCATATCGAAACGCCAGCTCGGCGCAACGGCCAGCCACTCATCCTGACCTTCGGTGACTTCACACCCCAGGCGTTTAAGGATGTCGGTAACCAGTTCATCGGCAATGTGATGGCCAATCAGGCGATCCAGTTTGCTGCGGCGCAGACGAATGGTCGCACGTTTTGGCAGCATGGCTTCATTGGTGATATCAACAACCGGGCCGGCTTCACCACCGCAGATATCAATCAGCAGACGGGTCGCACGCTCCATGGCTTTGTACTGCAGCGCCGGATCAACACCACGCTCATAGCGATGGGAAGCATCCGTGTGCAGGCCATGACGACGCGCGCGGCCAGTAATGGATAGCGGGTTGAAGAACGCACATTCCAGCAGAACGTTTTGTGTCTCATTGTTCACGCCAGAATGTTCACCACCAAAGATACCGCCCATAGCCAGCGCTTTATTATGGTCTGCAATCACCAGCGTGTCGGTAGCCAGTCTGGCTTCACTACCATCGAGCAGTACCAGCGTTTCGTTCTCTTTTGCCATACGGACGACGATACCACCGTCGATACGATCCAGATCGAAGGCATGCATCGGCTGACCCAATTCCAGCAGAACATAGTTGGTCACATCCACAACCGCATCGATAGAACGTACACCGCAGCGACGCAGCTTCTCTTTCATCCACAGCGGAGTCGGCGCTGTTACGTTGATACCTTTAACCACACGCCCCAGATAACGCGGGCACGCATCAGCGGCCTCCACAGTGATTGGCAGAGTATCATTAATGGTGGCAGCAACCGGGGCGATTTCCGGCTCCACCAGCGGTGCTTTATTCAGCGCAGCGACATCGCGCGCAACACCGATGATCCCTAAGCAGTCAGCACGATTCGGCGTCACGCTGATTTCGATGGTATTGTCGTCGAGTTTGAGGTATTCGCGGATATCAGTGCCAATCGCTGCATCCAGCGGCAGTTCGATGATGCCGCTGTGGTCGTCGGAAATTCCCAGTTCAGAGAAAGAGCACAACATGCCTTCTGACGGTTCGCCGCGCAGTTTAGCCGCTTTAATTTTGAAGTCGCCCGGCAGTACTGCGCCGATGGTGGCAACAGCAACTTTCAGCCCCTGGCGGCAGTTCGGCGCACCACAGACGATATCCAGCAGGCGTTCGCCGCCCACATTCACTTTGGTGACACGCAGTTTGTCGGCATTCGGGTGCTGACCGCACTCCACAACTTCACCCACAACCACGCCGTTAAATGCGCCAGCTACAGGCTCAACGCCATCAACTTCCAGACCAGCCATGGTGATTTGATCGGAAAGCGCTTCACTATCGACAGCCGGGTTAACCCATTCGCGTAACCACAGTTCACTGAATTTCATTATTTGTCCTGCCCTTATTTAAACTGTTTGAGGAAACGCAAATCGTTTTCGAAGAATGCTCGCAGATCGGTCACACCGTAACGCAGCATAGTCAGGCGCTCCATCCCCATCCCAAACGCGAAGCCAGAATAGACCTCCGGGTCAATGCCTACATTACGTAGTACGTTCGGATGCACCATGCCGCAACCCAGCACTTCCAGCCATTTGCCGTTTTTACCCATCACATCCACTTCCGCAGACGGTTCGGTGAATGGGAAGTAGGACGGGCGGAAACGGACCTGCAGATCTTCCTCAAAGAAGTTGTTCAGGAAATCGTGCAGCGTACCTTTCAGGTTGGTGAAACTGATGTTGGTATCAACAATCAGACCTTCCATCTGGTGGAACATCGGGGTATGCGTCTGGTCGTAGTCGTTACGGTACACGCGGCCAGGTGCGATAATGCGAATCGGCGGCTGCTGTTCTTTCATGGTGCGGATCTGCACGCCAGACGTCTGCGTACGCAGCAGGCGGGTGGCATCAAACCAGAAAGTGTCGTGGTCAGCGCGTGCCGGATGGTGACCAGGAATATTCAACGCATCGAAGTTATGATAATCATCTTCGATTTCCGGGCCAGTCGCCACGGTAAAGCCAAGCTCACCGAAGAAACTCTCAATGCGATCAATGGTACGAGTGACTGGATGCAGACCGCCGTTTTCAATACGGCGTCCTGGCAGGGATACGTCAATGGTTTCCGCAGCCAGACGCGCGTTCAGCGCAGCATTTTCCAGATCGAATTTACGCGCGTTCAGCGCCTGCTGGACCTGCTCTTTCGCTTCGTTAATCACCGCCCCAGCAGCCGGGCGCTCTTCTGGCGGCAGCTCACGCAGGGTGGTCATCTGAAGGGTCAGATGCCCTTTCTTACCCAGATATTCAACGCGTACGTTATCTAACGCGGCAACATCTGAGGCATCATTAATGGCTGCCCGTGCACTGGCAACCAGCTCTGCGAGATGTGACATAATTTTCCTCGTTATGTCCTTGTTGTTGGACTTTTTACTTAAAATTCAGACACAAAAAAAGCCTCCTGTTGGAGGCTTTTGGCGTTAATTTTCCGTTTCTTCTTTCACGCGCTAGCCTCCCGTAATCAGGTGCTAAAGTAAAAAAAGAAGCGGAAAATAGCAGCATTCATGCTTGCGTTACCTTGTGTGGTAAAAAACGGATGACCTTATTGAAAGGGCTCATCGAAAAAAAGTCAATCTTCTGATGATGTTATACCCTAAATAATTCGCTTTGCAGAAAAAGCGGCGAGAGAGTGAATTCTCAGAAGCTTACTTAAGTAAGTGACCGGGTAAACGACCCCAGTCTACGCGCATGCAACGTGAAAAATGACGGGTATAAACGAAAAGAGGGAGCATTGCCCCCTCTTCCACTGACTTATTAAGCCAGAGCTGCTTTCGCTTTTTCAACCAGAGCGGTGAACGCTACTTTGTCGAATACTGCGATATCAGCCAGGATCTTACGGTCGATTTCAACAGAGGCTTTTTTCAGGCCGTTGATGAATTTGCTGTAAGAAATACCGTTCTGACGTGCTGCTGCGTTGATACGCGCAATCCACAGTTGACGGAACTGACGCTTTTTCTGACGACGGTCACGATAAGCGTACTGACCTGCTTTGATAACAGCCTGGAAGGCAACGCGGTAAACGCGTGAACGCGCACCATAGTAACCTTTAGCTTGTTTCAAAATTTTCTTGTGACGTGCGCGTGCAATTACACCACGTTTTACGCGAGCCATATGTGCTCTCCTGTATCTATTCTAAGTTAAAAAAGTTAAACGTTAACGACTTATGCGTACGGCAGGCACGCGATTACCAGGCCCAGATCGCCTTTGGAAACCATGGCTTTCGGACGCAGGTGACGTTTACGCTTGGTAGCTTTTTTGGTCAGAATATGACGCAGGTTAGCGTGCTTGTGCTTAAAACCACCTTTACCGGTTTTTTTGAAGCGCTTAGCAGCACCGCGTACGGTCTTAATTTTTGGCATTTTAATAACTTCCACTTCGCATTGTTAATAAACGAAACCCAGGCGAGCAAAACCTGTGAAGCCCAAAGGCACCACAGGAATTGCTACTTGAAGGCCTTACTGTTTCTTCTTAGGAGCGAGCACCATGATCATCTGGCGGCCTTCGATCTTCGTAGGGAAGGATTCGACTACTGCCAGTTCACTCAGATCGTCACGGACGCGGTTAAGCACTTCCATACCGATCTGTTGGTGGGCCATCTCACGACCGCGGAAACGCAGTGTGATCTTAGCCTTATCGCCATCTTCCAGAAAGCGAACCAGGCTGCGGAGTTTTACCTGGTAGTCGCCATCATCTGTGCCAGGTCGGAATTTAATTTCCTTAACCTGAATAACTTTTTGCTTTTTCTTCTGTTCCTTAGAAGATTTACTCTTTTCATAAAGGAACTTGCCGTAGTCCATGATACGACAAACTGGCGGTTCGGCGTTAGGGCTGATCTCAACTAAATCTACTCCAGCTTCCTCAGCCTTTTCGATAGCTTCTCTCAGACTCACAATACCCAGCTGCTCACCTTCCAGACCAGTTAAGCGAACTTCCTGGGCGCGAATCTCGCCATTAATACGATTCGGACGTGCCGTTTGAACTCGTTTTCCGCCTTTAATACCTTATTCCTCCAGTTGTTGAAGACTGCGGCTGCGAATCTCTTGTTGCAGCTTCTCAATCACTTCACTTACGTCCAGGCTGCCCAGGTCTTTACCGCGGCGGGTGCGAACGGCCACTTTGCCAGCTTCCACCTCTTTATCACCACAGACCAACATATAAGGGACACGACGTAAAGTGTGCTCGCGGATTTTAAAGCCAATCTTCTCGTTTCTCAAGTCCGCTTTTACACGAATGCCCGCATTTTGCAATTTACGGGTCAATTCGTTGACGTATTCAGCTTGTGAATCAGTGATATTCATCACCACAACCTGAACAGGGGCCAGCCAGGTTGGGAAGAAGCCGGCGAATTCTTCGGTCAGGATGCCGATAAAGCGTTCCAGCGACCCCAGAATTGCGCGGTGAATCATCACCGGAACCTGACGCTCGTTATTTTCGCCAACATATGAGGCGCTTAAGCGAGCCGGTAACGAGAAGTCCAGCTGTACTGTACCGCACTGCCAGGCGCGATCGAGGCAGTCATATAATGTAAATTCAATTTTCGGACCGTAGAATGCGCCTTCACCCAGTTGATATTCAAACGGGATGTTGTTTTCTTCCAGCGCAACTGCCAGATCCGCCTCAGCACGATCCCACATCTCATCGCTACCGATACGTTTTTCCGGGCGAGTGGACAGTTTGACAACGATTTTCTCGAAGCCAAAGGTGCTATACATATCATAGACCAGTCGAATACAGGCGTTGACTTCATCACGCACCTGTTCTTCGGTACAGAAGATATGCGCGTCATCCTGTGTAAAACCGCGAACGCGCATCAGACCATGCAGCGCGCCTGACGGCTCGTTACGATGGCAGCTACCGAACTCCGCCATACGCAGCGGCAAATCGCGGTAGGATTTCAGCCCCTGGTTAAAGATCTGCACGTGGCCCGGGCAGTTCATTGGCTTGATGCAGTATTCACGGTTCTCAGAAGAGGTGGTGAACATCGCATCTTTATAGTTGTCCCAGTGGCCGGTTTTTTCCCACAGTACACGGTCCATCATGAACGGACCTTTCACTTCCTGATACTGGTACTCTTTCAGCTTGGAACGCACGAAGGTTTCCAGCTCACGGAAAATAGTCCAGCCGTCGTTATGCCAGAAGACCATGCCCGGTGCTTCTTCCTGCATGTGGTACAGGTCAAGCTGTTTACCGATTTTACGGTGATCGCGCTTCGCAGCCTCTTCCAGACGTTGCAGATAGGCATTCAGGGCTTTTTTGTCTGCCCACGCGGTACCGTAAATACGCTGCAGCATCTTGTTGTTACTGTCGCCACGCCAGTAAGCACCGGCGATTTTCATCAGTTTGAAATGATGACAGAAACGCATGTTAGGCACGTGCGGTCCACGGCACATGTCGATGTATTCTTCGTGATGATACAGGCCAGGCTTGTCATCATGGGCAATGTTTTCATCAAGAATAGAGACTTTATAGCTCTCACCACGCTTCACGAAAGTTTCACGCGCTTCGTGCCAGCTGACTTTTTTCTTAATGACGTCATAGTTGGTTTCAGCGAGCTCGTGCATCCTTTTTTCGAGCGCGTCGATATCTTCCTGGGTCAGGGTATGGTCAAGGTCGACGTCGTAGTAGAAGCCGTTGTCAATAACCGGGCCAATCGCCATTTTGGTGTTCGGCCACAGTTGCTTAATAGCATGACCTAACAGGTGCGCACAGGAGTGGCGGATGATTTCCAGACCGTCTTCGTCTTTGGCGGTGATGATAGACAGGGTTGCATCATTCTCAATCAGATCGGACGCATCAACCAGTTCACCGTTCACACGACCCGCTATAGTCGCTTTCGCAAGGCCCGGACCAATGTCCAGAGCCACATCCATTGGGCTAACAGCGTGGTCATAATGGCGTTGACTACCATCAGGAAGAGTAATTACAGGCATTTCATATCCTTAATTCGCAGTGGTGACCCACACGAAAGATCACATGCAAAATCATATTTTAAATAATTATCAGCAGGTTAGGTAAGGTTTTCGTCTTCACTCTGACGAATGTGTACATGCGCGTGTACAAAATGCTAAATGTACCCTTCTCTTCTACTGATAAGCTCACCACAGATAGTACACGTCTAATCAGTACGATAAAAGGTTAGTGTTAACCTCATCACACACTAAGCTCATCTCCTCCCCGTTCTATTATGCTGTTAATAAAGAGCGCCCGGACCGAATGCCTATACTTCATTTATCAAACTGGAGGTGCATATGTGCGGACGATTTGCCCAAGCGCAAACGCGTGAAGAATACCTTGCTTACCTTACAGACGAAGCAGAACGCGATATAGCTTATGACCCCGAGCCGATTGGCCGGTATAACGTCGCGCCTGGCACTAAAGTTCTTTTGCTTAGCGAACGCGACGAGCAACTACATCTTGATCCGGTGGTCTGGGGTTACGCACCCGGGTGGTGGGATAAAGCACCATTGATTAATGCTCGCGTCGAGACGGCAGCCACTAGCAGAATGTTTAAACCATTATGGCAGCATGGCCGTGCAATCTGTTTCGCTGACGGCTGGTTTGAATGGAAAAAGGAAGGTGACAAGAAACAGCCCTACTTCATTCACCGCGCCGACGGCAATCCAATCTTTATGGCCTGCATTGGGAGCACACCGTTCGAACGTGGCGATGAAGAAGAGGGATTTTTGATTGTGACAGCAGCGGCGGATAAGGGGCTGGTCGATATTCACGATCGGCGACCATTGGTTTTGACGCCGGAAGCGGCCATGGAATGGATGCGACAGGATATTGGTGGGAAGGAGGCGTGCGAAATTGCAGCCGAGGGGGCTGTTCCTGCTGATAATTTTGTCTGGCACGCTGTTACGCGTGCCGTGGGTAATGTAATAAATCAAGGGTGGGAGTTAATCGAAGCAATTCATTAATACGAATAAAGGTATGGATTAGTCTGCCATAAGCAAACAGCGGAACTTTATAATTTTCTTCACAATTAATTTAGACACAGGTGTTAAATCCCTCCTAAAGACAAGTCATAAAATGCCGATAAGTATGTGTGGTGATTGCAGAAATATATTCTACTAAACAAGCAAAAGGAAACATAAGCAATGAAAATCAAAATGATACAGAAAAAAGATGCGTTGTACTGTCCCAACTGTGGAAGACGAATTGAAAACTGTGATTGCGGTAATAGACCACTAAATGGCTAACACAAAGGCCACCTAGTGTGGCCTCACATAACTGAATATCTCTTATAAAGCAGTTGTGACCCGCTAACATAGAGTGATGTTAACAACGTCCAATTTTTGACAAAAAACGGTCAAGTTCACATATGAGCTAAGAGGCTTAAATCATCAGCCAGCAAAAAATATCGCCTGATATTTTACCTAACGACAAGTAAATCGGAAAATCTGGTCGTATATTTGGGGCTGAGCATTTCTCTTTTCATTTGCCATTGCTGTTGTATTCCTTGCCCGGCAAAGTAAAGAGTACCCTTTCCACCTTTGGCATTTAGTTGATCCAGCATTGTCATCAGTTGTTCGCTGTTGGCGCGCGGCACGTTGTCGTCAAAAAGGTTCAATTGCGCCACGCCCTGGCTGAAAAAGTCTCCAAGCATCACGCCTGCTTTTTGATACCTGTGACCATCTTTCCAGATTTTATCAAGGCAGCGCGTTGCAGCACAGATTATGTCCCTGCTATCTTGCGTTGGAGTCAGCAGCTTCACTGAGGCACTGTTACCGTAATAGGGTTCGTTAAGCGCGAACGGGCTCGTTTTCACGAAGGCGGAAATAAACCGGCAGTACTGGTGCTCACTGCGTAACTTCTCAGAAGCGCGGGCCGCGTAGCTGCAGATGGCCTGGCGCATCTCTTCATAGTCAGTAATGCGGCCACCGAATGACCGACTACATACTATCTCCTGCTTGGCTGGGGCAAACTCCTCCAGTTCGAGACATGGCTCGCCGCGTAGCTCCCGGATGGTTCGCTCCAGCACCACGTTAAAATGCTTTCTTATTACCCAAGTGGATTGTTCGGACAGATCGAGGGCTGTTCTGACCCCCATTGCATTCAGCTTTTTGGTAATTCGTCGCCCCACTCCCCAGACGTCCTCAACCGGAACCAGAGCCATCAGCCGCCGCTGGCGATCAACATTTGAAAGGTCAACTACCCCGCCTGTTTGCTTTTGCCATTTTTTAGCGGCATGGTTCGCCAGTTTCGCCAGAGTCTTTGTTGGTGCGATTCCAACACCCACTGTCAGGTGAGTACGCTGCAGAACGGTGGCGCGAATCTCCCGCCCAAACTCTTCCAGTACCCGGCAGTTACGGACACCAGTCAGGTCGCAAAAGGCCTCGTCGATGCTATAAATTTCCACGCGAGGACTCATTTCTTCCAGCGTCGTCATCACCCGGTTGCTCATATCTGCGTAAAGCTCGTAGTTGCTACTGAACGCGACGATGCCGTGCTTTTTGAACATATCTTTCTGTTTGAAGTAAGGTTCGCCCATTACAACGAACTGTTTCGCCTCAGCGCTCCTGGCTATTACGCAACCGTCATTATTTGATAAAACAACGACTGGTCTCCCTTTCAAATCAGGTCGAAACACGGTTTCGCAGGACGCGTAAAACGAATTGACGTCACAGAGCGCAAACATAGTCAGCTCGCCGCTTTTACGATAAACGTCACCACCCCAAATATGTCCAACACGTCTTCGCTTTGAATCCGTATCGGCGAATAGGCGCTGTTCATAGGATTAAGTTGTATGTTCGGGCGCAATTGCAGTCGTTTCACTGTAAATTCGCCGTCCACCGCAGCGATGACGATATCGCCATGCTGCGCGGTACGGGAGCTATCCACCACCAGCAAATCTCCGTCACTTATCCCCCCTTCAATCATTGAATCCCCTGCGGCTTTCACAAAATATGTTGCGCTGGGATGATGAATAAGGAGTTCGTTCAGGTCGATACGCTGCTCAACATAATCGGCAGCCGGTGAAGGAAAACCGCACTGAACCAGATCACTGAACAACGGTAGCGCGACAACTGCGCGCGGAAAATCTGCTGGTTTGATGAATTGCATACGACGCACCCACTATTACTGTTTTTATATACAGTAGTTTTTTGAGCGCAAATGATCAAGATAGCGCTTCGTTTGTGGGTGAGTGAAGATTGAGCAGTTTGGGTTAAAGCACCATTCGAATGAAGTGCTTAGTTGGAGTGTAAATTTTCAGGCCTCTGGTAGCTCGGATTTTGTTGTCTCCAGTGCAGCAACGCGCGCGGTCAGCTCGTCGATTAGTTTCTGTTGGGCCTGTATCGCCTGAGTCAATTTTGCAATCAGGGGTACTTCTTTCAGGTAATACGCGTCAGTAGGGTTATCCTCATCATACCCGTCAACCAGACCAGAACCGCCGACACACTCAGGGGATACCGTTACCAGGTCGTTTGCGATAAAACCGAGCATATCCTCGCTTTCAGGAATTACCCCGCGAGCTTTCATTTTGAAATGAGCAGGTTTCCATTGCAGCACTTCGGCCAGTGCGATATCAGGCGTGGCGATGTACTGGATATCTTTTTTCAGGTGACGATCTGATGATGTTGTGAACGTTATTCGTCCGAGGTTGGTCACGCCAACAAACCCGGATAAACCGACGTTGCCACCGTAGTTCCAGAAAAAATTCCAGGGTACGTTAACATCTGTTGGACCATCCATTCCCGCACGCGACATGAAGCCTTTTGACGAGTCCATTTGTCCAACCAACTGCAGCACACCACTGAGGCCATTAATCAGCCTGACGTTGTAGTCATCGGTGCCTTTATTAAAATGAAAATCAATAAATGGCGTGGCCGCACTGAGTTCCAGCGAGGAAAAATACGGTGCATTGTTTGTACCCAGGCCAAGGGCCGTGGCGGCGGCGGCTGCTGTTTTTTCTCCGGTACCGCCTTGTGCAATTGACAGCGCAGTGGTTAACCCGGACAGACTGGTGATATCCGAGTTAGCGCCTTTTTTTGCCAGCGATTTCTGGCCGGGAACGGTGACGGCTACACCGTTAATCGTGATAGTGACGTCACCCGCCCCGTTCATTACGTCGGCGAAACCGCTCATATTTTTTTGATACAGCGTCAGCGTCTCAGCGATATTCTGCGCCAGACCGTCAACGCTCAGACTATCGCTCAGCAGGATGGCGTAAGCGGTACCGGCTGCAATTGCCGGGTTTGCCGCTGGCGTTATGGTGAGTTGGGTTGCGCTGTTGATTGCCGTTATCTGGAATACCTGTGGCGGTGTAGTCAGGGAAATCAACGAGCACCCAACCCGTATGAGCGAACCTGCCGCTGTAAAATTTGTGCCAGTACCCGTCAGGATATTGCCGTTGACCGCAATCGAGCCAGTTGTGTAAATCATGTTTTCTCCAGGCATAAAAAAACCCGCCGGAGCGGGTTGAAATCAGGATTGAGTGAACGAACCGGAACCTCTGGATACGTGTATTGTCGGGGAATAAATACCAACGTTCGCATGGTAGGGAGTATTGGCGCTGCGCATCTGAATCGAACAATTCACCACCTGTCCGGTCACGCGGGCGCTGTGCATAACTGTGACGTATGTAGGACGCGATCTGTCAGTATTGGGTGGGGTATAAATATCAATGCTTCTGCTCGATCCACCAATGGTGAGAGTCGCCGTCCCCATCGTCTGAGTAACGCCTGCACCGGCCTCAGTCGCAGAAATCTGGACCTTAACCAGCGCCAGTACCACTACATGTTTTTCACCTGGCAGGTTACCGGAATCGGTGTATACAAAATTTCGGGTGACATTATCTCCCTCAATATCACTAAACGTCTGCCCCACAGCCACATCACCGATAAATGATTCAGCCTGAACGGTGCCTTTAAACGTCCCGCTGGTCGCATTGATTTTCCCCGTAAATTCCCCGTCCGTCGCATAAACAGTTCCGCGCACCGTGACATTACTGAATTCAGATGAGCCATCTTTACCAATTCGCCAGCCAACTGAGCCCGCCACGTAGTTATTTGACTGAATATACGCACCGATTTTCGCATTGGTGATGGTCCCGTCCTGGATAAACGTGTCACGAATAAACGTCTGGCCATTCTGAATAACAAACGGCAGCGTGACGGCTGAGCCAGCCTGGCTCATCACAGCGAAACGGTCAGCAAGGAAAATAACCTGTGACTGCATGCCTGACGGGGTGTTCTGGACACCCAGCCCCATCCCCGCCGCGTACTGACGCCCGTTCGCATCCACGCCGACCTTTATCGAGTACATCGCGTTCAGGTTGCCGTTGATATCCGCTACTGCCTGGGCGTTCGTGGTAATTGCCGCAGCCTGGCCGTTTACCGTGACACTCAGTGAGTTGATTCGCGTTGCGGAGGTCTGCGTAAAATCAGACATCGTTTTCGCAAAATCAGTGATATTGGCATTTCCGCCAGCCGTGGCATCCAGGGTTTTCAGCGACTCCGCAACGGCTTTGCTCGTGTCCACCATCACGTTATCAACGCGCTGGATACCGGCACTGTTTGCGCCGTACTGAGCACTGAGCGTCATCCGGGTGTTAACCTGCGCCAGCGTCTCCTGAATCAGCGCAATCGCTGTGTTTTGCACCCCGCCGGATGCATTAGCCGTTTTCCCTGACAGTTCGTCGAACCGGGACGCGGTAGCGCTGTCGAGGGTGGACACCGCCTGTGTGAGCTGGGTTACGTCAGCGGTATTCTCCTCCGTCTGTGCCGTCAGCGTATTAACCGCCGTCGCGCGGGCCTGTGTCTCGTCAGCCAGCGCCTGCGTGAGCTGCGTTACCTGTGCCGCGTTCTGGTCGGTTTTCGCCTCCAGGCGCGTCACGTCCGTAACGCGGGCCTGTGTTTCAGTGGCGATAACCTCCCGTAAACGCTTTCGCAAGCCGCAATCATCACATCACTTGCTCTCCATAACCACGCGAGATCACTTAGTTCCTGATCGGTAAATTGCTTTGTGATTGGCGACTGTGCAGCTTCACGATCCAGAATATCAAGCACCCAACGGCGAAAATCTTTCGCTTTTGGCGTTCGGGCGAACATGGCAACTAGGTGAGCACCTCGAAGGGAAAACGCGCGCGTCAATTGCTCACCGTAAGGGGTGGTCACTTTGACCACCCGTGTCATATTCTCTGTAAATTCATCAGCATGGCGCGAGTAAATACGCTGCACTGCTTTATCGTCTGCATACTGAAGGGCAAAACCGATCTGACTGGCAGTAAGCCAGGTGTCAGCCAGATTTGCGATCGGCTGTAGATGAATACCTTGGAAGTTAAGGCCTGTTTTCGCTACAATGTTCATGTCGATATTTCCTTCGCTGGATTTGTTCGATAAGAAGCCCAGAGTGTTAGCGCACTTCTGGGCTTCGTTGTTTTCGCCCCTTGATAAGTCCACCATCTATCAGGCTCTGTTCGATGCGTTTGATAACTTCGCTATTTGCTGATCTACCTTCATTTTTGGCTGCAAGTTTTAAAATCTCTTACATTGAGTTTGGGAAACGAATGCCTGTTGGTGGGGTTTTGCTTTAGTTGTCCATGAGCACCCCCAAAAAAACTACATAATGTAGCATTAATACTACACCGTGATACTTCCAAGTCAATTCCATTTAAACTACATTATGTAGATTATTGATTGCGAGGATGTAGTATGAAAGGTGCTAGCTTGATCGCCCCATTGGGCGTCAGGATTCCTGATGAGCTTAAAGAAAAAATACAAGTACAAGCCAAGGAAAATGGTAGATCAATGAACGCAGAAATCGTTTTCCTGCTAGAGGAAGCATTGGCAGATGATGACGATGATTTAGATAGTAAATTAATCGAAGCCTATGAAGAAAAAATTAAGGCAATGGAAGAAGTTATAAAAATTCAGAAACAGGCGTTTGATTTGGCTACAGATCAGATATCGTTACTTAAACACTATATAAAAAAAACAACCGGTGCTGATATGTAAGCCTACTACTTTTAAAAAAATTCATTATAAAGCGATATTAAATTACGCAAACTCAAATAATTAAATCCACCTAATTATAAAAGAGCAACTACTAACCTGATTAAACTACCAATAAAAAACCCTGTCAAATCAGCATATAACAGTTAAATGTTATAAATCAGACCTATTAATAGATATGAATAGATATAACGATGAAAAACGGTGGAAAGTTATTTTTTGACCACTTCTGTTATTTGCGACTTACATCACATTTTGAATAGGCCAACCTGAGTGACTTATTGTTCTTTAGCTATCCTTCTGGCTTTTCTGACCAGATAATCATCGGCCACCGCGTCGTACTCTTCTCGGGTGAACCCTTTTTGATCCGGATATTTGGCTGCCAGCAGGAGCTGAAACTCTGTCATAGTCAATGCCGCGGCCTCATCGCGGCCCATGCCAAAATGCGAGCGCGCGGCGCTGATGTAATCGAATGCCCTGAACTCTTTCGTCGTTTCACCGGATTCATAGCGCTGCAGCCGGCGCACCTTTGCTTTGCCTATTACGCCATGCTGCAGTAACTGCTGAGCCATCACAACAATGTCATTACGGGGCATCATACCGGGCCGATACACGACATAGCGTGACCACCCTTTCCACTCGCCGATAATGGCGGTCAGGTCTTCTTCGCAGCATGCCTGCATAACATGCATCGCCGCCGATAGCAGACGATCAGCCAGCAGATTGAATGATGGCGACACCCAGGCGGGAACGCATTTCAGCGCCCCAGTACACGCCACCAGCCACTGTTGCGCATCGCTGCCATTGACCGTGCCGTAAATCCTCACAATCTCGGCCGGTTCGCCCAGGCGGGCCATCGCAGCGAATGAGGGGCGCAGCAGGAAATCTTTACCCCCTTCCCGGCTATCACTGATGCCGATTTCGCCAATTTCTTTTAATGCTGTCATAGGCCATTCCGTGAACGATTATTATCAAGGGCAGCGCGCCGCCCTTTGTAATAGCCATTAGCTGACGGTAACGGTGTGCGTGGCAACCTTATTGCCGTCGACCGTATTAACGACGATTTGCGCGGTACCCGTCGCAACACGGGTGACCGTGACTGTATTTCCGGAAGCCGTTGCTGTGGCTTTCGTTGCGTCAGTCGTAGCAATGGTGAAGCCTTTGTTGCTGGCATCGGCCGGGGCGATATTCACCGTAAACGTGCTGGTACCGCCTGCAGCCCCGGTGCTGGTTGTCGGGGTAAGCGTCACGCCAGTCACAGGGATATCGGTGACTTCGTTCACTTCGATAGTGCTCGCATCGCCGACTTTGAACTCAGTAGAAAACGTCACGATGTCGTTGGTACCACCGTCAGAGCTCAGCGCCGTGATGTTCATATAACCGATAAACTCAACCGGGCCATAATCCATGCGCACCCACAGACCGGGCTGACGCTTGGCCTTAAGCTCACCAGCAAAATAAGCGATGTACCGGCCAACGCCGTACTGATCCAGCTTATCCTTTTTGCGAACCTCACCCTCAAAGCTGAGAGTGAAATCACTGTTGGTGATGATGGTTTCGACATAGCCGCCGCCGTCATCTGCATCACTGGTCACGCTGTTCGGGTTAAAGTCGAACCCCTTCGACGTGCCCGCAGCTAAAGACTTCCACTCAGATTCAAGCGGTTTGACATCCGGGCAGCCATCGGCGACTTCAAGCACGACCGCGCCACCGAACAGGCGCTCGTTTGAGTTCTGGCAATCAGCCATGTGAAACTCCTCTTTGACGTATAAAAGAAAACCCGCCGTAGCGGGTTATTTGGTTGGGATTGGCTAATCGCCATAGGTGCAGACGAACTGGAGACGGAAAACTATTCGCCCTTCTTCTGTGAGCACCGGCGCGGGAATTGCGCCCATATTCTGGATATAGCCGACGCACTCATCAGCCATGGGATTGGCCTGGACATAATCAACAATGCGCTGCACTGCATTTAGCGCATCGCCGCGCTTGTCCTTCGCGCCGACAACATCGACGAGGACGTAATAATCCGAGCCCAGCGCATTCCTGAT
Organism: Phytobacter palmae; assembly: GCF_039409775.1. NCBI lineage: Bacteria > Pseudomonadati > Pseudomonadota > Gammaproteobacteria > Enterobacterales > Enterobacteriaceae > Phytobacter > Phytobacter palmae. Next base: position 64,699 of record NZ_JBCIVJ010000015.1, on the reverse strand, counting down.
TGCTGAGCCACCGTTTGGCCTGAATACCATCACCGCCGTCGACAAGTCGCCAGGGTCATCGTATAACAGCTTCTGCACCGTGAAACCGCCTGTAAGTCCGGCGTCGCCGAACATGTTACGGACGCGCTCATGCATCATGGGTGTCATAGCGCCAACTCCTTGCGCATCACGGCATCAATCTGGTCTCTGGTCTCGTTGGCTGCCTTTGTCAGAAACTGAGGTTCACCGTGTGGGTCCCAATAGTTGCCAGTACCCGTACCGCCGCCGAACTCCTGCCCTTCTCTGGTTTTACCGAAGTGCGCGCGAGGCTGACCTTTGAGTTTGCCCGGCATAGCGTGGACATACGCAGCATAGTTTGCTGAATAGCCTACCCTCCCGGTGATGCGTGTTCCGTTCAACATTATTTCGCGAAACTGACTGTTGAGAAGTGTTGAAGTATCTACAGGCGTATAAATCGCCGCCTGGGCGCCAACGATGAGCAAGGCAGACTGAATTCCGCGAACAACTTTTCTCCCCTTAATGTCATCAATGATACGGTTCAGATTATCCTTGGCCTGCTGAATCCCTTTCACCTTAACGCCCATGATTTTCTCCAGATAATAAAAAACCCCGCCATGGCGAGGTTGAGTCAGGCAAAGGATTAATAATTAGTACCGGATTCGATCTAATGTCCTCATCAAAAAGCGGATATCAATGATGATAAAACTGAACGTATCCTCTCATACAATTCGTTAAATGGGGGAACCCAATCTAAAAACCAGAAACCCACATAGAGCATACTGATGCTCGCTATTAAATCAAAAATCACATGAAACCAGTACACGAGAGGTGTTTTATTTTTATGAATACATTCGTCCTGGCGTGATCCTTTAAAGGTTTTCGTATAGATACCACAGCGAATATAGGTAATTGATTTGTATAACATTATTGAAGCGATTAAAAGAATTAAACCTACCAGCAGCCAATATCCACCATCTCTCATTTTTCATTCCATTTAATGATTTATACCGATTATTGTACAGATAGATCAGACTCCCGTCAGAATAGCGTAATCATCCGCGAGACGCTCAAATGTGTCGGCATAGCGGATAACCTGCCGCACTTCGTCAGCGCCAGCTCTGACCGGGTCCGTTTCTGTCGACTCTCCAATCAGCAGGTAATCCCCTGCCGCTGCCAGTGCCTCTGTCCAGACGGTATTGTTCACGACGATTTCAGTGCCAAGGCTACCTATGCGCTTCGAAAGACCACCCTCATAATCACATAAGATGATTTCTGGTTCCGCATAACCCAGCGGATCTCCGTTCTCGTCTTTCCCGGCAAGCTTTCGCCAGATAGTTGCCTTAGCGGTGTATGACCAGTTGGCTATTGACGACATGGCCTACTCCCTCCATTGCAGCACAACCGCGCCTGTCGCCCGGATGTGCGGGCAGTTAATGAACCACTCACCGTCCGATTTGACGTACGCTGTCGTTTGCTGCCCGGTATCGATGATTACCCATACGCGCGAGAATGAAGGAGGCAGCCGCTGCTTAACGGATATCCAGGCCATCAGCAGCCCCCCACCACATCGAAAAATCCGACACTATTACCGGCGCTGATTGGCAGTGCACTGGTGCACCCGCCCGTATCGAGGTGGGACAGAGAATCGCGTAACCATGTGATGCTGTCTTCGCCATAATCAAACGAACGCGACGCGCCAGATGGTGCCCCCTGTGATTTGATGCGGCGGGCGCCGGAAGACGTTGCCATCAACGCGGCGGCATACATCAGGATGAGCTTTGCGGTGCATTCGTCATAGCCGGCACCATTGAGGCACGGAATGATTTTGTTCACCACGCACAGGATCGGATCCAGCAACGCGCCGGGAATGGAATAACCCAATTCACCGAGGAACGCCTGCACGTCTGCCGCTGTGATTGGGTCAGCCATGATTATTTCGCCTTCTTGGTTGCTTCTGCCAGTGCCGCTTCTGCTACATCTGCGCGTTTTGTTTCAGCAGCCAGGGCTTCCGCGTGAGCAACATCCTTCACTGTCGCTTCGGCCTTTAACTGTTCGACCATCGCAAGAGCATTGTCGAGTTGCTCCTGTAGCACGGTGGTTTCAACTGCCAGGGGTGTCGAGGGCGTAGCCACCTCAAACAGCAGCGTCTCGCCCTTTTCTTTCGTTGCCTCAGCTTTGCCCGCTGCAATCCAGTTCTCAGCAACCGCATCATCGACGTCATAAACTTTACCAGCCTCCAGCTTCTGGAAGCTGGCACCGGCAAAGAGGTTCGCTACCAGTATCTTTACAAGTGCCATAGGTGTTTCCTTAGCTCGAGGCGTAAACGACAGAGAAGTGACCGCTGATGTCCTGCTTAACCATCAGACCAGCAGCACCCCAGGTGCGCCATACGTAGTCGCTGTTGTAGAACTGGCGAGGATCGGCAACGGTACCGAACGCCTGGCCGACAATCGGAGCGATAACCCCAGCACCCAGCGGTACAACCAGAATCTGATTGCCGGATAGCTTGGCGTCTTCTTTGATGTCTTTAATGCCGGAGAGCTTCTTAATCTCTTCCAGCACTGTGCGCAGGGAGTTCACATCGAAATACTGTTCCCAGTTCGACATGATTTCGCTGGAAACGTACCAGGTCTGCTCGCCGTATTGATAGTTCTGCAGTTTCAGCACATCACGCAGCGCAATGGCCTGGGCGCGAATAGCTTTCGGATCCGTACTGGTCGCGAAATCGAAGGTCAGCGTAATTTGAGCGACACGCTCATCAGCGCGCAGGCCTTTCCAGGTTTTATCGTCAAACTTAATGAAGTTGCCCGCAGCATCGCGGAAACCGCTCCAGATATAGTCCACGTACTGGCGGCGCACATCATCGACTGAGCCAGCCTGGGCGTCGGCCAGAGACGACAGTGCAGAGCCTTTATTGAACACCGGATCACGCCAGTTGAACTTAAAACCGGAATCGTGGATAGGAACCATCGTGCCGTCGAAGGTATAGGACTTCGCATCAAGCGCCGCACCAATCTGGCCGGACATTGAGGTGTGAGCCCAACCGCGACCACCCGTGCGCGCATATTCATATACCGATTCTTCCAGTCGTACAGACCGGGAAAGAGGCATCAGATCGTTGAGTAACGTGAATTCGGTATTGGGCTGGAATTCAGCCAGCACGGTCTGGTCGTAAGTGCGATACAGACGGCGGATATCATCCACTGCGTTCACTGCATCCAGTACCGGGGCATTGGCAGCTTCACCACGCGCGCGGGTGCGGGCAATGAAATCTGCTACAGCCTGGGCGCTGGCATTACGGGCAAACTGCAACTCCTGAAACTGAGCCGTGTTTGCCTCAAGGTTTCGGGTCTCGGTTGCCTGTCGTGTTGAAAATGCAAACATTCGTTGCTCCTTACTTAATGACGACGCGCAGGAGATCGCCTGCGGTGGCAATGGTGTATGCGCGGTCCTCTTCGACATAAGCGCGGACAGACTCACCAGCGGCCTTCGCTTTTACGAAGCCATTGGCGATTGAAAGCGGCTGACCTTTCGTGTACGTGCCGGCCGCCGCAGGGACGTTGAAGAAAACACCGGGCGTTGGATGCATCGCGACTACCCAGTCACCCGCGGCAATGGTGTCATCCACCGTTTTACAGCGCAGATAGTCATAGTTGGCCACATAGAGAATGGCGTCTTCATTGCCGTCTACCGATGCCGTGAATTTCTTCGTGGTGTTATCGAAGAATCCGATGGTTCCGGGTTTGGTATCAGCAGCCGCAGCGCCTTCCCGGTGCAACTGCGGGTTGGCAAAAATTCCGCCCGCATGAATTACATGTTTCCCGTCTTTAGCCATTTCTTACTCCGGCATTTCGCTGAAAGATTGGTTGTTGTTCGCCTGGCGGAATGCACCATTCAGGCCCGTTGATGTCTGGCACTGCGCGTAGAAGCCTTCCAGAGCCGCGCCGTCGAGTGCGTTTACTGCGAGGTCGTCCAGGCCGAACTTCGCTTTCACAGCAGCGCGCATTTCACTTTTAACTTTGTCTGCATTTACCGACAGACCGGACTCGATCGCGTTCAACTTCTCGGCGAATGGAGCGAACCATGCAGGGGCTTCCTGGTTATTGTTGGCCTGCTCTTTCGCCTTCTTGTCGTTAGCCTCTTTCTTCTCGCGTGCGGCTTTCTCTTCCGGCGTTTCTTCTTTTCTGTCGGCGTTTTCCGCCAGCATCTGGTTATATGCGTCCATCAGCTCGGCATCGGTTTTACCGTCAACCGGTTTACCTTTGGCTTTCAGCGCATTGACGATGAGTTCTTTCATCGGGTCTGTTTCCTTATGGGTTGAGTCGCTGTTGGCGCTGAAAAACGCCTTTAGCTGGTTGAAAAAGGTTTTGAATGAGGGGTCTTGCGGGTCGGGAGAGTCGGAATCAGCAAGATTTACGACTTCGATTTCGAGTTCTTCACCTTCGGCATTAACGAAGATTCCAACGCCTTCGCCTGGCGTGCCTGCACCGGGTTCGTCCAGCAACACGGCTACATGATCGAACATCATATTGGTGGCAATTTCGTTGTACCTTTTGCCTTTCGACTCGCCGTTCGCGGCAATACCGGAATACAGCAGGCCTGTTGAGATGTGGATCGGATCAACGTTAGTACCGGCTGCCATCTCATCCAGTCGGTTAAACGCCGTCGTAACCAACATGTCACCGACAAAAGACCGCCTGCATTACGAATGGTTTGGAGCATGGGAAAACATCGTGGGTCGTTTCGTAGAGAAAACCAGTTCCAAGGGCAATAAGTACATTGCCCCAGGCTGGGATTTAAAAGACGAGGCAGGTGTAGGGATCCGTGTATGGGCAACAATGAAGGGCGAGGACGAACCGCGTGAACTGGTTTTGATGTTGTCTCAGGCTCAGGTGCGTAATTCAACCTTGTGGGCCAGCGACCCGCGTCAGCAGCTTGCTTATCTCGCCGTAAAACGCTGGGCGCGTTTGTATTGCCCTGATGTGATTTTAGGTGTTTACAGCCCTGATGAGGTTGAAGAACGAACGGAGAAAGAAATTAATCCGGTCTCTGGGGCGAGAAAGACCGTGCAGGAGATCACTGCCGAGGTGGAAACAACCACCAGCGCGCAGGAGTCCACACATTCCATTGATTTGCTGGCCGATGACTTCCGTGACCGCATAGATACCGCTGAGGACGTCGACAGTGCCAAAGCCGTGCGCGCTGATATCGAATCGCAAAAAGCGGTACTGGGTTCAGCATTGTTCACCGAACTGAAAAACAAAGCGGTCAAACGCTATTACCTGGTCGATGCCCGCAACAAAGTGGAAGCGGCTATCAACTCCCTGCCACAGCCAGATGAACCGGATGCCGAAGCCCGTTTTCTTGATGTTGAGAAATCACTGACGGCGGCCAGGCGTCACCTCGGCGATGAACTGTACGAAAAATACAGCGTAACGCTGCTGGATATGAAACCGGAATACGTGGGCTAAGCAACGTCGGGAGGGGAAACCCTCCCACACAGGAGGATTTATGGAGTGGAGTATTGAGGAACTTGCTTTGCTGGCCCGTCACAGTAACCCGGTTGTTTCAGAACTGACTGGCCGCAGCGTGGAAGAAGTCGCGGAGCGTCGCCTGCAGCGGAATATCGAAATCAACTGCTGGGACAAATTCGATCCGGAGCGTGAAGAATGAAATGGGGGCATAACGAATTAGCGCACGATCTGGCTGAACACCTACGCCAAAACACTGCCCGCATCTGCTGGGAAGATATGCAACTTGGTCCATCCGGCACATGCCGCCCTGACGTTTATGCAATGGCCCATAGCTACAGCAAATTTTGCCCGGTGGTTTATGAGGTGAAGGTTAGCGTGAGTGACTTCCGCGCAGACGTCACGGCCGGGAAGTACACCAAATACTTTAAATACGCTGGCGGCGTAGTGTTTGCGGTACCAGAAGGGCTACTCAAGAAAAGCGACATTCCGGAAGGCTGCGGCCTGATGATCCGGAAAGAAACAGGCTGGCACACCCTGAAAGGACCAACCATGCGCCAGATAGATAACCTACCACGCGATGCATGGATGAAATTGTTGATGGATGGTGTTACCCGGCAGGTAGAACGCACACAAATTAAAAGCCGCGCAATTAATACCTACTTTGTTGACCAAAAACTTATGAAAACCCACGGTGCTGAGATTGCCGATCTTGTGTGTCGTGCTCATCGGTCAAAAGAACGCCTGGAGCAGGAAATTAAGGCCAGGGATGAACGCCTTAAAGAGGTTCGCAAGGAAAGCCAGGAAGAGATTGAACGCAGACGCAAGCGTCGTGAAGAGGCTGAGGAAAGGCTTACAGATGCGCAGCAGGACCTGGCGAAAGCCTTGGGCCTTGAACCAAATGTGCCTATGTATGTGTTAATCCGCACGCTCTGGGAGGCTACACGCCGACTTACTGGTGACGAAGAAATCCAAAGGCTACGCGGTGTTTTAACACGCATCGAGAAAACTTTAAGTGATGGGTTACAACCCCTACCCGGGGAGAATGCAGCATGAAACCTGACACTATCGACGCCGCCAACGAGCTGGCACAGGCGCGTATTGATCTGACCGTTGCCAGTATGCGCATTAACCGAACCGCGGTATCAGCGACTCACTGTGATGAATGCGGTGATGCGATTGAAGAGGCTCGGCGCCGGGCAATGCCAGGCTGCCGGATGTGTGCGAGTTGCCAGGCTGACGCAGAAAAGCGCGGTAAGCACTTACGTTGAATTTACTGGCCCCGGCAGGGGCCATAGGGAGAGCAGAATGCATAAAGTTACTATTCCACCAGTGCTGGTAAACCGTGAGAATGTACAGGCTATGCTGGGCGGCATTTCACGCACGACGTTCTGGAGAAAACGCCAGGCCTGGCAAAAAAACGGAACGCCCTTTCCATCACCAGCGCCCGGCACAAACCCGGGGCGCGGTGGCGAGCAATATCGTTACTGTGATGTGATGAGTTTTTTTGAATCTCAGGGCCTGGTAGAGCCAACACAGGAATGAATATGAGCGGCCAGGCGCTCTACCGCATCCTGCTGTTCTTTGATGTATGCATGCTGGTCATAAACCGCGAGTACCCCGGCGAGTTTATGGCCCAGCACTTTTTCCGAAACATGGGGCTGAACACCCAGCTCACTCATTTTAGTTTTGGCAGTTCGGCGCAGGTCATGGATGGACCAGTGCGGAATATCCAGATCATCACGAAGCTGGGCGGCAAGGTTAAGAAGAACGCCCGCAGCCATTGGCCGGTCTTCTTTTTTTGCCGCAGGGGGGAAGACCTGCTGAAAATCAGGGTAAAGAGCAAACGCTTGTTTTAATAACCTCACGGCCTCGGCAGACAATCCTCGCTCGAAGGGCTCCCGCGTTTTCGAACTGCTTTCCGGCACGTACCAGACCTTTCCCTCGAGGTCGAATTCGTTCTTTTTAGCGAGCCGCATTTCTACACCCCGGCACGCGGTCAGCAACAGCAATTTCAACATCAGTTTGTTTTGTTCAGTGATGGTCGAAGCTTCTACAGCTAACCAGAATGCGCCGATCTCTTTGTCGTTAAAAACGCGTTTTCCGGTCTTTACAGGCTTACCGACATCCATCACACGCAGTTCAGCAACGGGATTAAAACGTATGAGCCCGGTACGGATGCAATATGAAAATACTGTTTTCATGCGCGACAGCATTTCACCAGCAAACGTCTCAGCGCCGTTTGCTCGCATTCTGGCAAATACAGGCTCCCAGTGCTTAACCTCCATGTCTTCAACGACCATTGAACCAACCTGGCTCACAACGTGGCGATTTAGCGCCCTTTCCCAGTGATCGTGTTTTACCAGGCGTTTGGCGGGTGCACTTTCAAGCCACGCTTTTATACATGCCTCAACTGTGGGTGACGAACGCTGTTTATCCAGCTTCATTTCTCTGACGGTGATCGGGTCTTTTCCGGTACCTAAAATCTTTTTTGCTTCTACAACGGCTTCACGGGCTTCTTTTAGCGAAACCTCGTCATACTGGCCGAGAGACATTCGACGCGGCTTCCCATTGAACTGGTAGCGAAACTGAAAAACGATCATACCTGCGGGTGTTATTCTGACGGACAAGCCGGCGGCGTCTGATAGTTCGTAACGCTTGTCACACGGTTTTCCTTTTAACTTCCTCAGTTTCGCATCAGTGAGCATCTCGTTTCCTTACTGTGTACATAGGTGTGTACAAAAATAGCGTGGCACAAACACGCACAGAGAGAAACGAAGTGAAACACCGAGACGGGAGAAAGTCAAAGCTGATGAGGGTTTAAACGGAGGGATTGAAACGGAGTGGAATCACGTGAAACTTCGCACATGTCTTACACGAAAGATCACATACGAAGTAAATATTTGTTTAATCGAGATAAATTACGCCGCCATCTAACCAACAATCGCTAAATTGGCGCGTAATCTGTTACGTCAATGAAAGCCATCATGGCTCACACTTTTCATTGCGTCAGAGGATGGTAACACTAAAAAAAGTGGGAATGTACTGCTTGTTTGATATTGGTTCCTTTGACTATTTTCTGTGTCCGTCGACTGGCTCACCAAAAAAGAACCTCAGGAAGCTTCAAAACCAAGCGCGCGGATGACTTCCGCCATGGCCTGTTTGGTTAATTCCTTACGCGGCACACGCTGATTCGCCAACATCGTTCGCACCATCCCGGCGATCACCACATGTTTTGGTTCCTGGCCAAGGTCTCGCATCTCAAGTACCACTTTCCCGACAACCCGGCACATTTCTTCGTACAATTCGGCATCTTTTGTCTTACCCATTCACTCCCCCATGAGGTGATCACGACTTTCGGTGGTTTGTTATTCTTTTGTTACTCATTAATAATACTGAATATCAACAGTAAGGTGATCATCACAATAAGGAAATGTCGATGTCTTTTACCTCACAAGAACGCGCTGCCCTGCTCGCCTGTAAAGGTGTTGGCCCGAAAGTTATCGAACGTCTGGAGCAAATGGGATTTAGTTCACTGGATCAACTTAGTAGCGCATCCGTTGACGATATCCTCGCCCAGGGTGCGGCACTTGTCGGATCAACCTGCTGGAAAAACAGTCCGCAGGCAAAATCGGCCATTAGCAATGCCATTGCGCTGGCAAACAAAGCATCTTTAGGAAAATAAAGGGCCGGAGAACCCGGCCCGGTTCGGTTACATTTTGTAGCCGAGGGAGACCGTGGTTCGGCGATCGGTATGCTCTGGCGCCGATGAAGGCGGCTGAGAGTTCCAGGTCACGTTGTATGCCACTTTCAGACCAAAGTGATCATTAATAGCAACATTTAACGCGGTCTCAGAGTTCAGTGTCGTGTCATCTGAACCAAACACAGAGACGCCCTGTGTGAATTTGGCGTTGTCCGTCATCTGCCAGCTATAGGTCCCAGAGGCATAGCCCAGACCTTGCGTTTTGGTGTCCCCGTCAGTGTATTCGTCGTAACGAACACCGGGACCAAATTCAAAGCGGAAACTGTGCACCGGACCATTGAGGAACTGACGACCGTAACCAGCGGTCAGAACATCACGCTCACGATAACCGTTGTAGCGATCGGTCAACCAGCTTGCCTGGCCAAACAGATAATCGTAATCCGTCATGTTGTAACGGCTACGTCCACCTACGGAATATTTCTCTGAGGAACGTTCATCATTTGATGAAGTGTTGCTCGCGGTTCCCCATAAAGACCATGCGGTGGTTGTACCATACCAGGTCAGGGTAGAGTCTGCGGTCAGAGAAGAACTTGTAGTATTACCAGACTGGGCCAGGTAACCACCGTTAACGCTACCTTCAAACGGTTTCTTGGCGGTGGAGGGGTCATCCATAACAGTAAAAACGGTGTCATCTGCGGCAGCATTCAACGACGCAAGCACGCCTCCCGCGAGAACAATCAGCACGGGTACTGTCTTAAAAAGCTTCATTTATAAGGAGTCCGAACAACTAAAAAAGAGACCGTAACGGTCCCGGAAACTTTCAGGTGGATCAACGACCAACGGTCCATTGAAAGGTAACAAATTATAAAAAGCCCCGTTTAACATAGCAATGAATTCTTATTTCATTTTTTGAATAAGACAGATCTCAAATAGACATTAAATGTATAAAAATTTGATCTCAACTTATCGAAAATTCATATTTTAAATCATCGCTTTATTTACATTGTCTTCTGAGTATCAGATGCCAGAATTAATATACTCACCGTAAAAGGAGATCATTATGGTATCGGTTTATACCCTGACGCTGGCCCCATCCCTTGATAGCGCGACGCTTACGCCGCACATTTATCCGGAAGGGAAACTTCGCTGTAGTGCACCTGTCTTTGAACCCGGAGGCGGAGGAATTAATGTTGCGCGCGCCATCGCTCATCTTGGGGGAAAAGCCACGGCGATTTTCCCGGCAGGAGGCGCTACAGGCGAACATTTGACGGCGCTGCTTGCCGATGAAAATGTTCCCACGCAATGCGTCGAAACGCACGACTGGACCCGGCAAAATCTGCACGTGCATGTTGAGGCCAGTGGCGAGCAATACCGTTTTGTGATGCCTGGCGCCACCCTGACTGCTGATGAATTCCGCCTGCTGGAAGAGAAAGTGCTCGCCATTGAGAGCGGCGCGATCCTTGTGATTAGCGGTAGCCTGCCGCCGGGTATTGACGTGACAAAACTGACGCAACTGATTAAAGCGGCGCAACAAAAAGGTATCCGTTGCATTGTCGACAGTTCGGGCGATGCCCTTTCCGCTGCGCTCGATATCGGCAATATCGAACTGGTCAAGCCGAACCAGAAAGAGCTCAGCGCATTGGCAGGACGGGAATTGACGCAGCCCGATGACGTTCAGAATGCTGCAAAAGAGATTGTTCGTCAGGGCAAAGCGTTACGGGTCGTTGTTTCTCTCGGTCCACAGGGCGCGCTGGCTGTCGATGGTAGCCAGTGTGTCCAGGCTGTGCCGCCACCGATGAAAAGCCAGAGCACCGTAGGCGCAGGCGACAGTATGGTTGGCGCGATGACACTGAAACTTGCCGAAGGCGCATCGCTTGAAGACATGGTGAAGTTCGGTGTCGCCGCCGGGAGTGCTGCGACAATCAATCAGGGGACCAAATTGTGTTCCCGCGCCGACACACAAAAAATCTACGATTACCTGCGCAATCTCTGAAAATGCGCCCTCGCCTTACTGCGAGGGCTTTCCTTCCCCTGCCGCAGTCGACAAATCCCCTTCGCCGACTATGCTAAAAAAATTCAGGATAACAACGAGGTGAATTATGAGCAGCGACGGTATTACCCGCTACGTGGTCACAGTGAAATTTCACGAGCAGAGCCTGGCTGAAATCAATGAACTGAATAACCAATTTACGCGCGCCGGGTTTCTGCTGACTCTCACGGACGAAGAAGGCAAGGTGCATGATCTTGGGACAAATACCTTTGGCCTTATCAGCCCGCTGAACGAACAAGAGGTCAGTGAGTTGGCCAGTGGCCTTGCAGATAGTGTTGTCAGCGGGAAGCCTGACATTAGCGTAACGACCTGGGAAGCATGGCAAAAAGAGACACAATAAGTGCCATTGTCCGTCCCAGGATGCGCAGGTGTGCGTTGGTTCGTATTTTTTCATAGCAGTAGTGCGCTAACCTTATGATCTGGCTGATAACATGGGGGACATATCATGTGGCAAGCAATTAGTCGTCTGTTAAGCGAACAACTCGGTGATGGTGAGATCGAACAGCGTGACGAGTTGCCAGGTGGAGAAATCCATGCTGCATGGCACCTGCGTTATGGTGGTCAGGATTTGTTTGTAAAATGCGATGAACGGGAATTACTGCCCATCTTCACCGCAGAAGCTGACCAGCTTGAACTGCTCTCCCGCAGTAACACGGTACGCGTACCCAAAGTTCTCGCCGTCGGCAGCGACCGCGACTACAGCTTCCTGGTAATGGAATATCTCCCTGCCCGCCCTCTTGATGCCCACAGCGCTTTTTTACTCGGCCAGCAGCTGGCGCGGCTGCATGAGTGGAGCGACCAGCCGCAGTTCGGTCTTGATTTTGATAACGACCTGTCGACAACACCGCAACCCAATGCCTGGCAACGTCGCTGGTCAACGTTCTTTGCCGAACAACGTATCGGCTGGCAACTGGAGCTGGCAGCCGAAAAAGGGCTGGAGTTTGGCAATATCGACGCCATTGTCGAACATGTTCAGCAGCGCCTAGCTTCGCATCAGCCTCAGCCATCGTTGCTACATGGCGATCTGTGGTCAGCAAACTGTGCGCTCGGTCCGGACGGTCCGTTTATTTACGATCCGGCGTGTTACTGGGGAGACAGAGAATGTGACCTGGCGATGCTGCCGCTGCATCCGGATCAGCCACCACAAATTTATGATGGCTACCAGTCCGTATGCCCCTTACCCGGCGATTTCCTCGACCGTCAGCCCGTGTATCAGCTTTATACTCTCTTTAACCGGGCGATTCTGTTCGGTGGACAGCACCTGGTAACGGCGCAAAAAGCGCTGGAGCGGGTACTTGCCGCCTGATGCAACGATAAGGCCACGCTGAGATGGCCTTTTCTGTCAAAGGAAGCCGAGCAGCGAAAAAAAGAAATAGCCTGCGACGATACAAATGACAGGCAGGACATAGAGCGGGAAAATCTGCAGGAAGATGGTGTGATGTGGCACCACGATACGCGCTTCGATCTCTTCTCGTGACAGCCCTTCGGCACCTTTTGCTTTTTCCAGAATCAGTTGATCCTCAAGGTTTTCACGCAGAAAACGCGTCTGGCGACTCATCCTTGCCCCGGAGGCCTGCAGCGCCAGCCCGACAAAAATCAGCACGAAAATAATCCAGAAACCGATATTAAGCTGATGATGAAAATCCGGCGTGGGTGAGTTGTACCAGAAAAAATTGAGGAATGGCGTGTTAAACCGAATCATCTCAATCATCACATGCGCGAAATCCAGCATAACGGCATTAATGCCCGGCTGTTTTTCACTGTGGTCATACATAAACTTAAGTACTGAAATAATTGTCGAAATCACTGCCGGGATAAAAATAACCCACCCCAGGACGCGTTTTAATATGGCAATGCGTCCAGCTTGTTGATACGTCATGGATTCCCCTTGTGAGACGTTCCGTTTTCCGCCTAAGTCTACCCTCTCATATTCATTTTCGCCCGATCTTTAAAGACGGTATGATGACCTTCTGACCATAAAAAGTGTTTCTCCCTGTGTTCTGACGCAAAAAAGAGAGGTGTGAATGTCTGCCCCGCGACAAATACTCGCTGCCATTTTCGATATGGATGGATTAATTATGGACTCAGAGCCACTCTGGGATCGCGCTGAACTGGATGTCATGGCAAGCCTTGGGGTTGATACCACCCGCCGCGATGAGCTACCGGATACCCTTGGTCTGCGCATTGATGTGGTTGTTGGCCTGTGGTTCGACCGCCAGCCATGGAGTGGTCCGGACTGTAATGAAGTTACGAATCGCATCATCAGTCGCGCCATTACCCTGGTGGAAGAGACGCGCCCGCTGCTTCCTGGCGCGCGCGAAGCGATTGCCCTATGCAAAGCCAGCGGGCTGAAAGTGGGGCTGGCTTCGGCATCACCGCTGCATATGCTGGAAAAAACGCTCTCTCTGTTTGGCCTGCGCGATAATTTCGATGCGCTGGCCTCCGCCGAAAAGCTGCCATACAGCAAACCCCATCCGCAGGTTTATCTGGACTGCGCCGCGAAGCTTGGCGTCGACCCGCTCACCTGTGTGGCGCTGGAAGATTCCGTCAATGGAATGATTGCCAGTAAAGCCGCACGGATGCGTTCTGTCGTGGTACCTGCGAAAGAGAACCGTGATGACCCACGTTATGCGCTGGCTGATGTGAAGTTATCCAGCCTTGAAGAGCTTACCGTGGCGCATCTTTGCGGCTAACCCCTGCCACCAGAGACGGTCTGAACTGTCTCTGGTTTATTTTTTTAAAACATCGTTTCAATTTATTTGTAATTCTTCCTCTCTGCCCCTATCCTCATCTCAGGCAATATGACAATAACCGGGACCCGGGGGAATTATGATTCTTGATGCCTTTTCGCTTGCAAATAAAGTCGCTATCGTCACCGGCTGCGATACCGGTCTGGGACAAGGAATGGCGCTGGGGCTTGCCGAAGCAGGATGCCATATTGTCGGCGTTGGCCGTAAAAAACCACAGGAGACCGCCGAACGAGTCACTGCGCTGGGCCGCAAGTTCCTTGCTATCCAGGCCGATCTCGGCAAACAAGAGTGCCTTAATGACATTGTCAGCCAGAGCGTTTCGCAGATGGGTCGCATTGATATTTTGCTCAATAACGCCGGGACCATCCGCCGCTGCGACGCACTCGAATTTAGCGAGAAAGACTGGGACGATGTGATGAATCTCAACGTTAAAACGGTCTTCTTTCTTTCTCAGGCTGTCGCCCGCCAGTTTATTGCTCAGGGTGGCGGTGGGAAAATCATCAATATTGCTTCTATGCTTTCGTTCCAGGGCGGTATCCGCGTACCGTCGTATACGGCATCCAAAAGCGGTGTTCTGGGATTGACCCGTCTGCTGGCCAATGAATGGGCATCACATAATATTAATGTTAATGCCATAGCCCCTGGCTACATGGCAACTAACAATACCCAGGCATTACGGGAAGACGCAGAGCGTAACCAGGAGATTGTTGATCGCATTCCGGCCGGTCGCTGGGGAAACCCGGATGATCTCAAAGGCCCGGCGGTCTTTCTTGCTTCTGCGGCCTCGGACTATATTAATGGTTTTACCCTTGCCGTGGATGGTGGCTGGCTGGCGCGTTAAATGTCATTCTTGTGACAAAGAGTTACACCGTCACCTCTTCCGCCTACTGTATAAAAACCCTATACTGTATGCATCGACAGTTTAGCGAGTTTTATCATGACGGCGGAAGGACACCTGCTTTTTTCTATTGCCTGCGCGGTGTTTGCCAAAAATGCCGAATTGACGCCTGTGCTGGCACACGGGGATTGGTGGCATATTGTTCCTTCAGCAATTTTGACCTGCCTTCTGCCCGATATTGATCACCCGAAGTCCTTTCTTGGGCAGCGGCTAAAATGGATCTCAAAGCCCGTGGCCCGCATGTTCGGTCATCGTGGTTTTACCCATAGTCTGCTGGCCGTTTTTATTGGGTTAACCCTGTTCTATCTCAAAGTGCCCGATAGCTGGATCATCCCGGCAGATGCCTTGCAGGGATTGGTTCTGGGTTATTTGAGCCATATTCTTGCCGATATGATAACCCCGGCGGGTGTACCTCTGCTCTGGCCCTGCCGCTGGCGATTCCGTCTGCCATTGCTCTCGCCGCAGCGTGGTAACCAACTTGAACGTGTGTTATGCATGGCCCTGTTCACCTGGGCGCTGTGGATGCCACAAACATTGCCCGATAATAGTGCAGTGCGCTGGTCATCACAGGTGATTAATTTGCTGCAAAATCAGTTCAATCGCTTTATACATCAACAGATCGACCATTAAACCGCCATTTTCTTCCCTTACGGCATAATTCATTCCATTTGGATATAAGGCTTGCAGACCTCTTCTGCTAACCTTCCGCCATTGGCTGACCTTTGGATGCCGGCCTTATAATGAGATCAGGAGAACGGGGATGAACTTTCCTTTAATCGCAAACGTTGTAGTGTTTGTCGCACTGCTGCTGTTGCTGGCGCAAACGCGTCACAAACAGTGGAGTCTGGCAAAAAAAGTGCTGGCCGGTTTAGGTCTGGGCGTAGTGTTTGGCCTTGCGTTGCAGGCCATTTATGGCGCAGATAACCCGGTACTGAAAAACTCAATTCAGTGGTTCAACGTGGTCGGTAATGGCTACGTGCAACTGCTACAGATGATTGTTATGCCGCTGGTTTTTGCTTCTATTCTGAGCGCCGTTGCCCGCCTGCACAACGCCTCTCAGTTGGGTAAAATCAGCTTCTTAACCATCGGCACCCTGCTGTTTACCACGCTGATTTCAGCCCTGGTTGGCGTCATGATGACCAACCTCTTCGGTCTGACCGCCGAAGGACTGGTTCAGGGTTCCGCCGAAACGGCACGTCTGACGGCTATTCAGACCAATTATGTGGGCAAAGTGGCCGATCTGAGCGTACCGCAGCTACTGTTGTCGTTTGTACCGAAGAACCCGTTTGCCGATCTGACTGGTGCAAACCCAACCTCCATTATCAGCGTCGTGATTTTCGCGGCATTCCTGGGTGTCGCCGCCCTGAAACTGCTCAAAGACGATGCGCCGAAAGGCGAACGTGTTCTTACCGCCATTGATACGCTGCAAAGCTGGGTAATGAAACTGGTGCGTCTGGTTATGCAACTCACGCCGTACGGCGTACTGGCACTCATGACCAAAGTTGTGGCCGGTTCTAACATCCAGGACATTATTAAACTCGGTAGCTTTGTTATCGCCTCCTATATTGGTCTTGGCATTATGTTTGTGGTGCATGGCCTGCTGCTGGGGGTAAATGGGATCAGCCCGCTGAAATACTTCCGTAAGGTATGGCCGGTACTGACGTTCGCGTTTACCAGCCGTTCCAGCGCCGCATCTATTCCACTGAATGTGGAAGCACAGACTCGCCGTCTGGGTGTACCTGAGTCTATCGCCAGCTTCTCCGCTTCGTTCGGAGCGACCATTGGTCAGAATGGCTGTGCAGGGCTCTACCCGGCAATGCTGGCCGTAATGGTTGCCCCGACAGTCGGCATCAACCCGCTGGATCCGATGTGGATTGCGACGCTGGTAGGTATTGTGACGGTCAGTTCTGCGGGTGTCGCCGGTGTGGGTGGGGGCGCGACTTTCGCCGCACTGATTGTGCTGCCGGCGATGGGCTTACCGGTAACGCTGGTTGCACTGCTGATTTCGGTGGAGCCACTGATCGACATGGGGCGTACGGCGCTTAATGTCAGCGGCTCAATGACCGCAGGTACGCTGACCAGCCAGTGGCTTAAACAGACGGACAAAACCATTCTGAACAGTGAAGAGGACGCCGAACTGGCACATCGCTAAGTTCGCGATATCTGAAACGAAAACCGCCTGACAAGTCATTGCAGGCGGTTTTTTTATTCGTCGATTTCACCTTCCTGGCGAATCTGTGTTGCCCAGCGCTGAGCGGATTCAGGCACATTGAAAACAGGTGAACGCGTAAAACGCTCGCCCTGCAACACGAAGGCCACATACTTTCCGCGCAATAACCAGACGTCACGAAACCCGTCAACCTTCACAGCATGTTCAGGTGGTGCAGGCTCGATACGGGGTACATAGCTGATAACACGACGGTTTTGATGGCGCAAAGGTTTCATAAGCGAAGAGTTCACAAAAACGAATTCCACTAACACGAAAGTCCTATCATAGCCGATCGTCACCCCGCGCGTCGCCTTCGGGCTGATTTTCTGCGGATTTTTGCCGTTTTACCTGCCCGCCCGTAGCCGTTGCGCCTGAGCACTGTCCTGAGTTGTTCTATAGTTAGAAGGGTTTTGCCAAAGCAACGACCATTTTTCAGCAATGAAAACAGGAGATGTGCTCAATGTCGGATAAAGAACAAAGCCCTAAAAATCATCAATCACCTGTACATGATGCAAGTGAGTCAAAACCCGGTCTGGATTCTCTGGCGCCGGCAGATGGTTCCCATCAACCCTCCCCCCGGCTCTCTGCGCCCGGTGAGCAACCAACCGCGCCAGGCAGTTTAAAGGCCCCCAATACCGCCAATGAGAAGCTCACTGCGCTGGAAGCCTTTCGTAAGGGGAGTGAGAATTTTCCACTGACGACGAATCAGGGTGTACGCATCGCAGACGATCAGAATTCACTGCGGGCAGGCACGCGTGGACCAACGCTGCTGGAAGACTTCATCCTGCGCGAAAAGATCACCCATTTCGACCACGAGCGCATCCCTGAGCGCATCGTCCACGCACGCGGCTCTGCCGCCCATGGCTATTTCCAGCCTTACGAAAGTTTATCAGCTATCACCAAAGCAGCGTTCCTCTCTGACCCGGAGAAAATCACCCCGGTATTTGTGCGCTTTTCAACGGTTCAGGGGGGCGCGGGCTCCGCCGATACCGTGCGGGATATTCGTGGATTCGCCACCAAGTTTTACACCGAGGAGGGTATCTTCGATTTGGTAGGCAATAACACGCCCGTCTTTTTTATTCAGGACGCACATAAATTCCCGGATTTTGTTCATGCGGTAAAACCAGAGCCTCACTGGGCAATTCCCCAGGGGCAGAGCGCCCATGACACCTTCTGGGATTATGTCTCGCTGCAGCCGGAGACATTACATAATGTTATGTGGGCCATGTCTGACCGGGGGATCCCACGCAGCTATCGCACAATGGAAGGCTTTGGTATTCATACCTTTCGCATGATTAATGCCGAAGGCCAGGCAACATTTGTGCGCTTTCACTGGAAACCGCTGGCAGGAAAAGCCTCCCTGGTGTGGGATGAATCGCAGAAACTGACCGGACGTGACCCCGATTTTCATCGCCGCGATCTGTGGGAAGCGATTGAAGCCGGTGATTACCCGGAATATGAGCTCGGATTACAGCTGATTCCTGAGGAAGACGAATTTAAATTTGATTTTGATCTCCTTGACCCGACGAAACTGATCCCGGAAGAGCTGGTGCCGGTAAAACGGGTGGGCAAAATGGTGCTCAATCGTAATCCGGATAATTTCTTTGCTGAAAACGAACAGGCCGCGTTTCACCCCGGTCATATTGTCCCGGGCCTCGATTTCTCTAATGATCCCCTGCTGCAGGGACGTCTGTTTTCCTATACGGATACGCAGATTAGCCGCCTTGGCGGGCCAAACTTTCATGAGATCCCGATAAACCGTCCTGCCTGCCCGTACCATAATTTTCAGCGCGACGGCATGCATCGAATGGATATCGATACTAACCCGGCAAATTATGAACCCAACTCGATTAATGATAACTGGCCACGCGAGACGCCGCCTGGCCCCAAACGGGGCGGATTCGAGTCGTATCAGGAACGGGTCGAAGGCGGCAAAATTCGCGAACGCAGCCCCTCGTTTGCAGAATATTATGCGCATCCACGGCTGTTCTGGTTAAGCCAGACGCCATTCGAACAGCAGCATATTATCGATGCTTTCAGCTTCGAGCTGAGTAAAGTCGTGCGCGAATATATTCGTGAACGGGTGGTTGATCAACTGGCGCATATTGACGTTCATCTGGCGAATGCCGTCGCCGGGAACCTCGGCATTACGCTCAGTGAAGAACAACGCAACATCGCGCCGCCGAAAGACGTTAACGGCCTGAAAAAAGATCCCTCGCTCAGCCTCTATGCCATCCCGGAGGGTTCCATCAAAGGCCGTATCGTCGCCGTGTTATTGAATGATAAAACGCGTGCCGACGATGTGCTCAAGATCCTGCAACGTCTTAAGGCAGAAGGTGTGCACGCAAAATTGCTCTATTCCCGAATGGGCAATGTCGTTGCCGATGATGGCTCAGTATTACCTGTCGCGGGAACCTTTGCGGGCGCACCATCGCTGACGGTGGATGGTGTCATCGTGCCAGGTGGCGATCTCAGCCAGCTCGTGAATAATGGCGATGCGCTTTACTATCTGCTGGAAGCTTACAAACATTTAAAACCCATTACGCTGCTGGGAGATGCCCGTCAATTCAGCACCGTTTTACAGGTTGCTCCGCAGGGTGAAGAAGGTGTGGTACAGGCCGACGATGCCGCGGGCAGCAGCATGGATGATTTCCTGGGATTATTGCGCGCGCACCGTATTTGGTCACGCATGAGTAAAATCGCCAGTATTCCTGCCTGATAAACACGCACCGCGGCCTCTGCCGCGGTGCGTGACTTACAGATCCCGAAAGGTACCTGGCCTGAAGGCTCGTTCGGCAATCGCCTCTTTCAACGATGGCTGCGTCAGCACATCCAGCTCGTCTAAGCGTGGATAACAGTATTTGCTGGCCATAAGCGTCTTATCGACAAATGCCGGATGAGTCATGATTTCCAGCGAACTGTCACCACGCTGCAAGCCGGCATCAAGAATCGACATAAATAGCGACGTTGATATCGCATCGCCATAAAAGTCGCTGGAAAAACCGCTTGTGCTGCGTACCTCGTTGGCTTCAATTCCCTGGCGCTGCGCATCATCACGATCGACACGCAATGGGATGTCTTTTTCGCGTGCAAACGCCGCAACCAGCGGGAAAATGGCGCCGATCATATGCACATGATGATGACTGTCGATATGTGACGGTGGCTCACCAAACAGCGCGATGAAGCGCGAGTACTGGCAGGCCAGCTCATCGGCAATCTCATCCAGCGGCAAAGAACCTTGCGCAGCCATATCCCAGACCCACTTTCCCAGTTGCCCCTCTCGCGTCAGTGATGGCGTATTTCCCACGGGTTTTCCCAGCGTCAGGGTAAAATGCAGCCCTACGGCCAGCTCCGGAACCTGAGTGCGCAAAGCAACGGCATGTTCGACAGCGGCCCCATTCACCAGCGCAGTCGTGGATGTGACGACACCGTTGCGGCAGGCTTCGACAATGCCGTAGTTCTGCCCACGGCTTAAGCCAAAGTCATCCGCATTGACGATTAAGAGTCTTTGCATAACCCCCTCACTGGTTGAAGGATGCTATTGTTGCAGCAAAACGCGGTAACCATTGCTGATTGGCCAGCAGCATATCGCGGGCCAGTTTTTCCGCATCTTTATCGGAGTGAATCAAAGGGTTAAGATTGAGCGCCAGTAAAATATCATTCAATTCACCGCTCAGTGCCGCGTTGCTTGCAGCAATCTCAAAGCCCTTAATGGTATAAATCAGCCCAAGAACCTTGTCGTCAAAGTGTCTTATCCGTGGATGCGGCGTTGCTCCATCGCGCCCCAGCAGACAGGTCATTTCTACTGCCCACTGCGCAGGAATATTTTCCACGCTTCCCCGGTGCGGCACATTCACATAATGTTCCGTCTGCTTATCATTAAAAATCGCATTGATCACTTCACAAGCGGCATCGGAATAATAGGCCCCGCCACGCATCTCCAGCGCTTTCGGCTTCACATTGAGTGTCGGATCTTTGTACATTTCAAAGAGGTTTTTTTCCACCTCCTGAACAACCTGAGCACGCGTCCCCCCCTTGTAGTATTCCCCCATTTCAATGCCCAGCATCTCTTTGGATTTGAAATAATATTGCAGATATGAACATGGCAGTAGATTGAGCGAACGCAGCAACCCCTCAGAGAAGGGTAAATCAAAGATATTCTTCACCGATGATTTCGCCAGCCGTCCGCAAGCCACCCCATCCATCAACTCGGCAAAACGCGACTCACCATTCACCAGCACATCTTTGATAAAGACCAGATGGTTTAGACCAAATAAATCGAGAGATAGCGTGTCCGTCGCGGCGAGTTGCAGAACATCACGGACAAACATTTTCATGCCGACGGGGACATTACATACGCCAATAAAGCGACGGAAGTTGGTATGGCGATACACCGCTTCTGTCACCATACCGGCCGGGTTGGTGAAATTGATCACCCATGCCTGGGGACAGAGTTCTTCCACATCACGAAGAATATCGAAAATAACCGGGATAGTGCGCAACCCTTTGAACAAGCCACCGGCGCCATTGGTCTCCTGACCAAGATAACCGTGACTTAAGGGAATGCGCTCATCAAGTTCCCGTGCTTTGAGCTGGCCGATACGAAATTGTGTGGTGACAAAATCCGCATCGCGCAGCGCTTCACGTCGATCAAGGGTTTTAAATATCTTTAAGGGAATTCCTGCTTTTTCCACCATGCGACAGCAAAGGTCATAAATGATATCCAGCTTATGTTTCCCCTCTTCCACATCTACCAGCCATAATTCACTGACAGGTAATTCGTGGTAGCGAAGAATAAATCCTTCCAGTAATTCCGGGGTATAACTGCTGCCACCGCCGATGGTGACAATTTTCAGTTTCGTCGTCATATTTTCTCCCTCTGGCCTGATGTTAAGACAAGCCGTGTCATTACCGCAGTGCGATAATTATAAATGATGATATTTGTTAACGGGGCAGAACCCCGCCAGTCAGGAAATATTTGTCAGTTGTTTACGGTAACTACCCGGTGTAAATGAGGTTAATCTTTTAAACGTTTTAATAAATAAGCTGGGGCTACTGTAGCCTGCCTCCCATGCAATATCATTAATAGAGAAATTCGAAATCTCAAGTTGCTTGCGGGCAAAATTAATCCGAATTTCATTAATAATTTGCAGCGGTGTTTTATGATAATAACGCTGCGTTGCCCTGGTTAAATATTCCTGAGATTTCCCGGACAGGGCGACCATATTTTCCAGCGCATGCTCACCAAAACGATGTTTGTCGTGCATCCCCTCAACGGTCATTTTCAACCATTGAGGAATGCAATCTTCCTCCTGCTGCTCCCGGTAATGACGCAGGCGATTGATAACATGGAAGGTTACATTTTCAATAAACTCATCGAGTTCACTATCACGAAAATTGAGTGACGCAATGACTGATTCAATGTATGCCAGAAACGTGGCTTTAATGCGATAACTCTGCGAGGCAACGAAACAAAACGGCACCAGTGAAAGATAATGGGTTTCAAAAAACTGTTTGCTGATCCCCACATTAAGAATCCGCGTCGCACCAAATTCATAGAAGCTCTGGTGGGTCGAACCGACGGGGATAAAGACAAAATCGCCTCGTTCCAGCAACACCCGTTTCCCGTTGATCACCTGATAGTAACGCCCGGTCAGAACAAGCGTAAATTCATAGTAATCATGCTGATGCAGCCCGCTGATACTCTCAACTTTGTTGTAGATAAACACGTGGAAAGGCCGGCCGTTAAAAAGCTGCTGCTCTCTGACAATTCTCGCGTCCGTCGCGTTTACCTCAGGCTGCATCGCGGGCTTCTCCTTATCGTCACATTTTTTCGTGCAGTTCAATCAGCTCGCTAATAAGCTCACGCGCCAGCATGGCTGTCATCAGATGATCCTGGGCGTGAACCAGCACGAGGCTCACTTTCATTTTACCCTGCCCCTCATCACTTTCAATGAGCTGCGTCTGGACGCGATGCGCCTCATGAAGGGCGGCATGGGATTGCGTCATCAGCGTTTTTGCCATCTCAAAATTGCCGAGTTTGGCTTGTTTTAACGCACTGTACGCCAGGCTTCGCGCCTGCCCCGCGTTGATAATAAGCCCCATGACGACCTCTTCCAGAGTATCGGTAGCGGCATCGGTTTCCGGCAGGTTATCTAAATCCAGCATGATGACTCCTCGTCTGTAGCCGCGGCGGTACACCGACCGCGGCGATTTTCCTTAAAATTTCAGCGCCTGAGCGATATCTTCCTCGCTCTCTTCGGCTTCAATAGTGTTCTGCGCTTTATTCGATATTACGACGAACGGCAGATAGAGCAGTGTCGCCACACCAAGGTTGAACAGCGCCAGCAACACGGCCGCGATACTGCCGTTGGTATTGAAGAAGGCACCCAGCCCTGTGGGCATAGTCCATGGTGCGATATTGGTGACAGGCGGGATGATCCCCATGTAGTAGGCTGTCATAGTAATGGCGGCCAGTACAGGTTGAACCAGGATAAACGGAATGAACATCAACGGGTTCATGATAATCGGCAGACCGAACATCATGGGTTCGTTAATCTGGAAAATCCCGGAAGGCAGCGCCAGCTTCGCCACCTGACGGTGATCGGCGCGGCGAGACGCAATAAAGATGGCAATGATTAACCCCAGCGTCGCCCCGGTGCCGCCCAGGAAGATGTAGGAATCGAGAACCGGTTTTGCCCATGCATGGAAGGTTTTCCCCGCGGCCAGCGCCGCATCAACGGAGCCATATTCGGTATAAAGCGCCACGTTTTCCAGCGCCCATGGCGTCATAATCCCGCTGTCCAGCGCGGCCAGAGCCAGTGAACCATGGACGCCAAAGAACCACAGTAGCGAGGTAAAAATGACGTATGCCCAACCTACTACGCCGCCCATTGCCGCCAGCGGTCTGGAGATGGAGTCCATAATGATCTGGTGGAAGGTGGTTCCGACGCCCGCCAGTCCCCAGGCGATAATCCCCATGACCGAGAGGATCACAAAACCCGGAATCAGCGCCGAAAAAGAACGAGCAACCGAGGCGGGTACGCTATCAGGTAATTTGATCACCCAGTTACGCCGAACGACGAAGGCGAACATTTCCGCGACAATAAGCCCAATCAGCATGCCGGAAATGATGTTTGAGCCACCGAGCCAGTTAGCATCTACCGCATAGGCTTCTCCCACGCTATATGGGGTTACCGTCATAAACGCCGCAACGGCCAACAACCCCGCCGCGAGGGGATCAACTTTGCGTTCCTCTGCCAGAGCCATACCAATAAAAAAAGGTGCCATCAGCGACATAATGCCCAACGTACCGTTATAGACATTACCGCCGATGGCTTTAAGGCCATTCAGGGAATCAATTGTTGACGCATCCAGTCGAATGCCAAGCGAGTAAAAAAAAGACCCTTCGCCAAAACTAAGAAAAACATTATTTATTAAAACAAACATGGCCCCTGCGAGCGTTAATGGCATTAATTTAATAAAACCATTTTTAATCGCGTTGACATGTGGTTGCTTGCCTATTTTCACCGCGAACGGTAGCAGTATCTTTTCCAGATAATTGATCGCTTTACTCATACAAATAAGCCCTTAAGTGCCGCAACATTGATTGCGGCATGAATGTGTGAAATTACTCTTTGACGGGAAAAATATAAAAATTAAAGCGCTGCTTTTTTAATGGCAGCAATAGCACTTTTAAGAACAGCTAAACCATCGACTTTGCCATAGAGCAGTGAATCAATAACTTCTACTGGCTTATCGGGTAAGATGCGCTGGATTTCGGGCAGCATATACGCAATTTGCGGACCTAACAGGACGACATCCGCCTGCGGACCTTTCTCTGCTGCCAGCGTTTCCGGAAAGGCATCGATAATCACTGGCACATTGTACTTTTCTGCCTGCGCACGCATTTTCGACACCAGCAACGAGGTGGACATGCCCGCAGAGCAGAACAAATAGATGACTTTCTTATCCATAAAACCTCCCTTGAGCGACGTTTATCATCGCAGGAACGCGTGATTACGCCGTATGGCGAGACGCCGTGTTATCTGTTTTGATGTTGTATTGAGTATACGTTGGTGTCTTATAAGGGGATAATTCACAACAAACCAAAATTGTCTCTCATTGACCAGGCATCATGATTCCCTTCACATTCCGGTCAAATAATTCGCTTCGTTAAAAAAGATCCAGACATAAAAAAACCGGCCATCAGGCCGGTTTTAGATCTGCTCAGGCAAAGGGAATTAAAGGTTACTGCTTAGGTGCTTGTGGATCGGTATCATACTCAGCACAAGTCTGGTAACCGGAGTTCATCACGTGACCCGTCTCATCCAGCGCGACGAAATAGGTTTCAGTTTTACCGTTACGTTGACCCAGGATATAGGTCTGGCAAGTGCCACGCGCATGGATCATGGTCACTTCGGAAGAGGGACGACCAGCAACCTGCATAACCTGCTGGCGCGTCATCCCTTTTTTCACATCTTTTACCACCGGCTGGCTCACCTGATCTTTAGCACGATCATAAGCTGTACACCCTGCCAGCATAGTCAGTACCGCCGCTGCACCCAGAATTCCTGCGATGTTCTTGTTCATATTCCATCCTCTTGTTTATCCGCTTGTGTATCAGCGTGTTATCTAAGCCTGGAATATAAAATTGCATTTTTCAACTATACAGAATGGCTGGGATAACTTTCGGAAAATTCTAATAAAACTACGAATGCCTGCAAAAACGGCGTATTTTACGACACTCAAATGCGTGATCCTTGTCGTTTTACCGTCAAAGGGTTAATTTGGCTTCATCACCTATTTGCTACCTGCATAGCAGGCCACATGACGGAGGGGTTAAATGACTCTGCAACAAGAAATTATTCAGGCGCTGGGCGTCAAGCCAACTATCAATGCCGAAGAAGAAGTTCGCCGTAGCGTAGATTTTCTTAAGTCCTATCTGCAAACCTATCCTTTTTTACGCTCCCTGATACTGGGGATAAGCGGCGGCCAGGATTCAACGCTCGCCGGGAAGCTTTGCCAGACCGCCATCTCCGAGCTACGTCAGGAAAGCGGGGATGCCAGTTACCAGTTTATCGCCGTACGCTTGCCCTATGGCATACAGGCAGATGAACAGGATTGCCAGGATGCCATTGATTTTATCAAACCGGATCGCGTGCTGACCGTTAATATCAAGGGAGCCGTGCTGGCCAGTGAACAGGCGCTGCGCGAGGCGGGAATTGAGCTGAGCGACTTTATTCGGGGCAATGAAAAGGCCCGTGAGCGCATGAAAGCTCAGTACAGCATCGCCGGGATGACAAAAGGCGTAGTAGTAGGTACTGACCATGCGGCAGAAGCCGTTACCGGTTTCTTCACCAAATACGGTGATGGCGGTACCGACATCAACCCAATTTTCCGTCTCAACAAGCGTCAGGGTAAACAGTTGCTGGCTTTCCTGGGCTGCCCGGAACACCTCTACAAGAAAGCGCCTACCGCAGATCTGGAAGACGATCGCCCTTCTCTGCCCGATGAAGCGGCACTCGGCGTTACCTACGAAAACATTGATGATTACCTGGAAGGCAAAACGCTGGACGCTGGTACAGCCCAGATTATCGAAGGCTGGTATCTGAAGACGGAGCATAAACGCCGTCCGCCGATTACCGTTTTCGACGATTTCTGGAAAAAGTAATAAATCTCAGAGGCGGCGTAAGTCGCCTCTTTTTTCACCCGCCGCAGCCTGCTACACTGGATATCCAGACAGTATCAGGAGTCAGCAGTGAACAGGCGTCAATCCGCCCCGCGTCTTGAATTTGAAGCGGCGGCTATTTATGAATATCCTGAACATTTACGTCCATGGCTTGAAGCTCTGCCAAAGCAGCCAGGCGTCTACTTTTTCCATGGCGACAGTGATGCGATGCCGCTGTACATCGGTAAAAGCGTGAATATCCGAAGCCGGGTTCTTTCCCATCTGCGTACACCCGACGAAGCCGCGATGCTCCGGCAATCACGGCGCATCACCTGGATATGTACCGCAGGTGAGCTCGGCGCCCTGTTGCTTGAAGCGCGCCTGATTAAAGAACAACAACCTCTTTTTAATAAACGCTTGCGCCGTAACCGTCAGCTTTGTTCGTTATCAGTCAAAGGCGATAAGCCACAGGTGGTGTACGCCCGCGAAGTGGATTTTTCCTCAGAAGGCGGATTGTACGGCCTGTTTGCCAATCGTCGCGCCGCACTACAAACATTGCAGTCCATCGCCGATGACGAAAAGCTCTGCTATGGCCTGCTTGGCCTGGAGTCTTTAACCCGCGGTCGCGGCTGTTTCCGTTCAGCGTTACGCCGGTGCGCAGGCGCCTGTTGCGGTAAAGAAACAGTTGCCGAACACGATGGTCGTTTTCTGGCTGCCATGGAACGTATGCGTCTGGTGTGTTGGCCCTGGAATGGGCCGATTAGTTTACAGGAGGTTGGGGAAACGATGACGCAATACCATATCATCCACAACTGGCTGTGGCTTGGGGCAGTCAACCATTTAGATGAGGCGGCAGAATTGCTCCGCACGCCCGCTGGGTTTGATCACGATGGCTATAAAATACTCTGCAAGCCATTGCTCTCAGGGGAGTATCTGATTAGCGAATTTCCTCAGTGACCCGCAAGCCAGGTGATTTCACTAAAGAGCAACTGACCTTCTGATTTTAACAAGCGCAATGTCTGGCGACCTTCACTCCAGAAGGCGCCCTGATCGGCGGTAAGCAGCTTATCGCCAAGTTGCCATGCGCCACTCAGCACAAAGATAACGCCCCCCCGGGTACCAAATGTGGTAAACGTCCGGTCTGCAATACGCACTTTTGCGCGGCAGTGATCGCGACGAGTCATGATATTGAAATCCATCGACATCTGACCATCATGAAGTTGAACTTTCACCGGTTGTTCTCCGGCAAAGGTAAAAGGCTGGAATTTTTTCAGCGTATGACAGAATTCATGACCGCCATCCAGGGTGACTTCACCGCCTTCAATAAGCGTAATGACACGATCAACCCCGGGAAATTGCGGAAACTCACCGTTACTGGCCAGCGAAGCGATGCTTGCCCGCCAACTGAAATCCCTCGTCGCCTCCGGAAAACAGCAAATTTCTCGGGTTTCACCTGCCCCATTACGCCAGAGATTTACCGGCATTTTGCGGATATCAAAGAATTCCATCATCACTCCTGAATGGCACAGCATGGAAATGCCGCGCCGCTGCTTCTAAAGGCAGCGTGTCATTATCATCCATCCTGCCATAAAAAGATTATCGGCAGCAAAGCAGGATGCCTTAGCGATGCTGTTGCCAGCATGTAAAAAATTAACGTAATGATACACGTAAATTTTCTGTCAAAAACAAGCAGGTTGAGGATACCCTGATACAGGCGGCAGACAAGGGGGCGGGAAAGAAAAACCGCCAGTCCTGCCCACAACGTAAACACGTGCTATGAGCAAGACCGGCGGTCTTGATAGGGGTTGCTGAATCATTATTCAGCAGGTTGAGGCATTTTACCTTCTGGCGCCGGACGTTCTGTCAGACGCTTCTCAAAATTGGCATTAAACTGTTTTTTCTGCTCCGGGGTCAGAACATTGTAGATTTTGTTCTGCGTTTCCAGGTGTGCCAGCATATGCGCTTTACGCTGCTCGTCCATCTTCGCGATTTGCGCTTCCGCTTTCGCTTTGTCGAAGGTGTCACTGGCAATAATGCTGTGCATTTCGCGGCGTTCCTGCTGCATCTGCTCGTACTCGCCTTTCCTGATATCACGGATCTGCTGTTTCTGCGCATCCGTCAGGTTCAGGCCTTTGAACATCATGTCATGATGAGGTCCGCGCGGGCCTTTATGGTGCATCACCGGGCTACCATCAGCCGGTGCAGTGGTGGTATCGGCAGCATGCGCCAGGTTAGCAGCGCCAAGAGCCAGGGTAGAGGCAACAAACAGAGCGGTGAGTTTACGCATAATATAATTCCTTACTATTCATGTTTTCTTGCGGCGGATGCCGTGTTGACGATATTCACTTTAGCCTTTTCTTCGTCAATAAATCAGAGCATCAGTAAAACAATGAAAGTGTAAAAAACATTTTTACATCAATTGTGGAGAAAATATGAATAAACGATGAAGAGTGGAAAAAGAAATATACTAGCAGGCAGTTTCGCAGGTAATGATGGAGATTATATAACGAGAGTAGAAAATAACAAGCCAATGCAACAAGAATAATCTGTATATAGATTTAAAACCCACCTAATCGGGTCAGGCTTAGCTGGCATGTGGCACTCTGTAGTCAGATCATGCGGACCTGTAATCCGGGTCCGCTGACCATTCACTGCCTTTGGCTGGGCAAGAAAAGCCTCACATCGAAATGATGACGAGGCCAGGATTTATTCTTAAGCGTCTTCTGGCGTTGGGAAATAAGCTATATGTACACTATCGCTAAAACTAAATACTTCCATGCCAACTTTTGCAAAAAGAATTGAAAGCGATTTTTTAGTATGAATTGTCACATGGCCATTTCGGGGCGCAACATACCAGCTATTGGTTCCTTCATTAGTCATCGAATCGCTGACTAATGTAGAAAAGAAAATTGCCCCTCTTTCTTCCAGAAAACTGAAAGCCTTAAGAGCGTTGCAACAGGCGTCGGCGTATGCTCGAACACTTCAAAAGAGGTAATTAATTCAAACTTGCCCTGCGGCAATTCTAAATTTAGATGAAACGGATCCCAGCCAACTGCTTTTACACCCTGCTCACAGAGTAAGTTTGCAAGCTGACCATCGCCACCACCATAGTCGAGTACATTCCATTTCAGTATTGGTTTGAAATTAGACATAACCAATTCTGCATTATTTCGTGGGCGGACACCAAGGAAGTCAGGATCGTGTTTTATATAATCATCATTGTAAATGTATTTTTTAAAATCGTCGAATTCCCAGTCATCAAATGCATGAGTATAGAGCAGTCCACAATTCTCGCAGCGATGATAATAAATTGGTATCCCGGTCAATGGTAAGACAGCATGATCAGGTAACTTACTATCACATGAAGTATTAAAGTCAACGACCCCACACAAATGAGCATCGCTTTCACAGACTTTGCATTTTGATGAATGAACAAGGCTTTTAATAATCATGCGTCCTCACAAAACCAGGTTTTAATCGTTCAATATCCGTGCAGCCGTATGAGACGTGGTATTTCACTCAATATTTAACCCGACTACACCCTACCTCCCAGAGCAATAGTCTACGATAACAGCTGCAGCGGCAACTTACGTCAGGATAAGACGCTACTTTAGTGCTCAGTTTAAAGTATAGAATTGCCTGCGCACTGCCAGCCGAGGACGGGAACATGATAAATACGCTGGCGCGGGCTCCTTTTGCTCCATGACAACAGGATTTTAATATCGATACATTACTCTACGCATGACTCAACGCAGCAGGGAGAGATTCCTCCAAAAGCGCGGCTGTTCATCGCAACGGTAGTTGATGAAATTCCACAAAAATAATATTAATTTTCAATGAGATAAATCGATATCACATTCTAAAATCGTGAAGTGCAATTGCCCTAATAAGATAGCAAAAACGGGTCTAATCCTCAGTTAGAAGATGGCCGGGCATGCTACCCTTAAATTTTAATAAAATAGATAATAGATCAGTTAGGCTATGGATAGCTCATTGAGGAATTGAGAAGATGAAGTTCCATTTTTACATCGAAACTAGCCCGTCTGCGTTTAGCATGCAGGCAACCGATCTTGCCGAAAAAATTAGCGATACCAGTTCGCACACTTTTATATTACGACAGGCATTAGATTACAAGGACGAATTTAAAGAAAAAAGCAATGTCACCATTATCAATATCACCTATGCGAACTTCCCTGATGTCGTAAAAGACATCTTGCATGGTATTAGTCAAAAATCAATTCCTTCGATTTACCTTCATTTCGGCACCGGACATGCGGAAGATATTGGCACAATCCTGAGCAAATCGCGTCATCCGAGGAATAAAACACATTTAAGAGTTTATGAGGATGATCCTTTATCTATCATAACGCGTAATACATTACTGGCATTGCCTGCTGCGCAACGTCAAAGTGCAATCGCTACGTATGCTCAACATTTGCAAGATAAAATATTCACTAAAAAAGACAATCTTATTTCAAGCAGAGGATGGAATCCTGTCGTCACTTACTCATTTGGGAAGATTTACGACACTAAATATTATTCGTGCGACAAAACCCTGCTTACTGAACATGGGTTATCTATATCACCATTAGAAACCGACCCAAATGTTAAAACTGTACTTTTCAACTTCCCTGAAATTGAAACTGCACGCGCGTTTGTCGATAACAACACCCTATTGATCATCTTTAAAAATGATTACTCTATCCGTGATTGCCAGGCGAATATCGAGAATCTGATTAGCGAATTCCGTTCAAACCCGGACAATAGTCATGTTAATAAACTTCTCGTGTGGGGTGGCAGAAAAGGCATAACTTACCCGCACGATTTACAGGTTTTGCATCTGCCAAATACTATTCCTCTGGTCTTTCTTGACAGATGTAATGTCCTGCCCAGAAAGATGGTTGGGGAATTATGTACTGAAATGTTTTTGATGAACGGGAATGAAGTTATTTTGACATTGCCGCGCATGGAAGAGACGCCTTTAGAACAACTCACTGGTAAATTCGCCTGTTTTGCAAATAGCAAAAGTCTGGAACTTGTCGACAACGATGCACTTTTATCTCCCGATAATCTGCGCATTTTTCGTTGTGCCGCCTCAATGGGTGACGTTGTTTTTGCACTGGGCGCATTAACTGCGCTCAAAACCCAAACAACAGAAAAATTTGTGCTTATTGCGAATAAACTGTTTGAGGATATGGCCTCCGCCTGCCCGGCAGTGGATTACTTTTGGCCGATGAATTCCGTTACAGAAGGGAAAAGCAAGCTCATTGAAAAAGTTGGCATGCAGGATAAGATTCACATTCTCGATAAATGGGATCAGATTCTGGCGCCAAAACATATGTCTTTGGCCTTTCTGGATGAATTTGGCAGCCAGTGGCGAGAAAGCGATTTACAACCGAAGATCGATTTAAGTCATCTCGATACAACCCGTGTCGACGCCTTCATTAAAGAGCATAACCTTAATGCGGGCAAAACCGTGCTGGTGCATCCGAACGTTGGCGCGCCAAATCGCACCTGGACAGAAGAGGGGTGGAATACCGTAACCGACCATATGGTCGATGCGGGATGGCAGGTGGTTGTCATTGGCAGCGACAAGAATAATAGCCATAAACGCGATCTGATGACCATCACAAACCCGCGTGCCATTTCAGCAGTGAATTCGTTTTCCATTATGGAAACAATCTATTTTATGCGCCATTGCGCGCTTTTGATCGCCTGTGATTCCGGTCCGGTTGCACTTGCAGGCATGACCTCGATCGGCATCATTTCTATTTATTCGCAGATTGAGGCGAAAAACCGTTTACCCTTCAGGAATGGTGTTCAGGGCTGGAATGCGTTAGGCATTGATGTTGCCTGCCCGGCTTACGGTCCATGCGGCAGACTGGTGAGTACGAATCCCAAAGAAACAAACGGGGTGTCTTTTGCTGAATGGTGCCCAAAAGACAAAACCTATGAGTGCATGCGTGGCCTTTCCGGACAGACAATGGTCTACCTGATTAACCATTTCCTGCAATCTGACGATTATATTCCGCAGAGCGCTAACGCCTGATCGCTCATCAAAAAGCGTGTTGCGCCATAAAAAACGCGCCCGGCGTTATCTCCGGGCGCGTTTTTGTTATTGATTGCTGTTGCGCTAACTGATGCGTTCCAGCATCAGCCCCGCCCGTAACCCTACAGCGACTTTCGGGTTAGGAAAGAGCACATATTCCTGATCGCGCTGGACAACGTAACGCTCACCCCGATCTTCCGCCAGCAGCGTACCCGCTGCAAACGGAGTAAAATTGAGCGTCTCATCCGACATATAAAGCACAAAGTCTTCACTGCGTCGTGTTAACTGCTGCACCACGCGGTAGCGCAACGGTACGGTTTCTGCTTCTGGTACCACATCACCAGCAAGCAACGCCGCCAGCGCCCAGCGGGTGCGCTCAAACTGACTCAGATCATTTTCACCAAACGGCAGCGCTTTACCGAGCTCCAGCGTACAGGAATGGGCCTGGAACTGTTCACAGGTGTAGTGGGTAAAGGTTCCCGCCGGCGATTGATGAAACACTAACGCTTCCAGTCCGGCATCGCCCAGCCACTTAAGGAAAATTTCATCCCAGGGTTCCGTACGAGCAGGCAGTACGCCAAAACGCACATGATATGAACCACGTATCGCCGTATGCAGGTCAAGGTGCCAGCGCTCTTCGTCGCCCTCAGCGTAAAAATGGGTGACAGCCCGTTCCAGTTGCGCAGCGCGGATCGTCTCATCACTGGCCGGAAAACCTTGCCAGCGAGCGCCAAACATGCGGTTCAGGTCGTCACGCAGAAAACGTTTGTTCTGCCCCAGCGCCTGGGGGTTACCGATGATGATCAGCAGGCGCCAGCTCAACGCGAGCGTCCCGTTTAATAACTGTTTTAATAATCCATCCAGCATCTCCACCGGTGCGGTTTCATTGCCGTGAATAGCGCACGATAGCACCAGAGAGCGCTTTACTGGCTTTGGGGGCAGTAGCTCCAGTACGCCCTGCTCATGCCATAACCAGTGGATCGCACCAGCCTCCCCCGCCATCCTGCGGGGCATTTCACCTGACAGCGTCATTGCGAGAAAATTGTCCATACGGCCTCCTGTCACTGCTGGAAGGGATAAACGGAACCTAATCTCAACATTTTGGTCAACGTATCCAGTGCTTCCCGGCTCTCCCGTAATAGCATCGGATCGGCCAGATCGGCCTGCGTTAACCTGTCACGATAATAACGCTCAATCCAGTCATTTAGTGCGCGGAACAGCACATCATTCATCATCACTGCCGGATTTACCGCACGCGCCTCATCATCGGTTAACACGACGCGCAGCCGCAAACACGCCGGGCCGCCGCCGTTGGACATAC
Organism: Phytobacter palmae; assembly: GCF_039409775.1. Taxonomy (NCBI): domain Bacteria; kingdom Pseudomonadati; phylum Pseudomonadota; class Gammaproteobacteria; order Enterobacterales; family Enterobacteriaceae; genus Phytobacter; species Phytobacter palmae. Next base: position 30,578 of record NZ_JBCIVJ010000015.1, on the reverse strand, counting down.
TTTCGCGCAGGTCAAACACCTTGATTTCGCTGATGGGATTATCCTGCTCAAGCAACGTTGTCAGATAGCGCCAGACGCCCGGATGTTCGCGGGATTCCTGGGGCAGGATGAGCACCATGCTGCCGTCTTCGCGGCTCAACAACTGACTGTTGAACAGATAGGTTTCCACCGCATCGCTGACGGATACTTCGGCGTCCGGAACCTCCAGCGCCATAAATCCCGGCACCCGTGCGCGAAGCTGGCTAAACAGCGCCTGTTGATGCAAAAACGCCTGCTCGTGACAAAAAAGCACCTGCCGGTTTGATACCGCGATAACATCATTATGGAACACGCCCTGATCGATTACCGCGGGATTTTGCTGGGCGAAGATAACCTGTCGCGGGCAGACCTGATTTAACCGCGCGACCGCCTGGCTGGCTTCCAGCGTCTGGCGGGCAGGATAGCGTCCGGGGGCTGTGTTACCGCCCTCTTCGCGACCATAAACAAACAACTGAATCCCCTGCTCGCCGTACTCGCCACCAAGACGATTATGGTTAGCCGCCCCCTCATCGCCCAGCATGGCTACCTGCGGTAACGCCGGATGCACGGCAAACTTATGCTCATCACGGAAGATGGCTTTTAGCACAGCTTCGGTAGTCGGCGCTTCAATGGCACGGTGGAATTTATTATTCAGGTTCGCCACCGTCAGATGCACCCGCCCGTCGAGCGCATCGGCAGAGGGGCAGACCGTGGCCGCGTTCGCCACCCACATGGATGATGCCGAGCTGACCGCAGAAAGTAAGTGAGGCGAATGGGCTGCGGCTTTCTCAACCACCTGCTCATCACTTCCACTAAAGCCAAGCTGGCGCAGGACCTGTACATTTGGCCTCTCCTGCGGAGGGATCACTGCCTGCGGAAAACCGGCATCCGCAAGGGCTTTCATCTTTAACAGCCCCTGCTTTGCCGCCAGCTTCGGGTTAGAGACCCGGTGACGATGTTTCGTCGACGCCTCGTTACCGAACGACAGCCCGGCATAATGGTGAGTCAGGCCCACCAGCCCATCAAAATTCACTTCCCGCGCTTTCATCGTATCGTCTCCCGGGTGAAATCCAGCCCCGGACTGAGCGATTGTGGCAGGACCAGTTCTGCCGATTCGAGACTCGCCATAGGCCAGGCGCAATAATCGGCGGCATACCAGGCGCTCGGGCGATGGTTGCCTGAGGCGCCCACACCGCCAAATGGCGCGGTACTCGCGGCTCCGGTGAGCGGTTTATTCCAGTTGACGATCCCGGCACGCGCTTGCAGAAGCAACTCGTCAAACTGTTCGCGATCCGGTGAAATCAAACCACAGACCAGCCCGTAACGGGTGTTGTTGGCCAGCGCGATGGCTTCGTCAAAGTTGTCATAACGCCAGACGCAGAGCAACGGACCAAAGACCTCTTCATCCGGTACATTCTGCGCATCTGACATCTCAATGATCCCGGGGGTCAGCAGCGATGTCCCGGCTTGCAGCAGGTGCGGTTCAAGCAAGGTTTTGCCGCCACGTTCAACGTGGTCCCGCCAGGCCTGCCAGACATGTTGTGCCGCCTGCTCTGAAATCAGGCCACCGAAGAAAGGCTGCGGCTGCGCATCCCACGCCGCCGGCGTCAGACGCGAGGAGACCTCCACCAGACGATGCAGAAACGCATCTCCCGCCTCGCCCCGTTTCACCAGCAGACGACGCGCACAAGTACAACGCTGACCGGCGGTGATAAACGCCGACTGAATAGTCAGATGCACAGCGGCGTCGAGATCCGCCGGGTCTTCCACAATCAGCGGATTGTTGCCGCCCATTTCGAGGGCAAGGATCTTCTCCGGCTGCCCGGCCAGCTGACGATGCAGTTGAAAACCGGTACTGGCGCTGCCGGTAAACAGCAGGCCATCAATCCCCTCAAGGGCACTTAGCGCCTGGCCGGTCTCCCGTCCGCCCTGAATCAGGTTCAGCACGCCAGGCGGCAGTCCCGCCTCCTCCCAGAGTTTAACTACTGCCTCGCCGGTCCACGGCGTCAGTTCACTGGGTTTGAAAATCAGCGTGTTGCCCGCCAGCAAGGCCGGGATAATATGCCCGTTGGGGAGATGACCGGGGAAATTATAGGGGCCAAAGACCGCCAGTACGCCATGTGGACGGTGGCGCAATGTTGCAGCCCCGTCCGGCATCTCCGTGTGCTGCGTGCCGGTACGCGCGTGGTACGCTTTTACCGAAATGGCGGCTTTATTGATCATTGCCGTGATTTCAGTGGTCGCTTCCCAGCGCGGCTTACCCGTTTCACGTGCGATAATCTCAGCTAATGCGGTTTTGTTGGCTTCCAGCAGCGCGGCGAATTTTTCGACAACAACCTGACGCTGCGTCATTGTGAGCCTGGCCCACGCCGGAAACGCAGCCCGCGCGGCTTCACAGGCCAGCCCAACCTGAGAAGCATCGGCATCATTACCCTGCCAGAGGGTCTCGTTACTGACCGGATTCGTTTTGATGCGTCGGGTACCCAGACCCGCAATCCACTCACCATTAATCCATTGATTCATGATTTTTTATCCTCTGCGCACAGGCGTACCAGGCGCACTTTGTCGCCCGGATTACATTTGAGTGCATCAAGTTGTGCAGCGCTCAGTACCAGCCGCTCCGTTGCCGGGTCGGCATAGATAAGCATGGCTCTGAACTGATGATATTGCTCGTTGGCCACCATACAGGCAGGCCATTCTCCCGGCGCAGGCTGGCCTTCGGCCACATCCACCAGACGGCTTTTACGGATCGCGCGAACGCGGTCAATGTCGCACTCCAGCGTTGGCCCGCCGTCGAAAATATCGACGTAGTTACAGTAGCGAAAACCCTCTTTCTCCAGTACCGCGCGGGCTGGCGCTGTTTGCGGGTGCACCTGGCCAATCACCGCTTGTGCCTCGGGCGAGAGAAAATCGGTGTAGATGGGGTGCTTAGGCATCAGTTCGGCGATAAACGCCTTCTGCCCTGTGCCGCACAGGTAATCCGCACGGGCGAACTCCATTGAAAAGAAGCGCTTACCAAGACTCTCCCAGAACGGTGAATAACCGGTCTCGTCGATGACCCCACGCATCTCGGCCACCACTTTTTCGTTAAAGCGATCGCGGAAAGCGGCCATAAACATAAAACGCGATTTAGAAAGCAGATACCCGTTCCCCTCTTTGCGCCAGGCCGGATCGAGAAATAAGGTGCAAAGTTCACTGCTACCCGTATGGTCATTACTGAGGAACAGTGTGGGTAGCGCGTTATAAACGTTAAGCTCTTTTGAGGCATGCACCAGCGTGCCGACGCGGTAGTTATACCAGGGGTCATTGAGCCCCACGGCGACCTCAATGGCGCAGATCCCGGCCGCTTCGCCAGTCTCTACCACTTCAAGGACAAACACGTACCCCTGCTCGCTTTTCGCCAGCTCCCCACGCCAGGTTTTCAGGGCTCGCTCGATACGCGCAGAGAGTGTGGCTTCGTCCGCAGGCAGCGAGGTCAACCCGCCGCCTGTTTTTCCTGCCAGCGCCATCAGCGCCGGAAGGTCGTCATGTTCAACAGGACGAATCACCATCATGATGGGCACCCCGCAATGAATTTGTCGCAGGCGATACCAAAGCGCGCCAGCCCGCGGGAGACTTCATCTTCGCTGATATTGAGCGCCGGGGCGAAACGCACCACGTTTGCCCCGGCAATCAACACCATGACGCCTTCTGTGGCTGCCAGTTGCGAAATCTGTTTCGCTTTCCCGGCGAACTCAGCTTTGAGTTCGCAGCCAATCAATAACCCCAGGCCACGAATTTCACGGAACAGGCCGCTGCGGGCATTAATGGCCTGCAATTGTTCGTTAAACCACTGGTGGCGTTGTTTTACACCATCCAGCGTCTGGCGAGTGTTGACAATATCCAGCACCGCACCGGCGACCGCAGAGGCCAGCGGGTTACCGCCGTAGGTCGTACCGTGGGTGCCCACGGTCATGACGCGGGCATATTTCTCCCGCGCCAGCATCGCCGCTACCGGGAAACCGCCGCCAAGCGCTTTGGCGGTAGTCAGCACATCAGGCGTTACGCCATAGTGCATATAGGCATAAAGTTCGCCGGTACGCCCGACGCCCGTTTGCACCTCATCGAAAATCAGCAGCGCATTATGGCGATCGCACAGTTCACGCAACCCCTGTAAAAACGCGGTGCTGGCAGGCACCACGCCACCCTCCCCCTGCATTGGCTCGACAATCACCGCACAGGTATCGTCATTGATAAGCGCGCTGGCAGCCGCTAAATCGTTGTACGGAGCATGCGCGATATCCGGTGGCAGAGGGGCAAAATCCTGCGAATAGGCAGGCTGACCGCCGGCGCTTACGGTAAACAGCGTGCGGCCATGGAAGGCGTTTTTGAACGCCACAATGCCCGTTTTCTTACCACCAAAGGTATCGTGGGCATATTTGCGCGCCAGTTTCAGCGCCGCTTCATTAGCTTCCGCCCCGGAGTTACAGAAGAAAACTTTTTCGGCAAAAGTAGCGGCGATCAAGCGTTTTGCCAGCCGTAATACCGGTTCATTGGTGTAGCCGTTTCCGGTATGCCAGAAGCGCGAAGCCTGCTCGCTTAACGCTTTGCATAACGCCGGGTGGGCGTGGCCCAGTGCGTTAACGGCAATGCCACCGGCAAAGTCGATGTACTCTTTATCGTTCTGATCCCAAAGGCGTGACCCCTCGCCCCGGACCGGAATGAAAGGCGCTGGCGCGTACACAGGCATCATCCATTCATCAAAGTTCTCACGTGTAATTGACTGCGACATAGCGACCTCATCCGGTAAATAATTGGTTGAATATATGTTAAAAAATATGAGTATTTACGCTGTAAATGTATATTGCACAGGCCGTGCCAGCCAGCCATCAAAATGCATAAACGCGGTCTGACAACGAAATATCAATAGGTTAAAACATGTCGCTATTCACTTAAATTGCATAAAAAGTGAATAATATTAGATGAAGTCTTGATGGCGGAGAGAAAATCAGAAAGATTATGCAGCGATAAAATATAATTCTGAATCTGTGATCGTCTGCGAAATTTATCGGTAAATCCTGCGACAATTTGGGGCATCGCGCACTGCTGTGGGGCAGAGCGCCTGTTCAAAAGAACGAAAAAAGCTGGCATGGCCGCCAGCTTTTTGGGTGACATAACGTATCTGGTGGTCGAATCAGACTAATGCCGCCATCGCTTCGACGCGGGCTATAGCCTGGTAGAGCGCATGTGTGGTGACCTTATCCGGCATATTTTCCATATCAGGCGCATGCACGGACATTTCCACAATCTGTTCGAGCTCGCCGGCATCCAGCGCGGCAATGTCGCTCAGGCGCAGCGGTAACGCACAGGCATGCGCCAGACGTAGCGCCTCAAGCAACTCCTCATCACTGCGCTTTTCCAGCGCCAGCAGGCACAGGTTGCCAAAGCCTACGAGTAACCCGTGACCGAATTCGCGGGTTTTATCACAGACCGTAAAGCCTTCATAAATCGCATGGGCGGCGGCGGCATGAGCACCGCTGCTCATCAGGGATGTCAGTCCGGCAAACATAAAGATGGCATCCAGCACCTGTTCCAGCGCGGCGTTGGGTTTTCCTGCCCGCACGGCGTCGCAGGCTGCAGGGCCGTGAACCTTGATCAGGTCATAACAGATACGGCTGTTGGCGCTGGACGCCTGCGCGACGCCGCTGTGGTTCTGATGTTGCGTGCTGATAGCGCGAAACTCGTACCATTTTGCCAGCGTGTCGCCAAGACCCGCCGCAAGCCAGCGCAGCGGCGCGTTTGCCAGAATTTCGCTGTCGATAATGACCGCCGCAGGTGCCTGCGCTAAGGGGAAAAGGTCGCGAAAATGGCCATTGGCATGATAGCGGATCGTCAATGGCGTCACGGCCGCACAGGTCGCTGCGATGGTGGGGATGGTAACAATCGGCACCTGCGTCTGTACCGCAACGGCTTTACTGGTATCGAGCGCTTTGCCACCGCCGACGCCTATCACCATATCCGCCCCTGTTGCCTCGACCTGCCGGGCCAGACGCTGAATATTCTCTTCGCTGCACACGCCGCCAAACCACTCAAGGCCCGCCAGTTCAACCCCCGTAATCGCCAGTTGATGGCGAATCTGCGCCTCCACCGCCGCCAGTCCGGCATGGCCGCCTATAACCAGCGCGAGTTTGCCCAGTGCGGCGCACACCCCGCCAAGGCGGTTGATAACGCCTGCGCCACGTAAAATTTGCGCCGGGAAGATGATATTCAGTGCCTGCATAAAAGACTCTCCGTGATGAACAAATCTGCCCTCTTCCCTGTCAGGATTGAGGACGCAGCAAATGTGGCCCTAACCGGGCAATAGACGTACATCCCAGTTGTGCCAGGGTGCGGTCAACTTCCTGCAAAATCAGCGCCAGCGCCTGCTTCGCCCCGGCCTCACCATCAGCGGCCACGCCATAGAGCATTGGCCGCCCGAGCAAAACGCCGTTCGCCCCCAATGCCAGCGCCTTCACCACGTCAGTGCCACGGCGAAAACCGCTGTCGATAAGAATCGTGGCCTGCGGCCCGCAGCGGTGACGGATCTCAGATAACACCTCCATGGCGCTCACAGAACCATCAAGTTGCCGCCCGCCGTGGTTCGAGAGCACAATGCCATCGGCTCCCGCTGCAAACGCCCGCGTTGCGTCATCCGGCGCGAGAATTCCTTTAACCAGCATCGGCCCCGACCACTGACTGCGGATCCACGCCAGCGTCTCCCAGGTCAGACGCGTATCCATTTGCCCGGCAAAATAACTTGCGCCCCCGGCTCCCCGCTGCTTATCCGCCGGGACATATGGCGTTAAATTGCCAAATCCCGGGACGCCCGCAGGCCGAATGGTGCGCCATACCCAGGCGGGATGTAGCGCAATATCAAACAGACTGGAGAGTGAGAGCTTCATCGGACGGCGGTAGTTGCGCTTATCTTTTTCCCGATTGCCAAAGTGCACCGCATCAACGGAGACCACAAGCGTAGTGCACCCTGCCGCTTTTGCGCGTGCCAGCAGCCCTGAGGTGACCGTCCGATCTTTGAGCACATACAGCTGAAACCAGTGCTGGGGCAAATTTTCAGCCGCGATTTCCTCTATCGGTGCGGTCGAGACGGTACTCTGGATATAGCCAATCCCGGCATCTCTGGCGGCACGCGCTAACATCGCATCGGCACCATAACGCAACATGCCGTTATAACCAGTAGGTGCAATCAGCAGCGGCGCCGCCAGTTTCTGTCCGCAGAGGGTGACCGAGAGATCGCGTTCGCTCGCATCATTGAGTACCGGGGGAATAAAGCGCCAGCGGGCAAAGGCACTGCGGTTATCCCGCAACGTCTGCTCGTCATCCGCCCCCCCTTCAAGATAACTAAACGCAAAACGCGGTAGCGCCCGTCTGGCCCGATGGCGTAGTTCTTCAATATTGAGTGGCGCCCGTTTCACACAGCCCCCTGTGTGAGGATCGCCTGCAGAGCGTCGATAAATTGTTGGTTATCCTGTTCGTTGCCAATCGATACCCGAATCCACTGCTCATAGCCAGGCTCCCGCCACGGCTTGATGATGACGCCATAGCGCAACAACTGCTGCGCCATCTCATTGCTGGGCCGTCCACAGTTAAAGAAGAGGAAATTGGCATGTGAGGGTGCCACGTAAAACCGCAGACGTCTGAGCGCTGCGGCCATACTCTCCCGCTGCGTGTTCACCAGGGCAACGCTCGCTTTCACATGCGCCTGATCGCCCAACGCCGCCACCGCTGCCGCCTGCGCCGCGCGGTTAATATTAAAGGGTGTACGCACGCGGTTGAGCAGATTGATCAGTTCAGGGTGACTGGCTAAGCCATAGCCCACACGCAGTCCCGCCAGCCCCCAGGCTTTCGAAAAAGTACGCAGCACAATCCACGGGCGCGGCTGCGCCGCCAGCACCGTCAGGCTGTCGGGATAATTCGGGTCATCCTGGCAATATTCGAAATAGGCTTCATCAATGACCAGCACGCACTCCTGCGGCGCGGCGGCAATGATGCGGGCAAAACCGTCTTTGTCGAGCATACACCCCACGGGGTTTGACGGATTGCTGAAAATGACCATTTTCGCGGGCGTGGAGAGCGCCTGCTCCCAGGCCGCAACGTCGAACTGTTGCTGTTGATCGACCCCGACAAGGGTCACGTCCGCGCCCATCATGCGCGGGAAAATCTCGTGCAGGCCAAACGAAGGGAGCAGCGTGACAACGCGGTCGCCAGGGTTAAGAAAGGCCAGCGCCAGCATATGCAGAATGTCTTCTGAACCATTGCCCATGACAATATTTTCGGCGCTCACGCCGGTATGGTCCGCCAGCACATCGCGCAATTGCGTGCTGGCAGCATCGGAATAGACGGCGCTGAGCGCGGCATCCGCCTGTAATGCTGAGACTACCTGCGGACTGGCGCCCGACGGGTTTTCATTACTGGCCAGTTTAGCGATATGCGTTACGCCATATTTCTGCCGTACCGCCTCTGCTGACAGGCCGGCGTTATACAGCCCCAGGGTGCGTGCCGTGGAGCGAGCGAGACTGATAAGTGTCTGTTGTTGCAAAGCAAATAGTGGGTCGGAAACTGCGACATCTGAGGCCATTACATCCCTCCGGGAACAGCCGGATAAGCGCGAAGCACCCATCCGGCATTCATCATCAGATCATGGGTAAATTCAGGTGATGACGCTGCGCGCAGGCTTTCGCCTGTTCATAGCCCGCATCCGCGTGGCGCATCACGCCAGTGGCCGGATCATTCCACAGCACCCGCGCCAGCCGTTCATCTGCCTCTTTGCTTCCGTCACAGACGATGACCATCCCGGCATGCTGAGAAAAGCCCATCCCCACGCCGCCGCCATGGTGCAGGCTGACCCAGGTCGCGCCGCCGGCGGTATTGAGCAGCGCGTTGAGCAGCGGCCAGTCAGATACCGCGTCAGAACCGTCTTTCATCGCTTCCGTTTCGCGGTTAGGCGAAGCAACAGAGCCGGTATCAAGATGGTCGCGGCCAATGACAATCGGCGCTTTTAGCTCGCCATTGCGCACCATCTCGTTAAAGGCCAGCCCGGCAAGATGGCGCTCCCCCAGGCCAAGCCAGCAGATGCGTGCTGGCAGCCCCTGGAACGCAATGCGCTCGCGTGCCATATCCAGCCAGTTGATAAGATTGGCGTTATTCGGGAATAACTCTTTCAGTTTGGCGTCGGTCTTGTAGATATCTTCCGGGTCCCCGGAAAGCGCAACCCAGCGGAAAGGCCCCTTGCCTTCGCAGAAGAGCGGACGAATATAAGCAGGAACGAATCCCGGGAAATCAAAGGCGTTGGTTACCCCCTCCTCTTTGGCAACCTGGCGAATATTGTTGCCGTAATCGACGGTCGGGATCCCCATAGCGTGGAAATCGAGCATCGCCTGCACGTGTTTCGCCATGGAAGCGCGGGCCGCTTTCACTACCGCTTGCGGATCGGACTGGCGCGTCTGCTGCCATTTTTCCAGGCTCCAGCCCTCCGGCAGATAACCGTTGAGCGGATCGTGCGCCGAGGTCTGATCGGTGACAATGTCCGGGCGCAGACCGCCTGCTTTCGCCCGTGCCGCCAGTTGAGGCATCACCTCAGCGGCGTTACCCAGCAGGCCAACAGAGATGGCTTTTTTCTCGGCACATGCTTTTTCAATCATCGTCAGGGCGTCGTCAAGGCTGTGGGTTTTGTAGTCGAGGTAGCGCGTGCGCAGACGGAAATCGATGCGAGATTCCTGGCACTCAATCGCCAGCACGCTCGCGCCTGCCAGGACGCCTGCCAGCGGCTGCGCGCCGCCCATTCCGCCCAGCCCGGCGGTTAAAATCCACTTACCGCGCAGGTTGCCGTTGTAATGCTGGCGCCCGGCTTCGGCGAAGGTTTCGTAGGTGCCCTGCACAATGCCCTGTGCACCGATGTAAATCCATGAACCGGCCGTCATCTGGCCGTACATCATCAGACCGGCTTTATCCAGTTCATGGAAGTGTTCCCAGTGCGCCCAGTGGGGAACGATGTTGGAGTTAGCAATCAATACCCGTGGCGCGTTGGTGTGGGTGCGAAAAACACCGACCGGTTTCCCCGACTGTACCAGCAGGGTTTCGTCTTCCCGCAGCTTGCGTAAGCTCTCAAGAATTGCCTCAAAGGCTGGCCAGTTGCGGGCCGCTTTGCCGATACCACCATAAACCACCAGATCTTCCGGGCGTTCAGCGACATCCGGATCGAGGTTGTTCTGAATCATGCGGTAGGCCGCTTCAATCAACCAGTTCTGGCAGCTCAGTTCGCTCCCCTGGGGCGCACGGACAACGCGAGCTTCGGCATTTTTGTGTGACGCATTCATGTTCATTTCCTTCTCTAAATTTGAATTTTTTGCACAGCGTTATCAGGCGAAGCTCGGCAACAGCGCTTCGATTTCTGCGGGCCAGCGTTCGCGGGACGCCCACAGACGCATCATTTCGACATCCGGTGCCATCAGGCGGTCCTTTTCAAGGAACGCAACGTTCTGGCGAATCGCTTTCATTTCGTTTTCCAGCGTCGCTGAACTTTGCAGCGGGCGGTGGAAATCCACCCCTTGCGCGGCGGCCATCGCTTCAATGCCGACCACAACGCTGGTGTTGAAACACATATCACCCAGACGGCGTGCGGCGTAGGTCGCCATCGAGACATGGTCTTCCTGATTGGCAGAGGTGGGCAGGCTGTCAACACTTCCCGGATGGGCCAGCGATTTGTTTTCTGAGGCCAGCGCGGCGGCGGTGACCTGAGCAATCATAAAGCCGGAGTTCACCCCGCCGTCACGCACGAGGAATGGCGGCAAACCGGATAATCCCGTATCCAGCAACAGGGCCATACGGCGTTCAGATATTGCCCCAATCTCAGCGACCGCCAGCGCGATAATGTCGGCGGCGAAAGCCACCGGTTCGGCATGGAAGTTGCCGCCGGAAATGACGTCGCCGTTTTCGGCAAAGACCAGTGGATTATCGGAAGCGGCATTGGCTTCTATACGCAGGATGCGGGCGGCATGGTGTAAGTTATCCAGACATGCGCCCATCACCTGTGGCACGCAGCGGATGGAATACGGGTCCTGCACGCGGCCACATGCCGCATGGGAGGTCACAATGTCGCTCCCGGCGAGGATTTTGCTCAGCGCTGCCGCCACGGCAATCTGACCTTGCTGTCCGCGGGCTTCATGAATACGCGGATCGAGCGGCTTAACGGAACCTTTAATGGCTTCCAGCGACAGGGTGCCGGCCACCAGCCCGGCGGCAAAGACACGCTCAGCCTCAAATAATCCCGACAGTGCGAGGGAGGTCGAAACCTGTGTGCCGTTAAGCAGCGCCAGCCCCTCTTTCGGCCCGAGTTCGAACGGGCGTATCCCCGCACTCGCCAGACCTTCCACCGCCGACATTGTATTGCCCTGCGCCGTCACCGTACCTTCACCAATCAGCATCAGCGACAGGTGTGCCAGCGGGGCTAAATCACCGGATGCCCCCACCGATCCTTTTTCCGGAATGCAGGGATAGACCCCGGCATTAAAGAGCGTTATCAGGGCATCAATCACTTCAATGCGAATGCCGGAATGACCACGCGACAGGCTGAGGATCTTCGTGGCCATCACCAGGCGCACGATGTTATCCGCCAGATATTTACCCGTCCCCACGCTGTGCGACAGCACCAGATTGCGCTGTAATTCCGCCAGACGCTCGGCCGGAATGCGGGTTTGCGCCAGTTTGCCGAACCCGGTATTGATGCCGTACACTACCTCCCCCGATGCCACAATGCGGGTGACAGTCTCCTGAGAGGCCAGCACATCGGCACGGGCCTCCTCCGCCAGCGCGAGATGAACATTACCCTGATAAATCTGGCGAAGCATGGGCAGGTCGACCTGACCGGGCTGCAGTCGGCAAAGAGTGAAACCGGTGGATGAAGGAGCCATAATCTATTCCTGTATATACAAGTAGAGCTGAAAATATACCCGGTAAGGACTCGGCCCACCGGGTGCTTACGCACAACCTGACAAAAAAGTGGCAACACGAAGCAAAAAACGGGCGATCAATGATCCATGGTCTGCATCGTTTCGGTACGGATCTCTTCCGTTATCCGCGCCTTGAGCGTCATAAACTCAGGCGACGTCTTTAAGGTGTAATCACGCGGATGCGGAAAGTTCACCGCCACTTCGGTTTTGATTCGTCCCGGACGGGCGCTGAAAATGGCCACTTTATTGGCCATAAAAATGGCTTCATCAATATCGTGGGTCACAAACAGTACCGTTTTGCGTGAGGACTCCCATATCGACAGCAGTAACTCCTGCATCATCACGCGCGTCTGATTATCAAGCGCACCAAAGGGTTCATCCATCAGCAAAATTTTCGGGTCATTGGCCAGCGCACGGGCAATCGCCGTGCGTTGCTGCATGCCGCCTGACAGTTGTCGTGGGAAGTGATGCTCAAAGCCACGCAAACCGACCTTATTAATAAAATAGTCGCTGCGCTCCTTTTGCGCCGCTTTACTCACGCCACGCTCCTGCAAACCAAAGCGGATATTTTGCTCAACGGTAAGCCAGGGAAAGAGCGTATAGCTCTGGAAGACCATGCCGCGATCCGCGCCGGGGCCGTCAACCAGCTCCCCATCCAGCCAGACTTCACCGCGAGTAGGCTGATCAAGCCCCGCGACAATACGCAACAGCGTTGATTTGCCGCAGCCGGAAGGGCCGAGGATGGTAATAAAATCGTTCTCATTGACCTGATAATCCACTGGCAACAGTGCCTGGGTTTTTTCACCTTTCGGGCCACTGAAGACACGCTCCACCTGGCGGACACTCAGCTTCGGATAGTTCATTACAGTGAGCTCCATACAAACAGACGGCGGTTAACCGCTTTAAACAACAGGTCGGAGAGCAATCCAATACAGCCAATAACGATAATGCCGAAGATCATCTGCCCGGTGTTGAGTAACGCCTGGCTGTTGACAATCATATGGCCTATCCCGCTGGATGAACCGATGAGCTCCGCCACAATCACATAGGTCCAGGCCCAGCCGAGCACCAGACGTAAGAGCTCGGCGATTTCTGGCGCCGCACCGGGAATAATGACCCGACGCACTACACTCTTATTTGTCGCCCCCAGGGTGTAGGCTGCCTCAACCAGATCGCGACGCGCAGCCCCCACGGCGACAGCGACCATCAGGGTTATCTGGAAGAAAGAGCCAATAAAAATCACCAGGATCTTCTGCATTTCACCGATACCGGCCCACAGGATCAGCAGAGGCACAAATGCGGAAGCAGGCAGGTAGCGGCAAAATGAGACAAACGGCTCGAAGAAAGCTTCGATAAGTTTGTACGAGCCCATCCAGATACCCAGAGGCACAGCGATAACACAGGCCAGGATAAACCCGCCCAAAACGCGCATTACCGTCATGCCGATATCGGTGGTGAAATCGAAATCGGTAAACAACAACACCCCTTCCTGCACCATACTGGCCGGGCTTGCGAGGAAAGTCGGAGCAACCAGACCGGTAAAGGTCACCAGCGCCCATAAGGCAAAAAACAGCACAAAAAAACAGAAGCCCAGAAACCAGCGGTGCCGGGGCGCAACGGGGCGTAATGGCACCATCAACGGGTTATGCCAGACCTTTTTGCTTGCCGGCAGAGGTGCCGGCTCGCGTAAGTCTGTCGTGGTCTTGCTGGCGTAGTCCGCGGCCTGACTGACAGGACTGTTCATATCGTGGTCCTTCATGGCTGAGTAACGTACTTCGCGTCATACAACGTGTTGATATCCGGCGTTTTACGCAGAATTTTCATCTCCGTAAGCAGACGTGCCGCCTCATTGGTGAAGCTCACGATTTCGCCGCTAAAGAATTTTTTGTTCGCATCGCGATCCTGCCAGCGCAGATAACTGGACTCTTCGGCAAATTGTTTACCGGTCTCTTTCACCGCCGCGCCCATGATCTCATTGGCTTTATCCGGCTCGGCTTTGATCATATCCAGCGCCTCGAAGTAGCTGTTGACCAGCGCCTGGGCCGCTTTCGGGTTTTTATCCAGCCAGGATGGCGTGCAGCCAAGGGTATCCATCACCATCGGGTATTCGAGTGTGGTGGTCAGGATTTTGCCCTTATCCGGGCTCTGGCGGATGTTGGAAAGATAGGGTTCGTAGGTCACGGCAGCGTCGTTCTGCCCGGCAATAAACGCATGCGCAGCGGCGTCTGGCCCTAAGGTCGCGAGTTTGACGTCTTTCATCGTCATGCCGTTTTTATCAAGGATCCACGCCAGCAGAAAATAAGATGAGGTTCCGGGAGCATCGACGCTAATCGTTTTGCCTTTGAGGTCAGCCACGCTGTTGATACCACTACGTACCGCGATCCCATCCGCGCCGTATGATTTATCCAGTTGCACGATTTGCTTAACAGGCACACCGCTGGCATTCCAGGTGAGATAGGTTTCTACCGTGGTCGCCGCGCATTGCAGCGAACCGGAGGCAATCGCCAGATGTCGGGATTGCTGCGGGACCATTTTCAGGGTCACATCAAGCCCATTCTTTTTGAAAATGCCCGCTTTGTCGGCGAGGGTCAGCGGCGCGAAGCCGGTCCAGCCGGAAATCCCAATCGCCACCGGCGTATCCGCCGCCAGCGCTGTGTTAGCCGCACCACCTAACGCGACTGCCAGCCCTAACAGAGATAACGAACGCTTTAGTACAGTCCTGGAAATCATGTTGCTCATCTGCCACTCCTGCCAAATTACCTGTCTCGGGGAATGCCTGCGCAGCAAATTGCCACCGGCGAATGATGCTTCTGTATATTCTTGTCTATACAATTAAGCCGAGAAAGATAAAGCAAGCTTTGTGCCAGTCCGCAAGTACGCCCGTATCGTTGCTTTCGCCCACTGGCGGTGGGCCTGACGAATCAAAGTAGTGCGCCCGGCGCGCTATTTCAGTGCAACCTGCTCCGGGTTAGTCCGTGACCGCAGCCCACAACAACAGGCCATCGCCAGGTACTGACTGTGCAAGCGGCGAAATCAACCATTGCGCCTGTCTGTCGCTTATCGACCACCAGAAGCCATCGCCCTTGCCGAAACGGGTTCCGTCCGGCAGTTGCCAGTCGCCATGAATGGCATACAGCACGCCGCCTTGCCCGGCAGTGATTATCCCGCTCTCACGCAGAGCGACCACCCTGGAGGCGCAGACATTGCGGCGGGTCATCAGGTTGAAATCCATCGTCGTACCGCCCAGAAGATGCGCGCTGAGTGAGAGGTCGCCACTGAAAGCAAACGGTGCGCCGACAGTGCTCAGTCGGTGGCTAAGTTGTCCGCCATCGCAGAGATGCACCCCCTCTCCGCTCAGTAACGTTATCGAACGATCAATACCCGGGAAGGCGGAAAACGGGCCATCGGCGGCAATAGTGGCAATGCTGGCGCGCCAGTCAAATTGCGGCGAACCCGGAGGCCAACTGACGATCTCGCGGGTTTCTCCCCCGCCATTGCGCCAGCGGCTCACCGGCAACGCGCCAAGGGAAAACGGGTGCCAGTTGTTCATGCGCTCTCCTGAGAAAGCTGTTGCAACAGATGCAGAAAATCAGACGCGGCGGCCTGTTGCTGAGGATGAATCCCGTCAATAACGCGCGCAACGCCGCCAACATAGACATCGCGGATCTGCCCGGCATGCCCTGCAAATAACCAGCGGTTAAGTAACTCGCTATCGTTGGCTACTGCCAGGTAAGGGTCCTGATTGTCGAGCACCAGCCAGTCGGCGCGATAACCGACCGAGAGTTGCCCCACCTTGACACCGCAGGCCTGCGCACCACCGGATAACGCCTGCGTATAAAGCACATCCCCTACCCGCGTTTGCCCCGCAGTGACCAGCCGGTTACGCCGCTGATCGCGCAGGCGCTGGCCATATTCCAGCCAGCGCAACTCTTCCACCACATTGAGCGAGACATGACTGTCTGAGCCAATGCCCCAGCGTCCTTCCTGCGCCAGATAATCAACTGCCGGGAAAATACCATCGCCAAGATTCGCTTCGGTGGTCGGGCACAGGCCGGCAACGGCACCGCTACGGGCCATTTTCGTCACTTCGTAGCCATCCGCATGGGTGGCGTGGATCAGGCACCAGCGGGCATCGATATCCAGATGATCATACAGCCAACTGATGGGGCGCTGACCGCTCCAGCTCAGGCAGTCGTTGACCTCTTTTTGCTGCTCGGCGATATGAATATGGACCGGGAGCGTCGGGTCGCTGGCGCATAATACCTGCTCCATTTGTTCAGGCGTCACCGCACGCAGGGAATGAAAACACAGCCCCTGGTTTTGCAGCCATTTTCCATTGATTTGCCGCCCAATGATCGCCTGCTGCTCTAAGTAGCTGTCGGCATCCTGAATAAAGCGTTTTTGCCCCGCCTGAGCAGGCTGCCCGCCAAACCCGGCATAACTGTAAAGCACCGGCAAGAGCGTCAGGCCAATCCCTGCGTCCCCGGCAGCGGCGCTCAACTGAGCGGTCATCTCACCGCGATCGGCGTAGGGCTTACCGCTGATGTCATTGTGCAGATAATGGAATTCGGCGACCTGGGTGTAACCACCTTTGAGCATCTCGATATAGAGCTGGCGGGCGATCACGCCGACCTGTTCCGGGGTCAGCCGCTGCACCATGCGATACATCAGATCGCGCCAGGTCCAGAAGCTGTCCTGCGGGTCGCCCGCCACTTCCGCAAGCCCGGCCATTACGCGCTGAAAAGCATGAGAATGCAGGTTCGGCATCCCTGGCACCACCGGACCGGAAAGCGGGATACAACCATCGGGAGAGGCTTGTGGCGTGATGTCGGTCAGTATGCCGACATCATCAACCTCCAGTCGGACATGGTGCGCCCAACCTCTGGCGAGCAAGACACGTGGAGCAAAATATGCAGGCATAGCAACCTTCCTGAACAGGGAAAAGCAATGCCTGCATACCTTTATGCAGGCCATTGCCAAACCTGTGACCAATTTGTCTATACATATACATATGCCTGAATTGGCTGTAAACTTGCAGCATCTTTTTTTTACTATTTTTCGTTTTTCAGCAACTGGCGCTTATCCCCTGCGCGGTGAATATGGCCGGCCGTTGTGGAAACGTTCCTGATACCTGTGGATCTTTTGAGAGGTAAGAAAATGTCGGAGCCTTCACCTAACGGTGTAGCACAACACGGCGTGAACCGGCAGGCACTGTCTGAGCTTGCCGCCGCCATGAGTGATACCCCTGCCCCGATTTATCAGCGTGTGAAGCAGGCAATTATCGGCCAGATTCGCTCCGGCGCCTGGAAGCCCCACCAACGTATCCCATCGGAAAGTGAACTGGTCAATGAAATTGGCGTGAGCCGAATGACCATTAACCGTGCGCTGCGGGAACTGACCAGCGAAGGTTTTCTTATCCGCATGCAGGGCGTCGGTACCTTCGTTGCCGAAGCGAAAGCCTATACGCCGATGCTGGAAGTGCATAATATCGCCGATGAGATCGCCCAGCGCGGCCATCGCCACGACAGCAGGATTCTGGTATGCGAAGCCCGCGAGGCCGATGCCGATCAGGCCATGCAATTAGGTATCGCGCCCGGCGACACCCTGTTCTATTCGCAAATCGTCCATTACGAAAACAGCGTGCCGGTGCAAATTGAAGACCGTTACGTTAACCCGGCCGCCGCCCCGGATTATCTGCGCCAGGTGTTCAACAAACAGATGCCCTACACCTATTTGATGGAAATATCGCCGCTGACGGCGGGCGAACATCGGGTCGAAGCGGTCAGCGCCAGCGACGAGCAACGCGAATTGCTGCAACTGGCAGAGCACGAACCCTGCTTGTTGATCCACCGTCGCACCTGGAGCGGAAGCCGCATCGTCACCTCCGCCCGCCTGGTTTACCCCGGCTCGCGCTACCAGTTGTTTGGCCGCTTCACCAGTCACGGCTAACCCCGCTTTGCCCATAGCGGCTTTTCTGGCCGCTATGTCTCCTGATATGTAAACCCGCCAGCAATAAGTAAAAACTCTTTCTGCTCGCCTTGCCGCGTTTCCGGTTATGCGTTAGGTTGACTTTAATTGTCTATACAAGATAAATCCAACCCGGAGTTTGTCATGCCGTTAGCCGAACCGTTGTCATTTTCCGCGACATCACCAGCCCGTTGCGATAGCGTCTGGCGTGGCGCCACGCTGGTAACGATGCAAAACGGGCACTACAGCCAGATAGAAAACGGCGCTATCGCCGTAGCCGACGGGAAAATTATCTGGCTCGGCCAGGCCGCCGATTGCCCGCCTTTCCCCGACGCCGAACAGCATGATTTTGCAGGCGGGCTCATAACGCCCGGTTTTGTCGATTGCCATACCCATCTGGTCTTTGGCGGCAATCGCAGCGGCGAGTTTGAGCAACGGCTGAACGGGGTAAGTTATGCGGAAATCGCCGCAGCTGGCGGTGGGATTATCTCCACGGTTAACGCCACCCGTGAGGCGACGGAAGAAGAGCTGATCGAATCGGCGTTATTCCGCCTGCGCCCGCTGTTAGCCGAAGGCGTCACCTGTGTTGAGATAAAATCGGGCTATGGGCTTTCCGTCGACAGTGAACTGAAAATGTTGCGGGTGATCCGCACCTTAGCGACACGGCTACCGGTTGAAATTAAGTCCACCTGCCTTGCCGCCCATGCGCTTCCCCCCGAATATAAGAACCAGCCCGATGAGTATATCCGCCTGATTTGCGACACCCTGTTGCCGATTGTCGCCCGGGAAAAGCTGGCCGATGCGGTCGATGCATTTTGCGAACATCTGGCATTCTCCCCGGCTCAGGTTGAGCGGGTATTCGACACCGCGAAAGCACTGGGTCTGCCGGTAAAATTGCATGCGGAGCAGCTCTCCTCGCTGCACGGCAGCGCACTTGCGGCAAGACATCACGCGCTGTCAGCCGATCACCTGGAATATGCCACCGGGGAAGATGCCATCGCCATGGCGGCCAGTGGGACCGTCGCCGTGTTATTGCCCGGCGCGTTCTATTTATTACGTGAAAAACAGCAGCCGCCGGTGGCCGCATTCCGCCAGCATAAGGTGCCAATGGCGCTGGCGAGCGACGCCAACCCCGGCACCTCCCCGGTGCTTTCGCTACGCCTGATGCTGAACATGGGTTGTACGCTGTTTGGCCTGACACCGGAAGAGGCGCTGGCCGGGATCACCTGCCATGGCGCACGCGCGCTCGGGTTACAGGACTCTCACGGCACGCTGGCTGTGGGCAAAGTCGCCGATTTTATCCACTGGCCGCTCTCGCGACCGGCTGAGCTGGTCTACTGGCTGGGCGGAGAATTGCCCTGCACGGTGGTCTATCGCGGAAATGTACGAGGAAACCATGACCTATGAGTTTTTCAGATATCACTGCACCCTATAGTTTCACGGCTGGCACATCGCCGTTACTGATCAGTATTCCCCACGCCGGAATACGCCTGACGCAAGAGGTTGCTGACGGCCTTAGCGAAGCGGCGCTGCCATTAGGCGATACAGACTGGCATATTCCACGCCTGTATGATTTTGCCCGCGCTCAGGGGGCGAGTATCCTGGTCGGGAATTATTCCCGTTTTGTTATTGACCTGAACCGCCCGTCTGACGACAAACCGCTCTACACCACGGCAACGACTGGCCTCTTCCCCGATACGCTGTTTGATGGCCGCGACACCTTTAAACCTGGTATGACCCCGGACGACGCCCGACGTCAGGCGTATCTGGATCAAATCTGGCATCCTTATCATGAGTGCCTCCGCTCAGAGCTTGCGCGGATTAAACAACAGTTTGGTTATGCGCTGTTGTTTGACGCTCACTCAATTGCATCGGTCATCCCACGGCTGTTTGACGGGAAATTACCCGATTTAAACCTCGGCACCAATAGCGGCGCCAGTTGCTCACCTGAGCTGAGCGGTGTGCTGACGAATATCTGCCAACAGCAGACGCAGTTCAGCCATGTGCTTAACGGACGTTTCAAAGGTGGATATATTACCCGTGCTTATGGCCAACCCGATGCCGATATCCATGCCGTGCAGCTTGAGCTGGCGCAAGTGAATTATATGGACGAAATGCCGCCTTATTGTTGGTCTGAAATACGGGCGCCTGCCTTGCAGGCGTTATTACAGCAGTTGCTGGAAGGGATGCTGACTTGGGGCCGTGCGCGGTATAGCGCTAAATAAACGAAAGGCTGACGCGCAGGTCAGCCTTCAATATTACTGGTATTCAAACGTAAAGGTGGTATTTGCTTTAACGGGACCGCCGCTGATATCACCGCCCTTGTAGTAGTAATAGGCATTAAAGCTCAACAGCTCAGATGACTGCGCGCTGGCTGCCACGGTAATTTTTTCGGCCATTTTCACTGGCGTAGTGTCGTTAAAAAGTAACTGGATGCCAACGTTATCATTGCCGCTCAGTCTGTTTTTTAACACCGAATCCGTTCCGGTTCCGCTTAAGATATCGCCTTCAAAGGTCACCGATACTGAGGTTTGTTCATCGCAGGCAAGATTAAATTTAAATGTTTTTTTGGCATTGGGATAACGGCCCGTGCCGTGGCTGACAATATCGCTGCGTCTTATATTCGGCAGCGTCACGCTTTTATCGTATTGGGTGACAGAACAAGTATAGGCAGGGATAACCATATTATTTTTTAAAACGAAAGACCAATTAAATGTGGTGCCCCATGACATTGATCCAAGTCCATATCGGAATTGCGTTAACATATTTGCAATTTCCGTATTGGCATCAATAGTCGCGCCTGCTTTCCAGTTACCAGAATTTACAGCACGCTTGATACCAATTTTTACATTTAATAAGGTTGTTTTGTCAAACCCATTAATTATTGAGCAACTGCTGTCTGGCCAAAGGCATAAATTCGTTGGTGACAACACCATTGGGCCACCATTAGATATCACATAACCCTGATAACCAAGATTAGTCAAAGCTGTCGAGAGCGTTAACGCTCTGGTGCGAACGGCATCGGCATAATTAGGCTGTGCTTTACCGCCACAAGTTGCGTAGTTATTCATCGATGTCAGCAAAACATCAAGTTTATCTTTTGATAACTCAAGGGAATCGACCGGAACGATTATCGTCCGGCTTGCATTATAATAAGATGTCTGGCCATATGCTGTACAATTCAACTCAACGGCACTGACTGTCATGGGACAAACCAATAAAACACAACCGCCAATGAGAATATTTAGTTTTATTTTATATTTCCTTTGCATGTCACGCATCCTCCCTGACCATCATTAAATCCGGCATTCAATTCCACACGTTGTATTGCCAGACAGATTGCATGCATAGCAAGGCTAATAAATGACATTGCATCACTTAGCGAGGGCGAACAGAATTGATTGAATGGAATGCAAAGTCAAGGTGTAATCAATACTGCGTTTTTATTAGTATTAAAAGTAAGTCATGGTAATTAACAAAAACAAACTAACCTGTTTAATAATACAGAGCATTTAATAGATATTCCTGTAACTGCTCATGCTTAATTAAGAGAACGGATTGACTCTTAACGACGAGACCCATAGGCATCCGTTGTCATTTTCTGCTAACATCCCAGCCACATTTCCCACAGCAATCTGGCGGCGACTATGAAATTTGTCTCTTTTAATATCAACGGCCTGCGAGCCCGTCCCCATCAACTGGAAGCCATTGTTGAGCAGCACCAGCCCGATGTGATTGGCCTGCAGGAGACGAAAGTCCACGACGACATGTTCCCGCTCGAAGAGGTGGCGAAACTCGGCTACAACGTCTTTTATCATGGGCAGAAAGGGCACTATGGCGTGGCGCTACTGACCAAAGCGACGCCTGTCTCCGTACGTCGCGGTTTCCCGGACGACGGAGAAGAAGCCCAGCGCCGTATCATCATGGCGGAAATTCCCTCTCCGCTGGGTAACATCACTGTTATCAATGGTTATTTCCCGCAGGGAGAAAGTCGCGACCACCCTGTTAAATTCCCGGCCAAAGAGAAGTTTTACCAGGATCTGCAAAACTTCCTCGATAATGAGCTTAAAAAAGAGAATCCGGTTTTGATCATGGGGGATATGAATATCAGCCCGACCGATCTGGATATCGGTATCGGCGAAGAGAACCGCAAACGCTGGTTGCGGACCGGCAAATGCTCTTTTTTACCGGAAGAACGTGAATGGATGGGCCGCCTGGTCAACTGGGGGCTGGTGGATACCTGGCGTGCAGCAAACCCGGACAATAACGAGCGCTTCTCGTGGTTTGACTACCGCTCCAAAGGCTTTGATGACAACCGGGGTCTGCGTATAGACCTGCTGCTGGCCAGCTCACCGCTGGCGGAGCGCTGCATCGAAACTGGCATCGATTATGATATCCGCAGTATGGATAAACCCTCCGACCATGCCCCGGTATGGGCTACCTTCAGGGTCGAATAAGCGTCACTTTCCCATTGCGGCGGTCATGTTATGACCGCCCTCTTTGGCTCTGACACGCTATGACTAAAAACATCCCCCTTTGCCGATTCCGCCAGCACAATGGCGTGGTCATCGATACGCGCGACAGCGCATTGTATAACGGCTGGCCGGATGCGCTGCACGGGTCATCCGGCCATGTTCCAGGCGCGCGTAATCTTGCCGCATCCTGGCTTGAGGAGATAACGGACGCGCAGTTCGCCTCCTGGTCTGCCCTGCGCCCGGTAAGCGCTGAAACCTCTATCGCGCTCTATGGCGCACCGCAAGATAATGACGCGGTAGAGGCCTGGTTAAGCCAGAAGGGACTCCATGCTCCCTGGCGTATCAGCGACGCGTTCTCCTCTTCTTTTACACTCAAGCGTCTGCCCGGTTTTCATCACCTGGTTCCGGCAGGCTGGCTTAACGCGCTACTGACTCATCGCCAGGTCAGCGAACACCCCGTCGGGAAGTGGATATTGATAGAAGCAGGTTGGGGTGAACGTGATACGTTCCGGCGTGGACATATTCCCGGCGCGGACTATCTTGACACCGAGGAGCTGGAAAGCGAGCCTCTGTGGAATGTCGTCCCCCCTGAGACTCTGTGTGACGTGCTGACCACGCACGGCATATGCTGCGATACCACCGTCATCCTCTATAGCCGTACCCCCCTTGCCGCCGCGCGCGTGGCCCATATTTTGTTATATGCCGGGGTGCAGGATGTGCGTTTGCTGGACGGTGGCTGGCAAGCCTGGCTTCGCGCTGGTTTTCCGGTTGTATCCGGCGATACGCTATCCATCACGCCCGCACGCGATTTTGGTGCTCCCATCCCCGCTCAACCGCAATTGATGCTCTCCCTGGCACAGACGCGGGCGCTGTTGAACCGCCAGGATGCCTCGGTCGTGAGTATCCGCTCCTGGGCTGAGTATTCCGGCGCGACCAGTGGTTATGCTTATATTGATGCCAGTGGCGACATCCCCGGTGCGCGCTGGGGACGCGGCGGAAGCGGTAAAGATGGCGTTGAGGATTTTCTTAACCCCGATGAGACCTTACGCTGCGCGGATTATATTACGGCCATGTGGGAAGCATGGAATATTACCGCAGATCAGCAAATCGCCTTTTACTGCGGAACCGGCTGGCGCGCCTCGCTGGCATTTATCTGCGCGCGCGCCATGGGCTGGAAGAATATCGGGGTATATGATGGCGGCTGGTATGAGTGGAGCTTGCATCACAACAATGGATAATCATGCTTAAAACGATAGAGGTTGTCGCCGCCATTATTGAGCGCGATGGTCAGATTTTGCTGGCCCAGCGCCCGGCTCAGGGCGATCAGGCAGGGCTGTGGGAATTTGCTGGCGGTAAGGTAGAAGCCGGAGAGAGTCAGTCGGAAGCATTAATACGCGAGCTTCGCGAAGAGCTTGGTATTGAAGCCGTGCCGACAACATATATCGCCAGCCACCAGCGCGAGGTCTCCGGGCGCATTATCAATTTGCATGCCTGGCATGTGCCGACCTTCACCGGCACACTTACCCGCTATCATCACGCAGCGCTTATCTGGTGTGCGCCGCAGGAAGCCTTTAGCTGGCCGCTTGCGCCTGCAGATATCCCTCTGCTGGAAGCCTTTATGGCTTCACGCGCCGCCAGACCAGCGGGTTTGTAGAAACCGTGCGTTCATCACGCTGGCACTGGAGCAGCACGCCTTCGGCTTTAATAACCGCCCCTTCGGTGTAATTCTGATTCTGATAAACGCAGCACTGGTTGCAGGGCTGCGAACTTTGCTGTCCACCAGAGGTAAACACTTCCGGCGGCACATTCACCTGTACATCCGGCGACAGGCGTCGATCCGCACTGGCCCCCGCAGAGACTACCATCAGCACACAACCCCATACCCATAGTGAACGCTTCATAGCATTTTCTTCCTGAATAGAACCTTTTATCACTATAACGTATCTCTATTAACGAACCGTAATTTCTTTCATCATCGGTTTTTATTATGACAGGCCACCCATTATTAATTTGATACTGGTGAACTATTTTTGCTTGCTTTACGTCATATTGCAGATGTTATAGTCGAAAAAACGCTGATTTTTTCTCGCACAACAACCATAAAATCCCATCATCAACATAAGAGGCTCTTATATCTATGGAACAGACATGCTCTCTTGAATCATTTCTTTCCCACGTTCAAAAGCGCGATCCGCATCAGCCTGAGTTTGCTCAGGCCGTACGTGAAGTAATGACCACACTGTGGCCTTTTCTCGAACAAAACCCCCGTTATCGTCAGTTATCCCTGCTGGAAAGACTGGTTGAACCGGAACGTGTTATTCAGTTCCGCGTGGTATGGGTCGACGATAAAAACCAGGCGCAGGTTAACCGCGCGTGGCGTGTGCAATTTAACTCTGCCATTGGCCCGTTTAAAGGCGGCATGCGCTTCCATCCCTCCGTCAACTTATCCATCCTCAAATTCCTTGGCTTCGAGCAGACCTTCAAAAATGCCCTCACTACCCTGCCGATGGGCGGTGGTAAAGGCGGTAGCGATTTCGATCCAAAAGGGAAGAGCGACGCGGAAGTGATGCGTTTCTGCCAGTCGCTAATGACCGAGCTGTATCGCCATCTGGGGCCGGATACTGATGTTCCGGCAGGTGATATCGGCGTAGGCGCGCGTGAAGTGGGCTTTATGACCGGGATGATGAAAAAACTCTCTAACAACAATGCCTGCGTGTTCACCGGCAAAGGGCTCTCATTCGGCGGCAGCTTAATTCGCCCGGAAGCCACCGGCTATGGACTCGTCTATTTCACCGAGGCGATGCTCAAACGTCATGGTATGGGTCTGGAAGGGCTGCGCGTTGCCGTTTCTGGCTCCGGTAACGTAGCGCAGTATGCTATTGAAAAAGCGATGGCCTTTGGCGCACTCGTGGTTACCGCATCTGATTCCAACGGCACGGTGGTCGATGAGGCTGGTTTCACCAGCGAAAAACTGGCGCGTCTGATTGAAATCAAAGAACAGCAGCATGGGCGCGTGGCGGATTACGCCCGCGAGTTTGGCCTGCAATACCTTGAAGGCCAGCAACCCTGGTCAGTACCAGTGGATGTTGCTCTGCCATGTGCCACCCAGAACGAACTGGACGTCGATGCCGCGCGTACGCTTATCGCCAACGGCGTGAAAGCAGTCGCGGAAGGCGCCAATATGCCAACCACAATTGCGGCAACCGATCTGTTCCTGGATGCAGGCGTACTGTTTGCTCCGGGTAAAGCGGCGAATGCCGGAGGAGTGGCAACGTCAGGGCTGGAAATGGCACAGAACGCGGCGCGTCTTGGCTGGAAAGCGGAAAAAGTGGATGCGCGTCTGCAACACATTATGCTGGATATTCACCACGCCTGTGTGGAGTATGGCGGCGACGCTAAGCAGACTCACTATGTGCGCGGCGCAAACATTGCGGGCTTCGTGAAAGTGGCGGATGCGATGATCGGTCAGGGTCTTATCTGAGTTATTCTGCCGGGCGGCACTGCGTCGACCCGGCTTTTATGTTCCATGCCCGGTAAGCGCAAAGCCGCCGGACAATCTCATCAGGCGTTCAGTTGACCACCAGCGATGAGACAATTTCCCTGTGACGTTTAAGAATGATCGCGATTTGCTCATCCGCGGTGAGTTCGTTGAACATTTTGTCATTGCGATCGGATTGCGCGTTGCGCACAGTGGCGGGGATACGTACTTCGCTTTTCTCTACGGCTTTTTGCTCGCTCATTTTCCAGTCCTGCTACTCAATGGTCTGTGTTCGCGCGCATAATAATCCCGTTTAGCTGTGACAGGAAGACGACACCATCACGTCTTTTTACGAATTGTGCAAGTTAACGTCATCTTTGGGCAAAATCACGGTGATTCCCCCGTGACCGCCCCCCTTCTTATGCATTTGCTGATATGTGCCTCAGACAGCAGGCTGCGGCGATGTCGGGTCGTCTTTGCGCGGTTTGCGTGCTGTACGTTTACCCGATGTTTTTTTCTTTTCACCTGCCGGGGAGGTGATGCCCCGAAATCGCTGTACCGGCGTGTTGCGTGCCTGATGAATCAGCTCATGCAACGTGCCAACCAGCGGTTGCATAAAGTCCTGATAACGACACTGCTTCTCGCTTATTTGCGTTAGCACAGACTCCCAGTGCGCGGTCATATCCGGTCTGGCGGCCATCTCCGGCAAAGAGTGAATCAACGCGCGTCCGGCCTCTGTCGAAAGAATATAGCGCCCTTTCTTACTCAGAAATCCGCGCTTAAACAGCAGCTCGATAATGCCTGCGCGGGTGGCCTCGGTTCCCAGACCGTCCGTTGCTCGCAGGATTTTTTTTAGCTCTTTATCCTGCACAAAGCGGGCAATACCCGTCATCGCAGAAAGCAGCGTCGCATCCGTGAAATGGCGCGGCGGCTGTGTCTGACGCTCCACGACCTCACCTTTTTCACACAAAAGTTCGTCGCCTTTCGCCACGACCGGCAGCGGCGTTCCGTCGTTCTCTTCATCACGCTCTTTGGCCCCCAGCAGCGTACGCCAGCCCGCCTCGGCAAGAAAACGTGCTTTGGCGATAAATTTGCCGTTGGCAATATCAAGGTCGATTTGGCATTTACGGAACAGCGCATCGGGACAAAACTGCATCAGATACTGACGCGCAATCAGATTGTAAACGTTGGCTTCACCTTCGCTCAGGTTCACCTTTGTACTGCGCGCAGTAGGAATAATGGCATGGTGGGCATCCACTTTTTTGTCATCCCAGCAGCGATTACGCAAATCGGCGTTCACCACAGGCTGCGGCAGAAGATCCGGCGCATGGGCGCCAATCGCGTTCATCACTGCATGACGCCCGGCATAATGCTCTTCCGGCAAATAGCGACAGTCTGAACGCGGGTAGGTAATCAGCTTGTGGGTTTCATACAGTTTCTGGCAGATGTCGAGTACGTTCTGCGCGCTCAGTCCATAGCGTTTCGCCGCTTCAATTTGCAGCGCCGACAGCGAAAAAGGTAACGGTGCCGGTTCCGATTCCCGCTTGTCGTTATAGGCGGTAACATTCGCCGGTTGCCCGGTAATACGCGCGACCACGTGTTCAGCCAGCGGACGGTGCAGCAAACGCCCTTCTTCATCCTGATAAGGCTCACAGGCCTCACTTGGCTGCCACAGGGCAGTGAATCGCTCCCCGGACGGGGTGATAATATGCGCCTTCACTTCGAAGAAATCTTTTGCCACGAAGTTCTCGATCTCTTCGTCGCGGCGCACCACCAGCCCAAGGACCGGTGTCTGTACCCGGCCAACGGAAAGCACCCCCTGATACCCGGCATTACGCCCAAGCAACGTGTACGCGCGAGTCATGTTGATGCCATACAGCCAGTCGGCGCGGGCGCGGGCCAGTGCCGAAACGCACAAAGGAATAAATTCACTATTGGCGCGCAGGCGTGAAATCGCCCGCTCCACCGCCTGGGGGTTAAGATCGTTAATCAGGCAACGCTGGACCTGCTGACGCTTTTGCGGCGGCAGTTCGAGGTAATCGAGCACCTCATCAACCAGTAACTGCCCTTCTCTGTCCGGGTCACCTGCGTGGACGACTTCCGTCGCCTCGGCGAGCAGACGCTTGATCACATTAATCTGTTTAGTTACGGAGGGACGCGGTTGCAGCCGCCATTTTTCGGGCACAATGGGCAGATCCGCAAGGTTCCAGCGCGCGTAACGGCTGTCATAAACATCCGGCTGCGCCTGCTCCAGCAGGTGACCGATACACCAGGTCACCACCTGCCCGTTGCCACATTCAATATAGCCGTCGCCTTTGCGATGTGGTCTGGGTAGCACATCCGCAATAGCGCGGCCCAGACTGGGTTTTTCGGCAATAAACAACCGCATTGGCTTAACGGATCTCAATCATCGGACGCCCTGCGCGTGCGCTAACCAGCTCGCCTATCGCCGCAAGGGTAATGCCATATTCTGCCGCGGTGGCGTAAACCTCGCCTTCGGCCTCGGCGCTCACCGCCAGTAACAGGCCACCAGAGGTTTGCGGGTCACAGAGCAAATCGCGCACCGCATCCGGCATCTCGCCCATTAAATGACCATAGCTGGCGAAGTTACGCTGGGTGCCACCCGGTACTGCGCCAAGCGCAATGTACTCTTCAACCCCCGGTAATTTCGGCACATCCTGATACCAGATTTGCGCCTGAACGCCTGCGCCCTGGCACATTTCACTCAGGTGCCCAAGCAGGCCAAAACCGGTGACATCGGTCATCGCCTTCACGCCGTTAATTTCCGCAAAAGCAGCACCGGCCAGGTTCATCTGGCACATCACCTCTGTTGCCAGCCCAACGTGTTCGGGTTTCAACAGCGATTTTTTCTCGGCGGTCGTCAGCACGCCAATACCGAGCGGTTTGGTAAGGAAGAGACGGCAACCCGCCTGCGCAGTACTGTTTTTCTTAATGCGCGCGGTCGGCACCACGCCCGTCACCGCCAGCCCGAAAATAGGCTCCGGTGCATCAATGGAGTGCCCACCCGCCAGCGCAATACCCGCCAGACGGCAGGCATGTCGGCCACCTTCCACCACTTCACGGGCAATTTCAGGCGCCAGCTTATTGATCGGCCAGCCTAAAATCGCGATCGCCATGATCGGTTTACCGCCCATGGCGAAAATGTCGCTAATCGCGTTTGTCGCAGCGATACGGCCAAAATCAAAAGGATTGTCGACAATCGGCATAAAAAAGTCGGTCGTGCTGATAACGCTGGTGCCATTGCCGAGATCGTATACCGCCGCGTCATCGCGGGTTTCATTCCCCACAAGCAGGTTCGGGTCGATAAACTTCGCTTGCTCGCTATGCAGGATAGTATCGAGCACTTTGGGGGAAATTTTACAACCACAACCTGCTCCGTGGCTGTATTGCGTCAGACGAATACCTTGTTCGTTCATGGACAACTCCTGACTAGCTGAAAAACATACAGGCGTCTAAATTGACTTAGTTTTTCCTGGCTAATGAGAATGAAAATGTGTATTTAGGGGGGGATTTTAGCATGGCATCGGTAACTACTAAACAGCGGGTGAATCCTAAAGGAGCTGTAATCTATCAGGTTTAAGTACCTGGTAAGGCTAAAGCATGGGCTACCGAGCAAGAAACCTTACTTGCAAGCGACGCTACGTTGATTCTGCAAGATAAACAACATAAATAAACACTCAGCACACCATCGTGTCACTGATAGACAAATATATGCTAAGTACCCAGTAAAAAGCAGGCATTGAAAAGAATAGTAATAAAACGATCCTTAATCGCCTCCAAATTATATTCCCTGTTTTGGGAAGCAAAGATCCTTTTTTCATTCACTGAGACATACAGGTATTACAAATTATTCCCAAAAGCCAGGCATGATAGTAGCTTTTCTTGCTCGTATCAGTGGATACAAAGATCTCCAGGTACTGATGGGCATTTACATGAAAACCGTAACAACGCTTATTAGCGGGCTGAGGGATTAATAACAAAAAGGAGAACTACATCTCCTTTTTATACGTAATTAAATTGTTATTGGATACATATATTAATTAATATTTAAAGCCACCACCCCCGCCAGTGTGCCCCCCAAATGCATGATCATGGGCGTTATCAGCACCCGTACCCGTACCATGATCACTATGGCTGGAGGTAGTTTTACCATTACCGCCTTTCTTATCGACGAATGGGACGCTAACTACCGCAGTCGCTACGTTGACTATAGTAGCCGGAACCGCTTCAACCGGAGTCTTAACACCTATCGTTTCCACATGTTTAACTGCTGGTGTCAGTGTTTGCGCTGGAACAGTTGTAGGCGGCGTCACTGTAGTAGGCTTAATTGCCGGAGTCAGTGCAGAGACAGGGACACTGACTTTCGCCGTTTCAGTGATTGTTACAGCAGGTTGTATGCTCATGTTGTAACGCGCAGCATGGGCAGCTTGCTCCTGAGCCTCAGCCACTGCGTTAGCATCAACATGCTCAATCGCAGTGCGCCTAATATTCATTTGAGTTAATTGAGCACCCTGCGCAGCGTCGGCAGTATCCGGCTTAGCTGTCACAGTTTTATGTACTGGATTCAGATTAGCCTCAGCCACATGCTGAATCGCAGTGCGCTGACGATTAGAAGCAGCCAGTGCATCGCCAATAGCT
>NZ_JBCIVJ010000014.1:0-169465 GCF_039409775.1 Phytobacter palmae | reverse complement strand
TGGTGCTGACCGACGCATTGCTGCCATCGGTAGCCGTCACCCGAATGGTCAGATTGCCCACGTCGCCATTCCCCGGCGTGCCGGAGAAAGTGCCAGTGGCCGGGTCAAAGCGCAGCCAGGCGGGCAGCGGATTGCCGTTTGCCTGGGTCGCGCTCAGGGTCAGTGTGTCGCCATCCGGATCAACAAAGGTGCCAGCCGGGACGGTGAGGGTAAAACTGCCGTCCTGCGCCACGCTCTGCGGCGGAACAGATCCGGAAACCACCGGCGTGTCATTCACGTTGGTGACCGTCAGGGCAAAAGTGGTGCTGACCGAGGTGCTGCCATCGCTGGCGGTGAGACGAATGCTCAGGTTACCCACATCGCCATTCCCCGGCGTGCCGGAGAAAGTGCCAGTGGCCGGGTCAAAGCGCAGCCAGGCGGGCAGCGCCGAACCGTCAGCGAGGGTCGCGCTCAGGGCCAGCGTGTCGCCGATATCCGGATCGGTAAAGGTTCCCGCAGGCACGGTAAAACTCAGGCTGCCATCCTGCGCCACGCTCTGCGGCGGAACAGTTCCGGAAACCACCGGCGCATCATTCACATTGGTGACGACCAGCCCGAAGGTGGTGCTGACCGACGCATTGCTGCCATCGGTAGCCGTCACCCGAATGGTCAGATTGCCCACGTCGCCATTCCCCGGCGTACCGGAGAAGGTTTTTGTGGCCGGGTCAAAGCTCAGCCAGGCGGGCAGCGCCGAACCGTCGGCGAGAGTCGCGCTCAGGGTCAGTGTGTCGCCGATATCCGGATCGGTAAAGGTTCCCGCAGGCACGGTAAAACTCAGGCTGCCATCCTGCGCCACGCTCTGCGGCGGAACAGATCCGGAAACCACTGGCGCATCATTCACATTGGTGACGACCAGCCCGAAGGTGGTGCTGACCGACGCATTGCTGCCATCGGTAGCCGTCACCCGAATGGTCAGATTGCCCACGTCGCCATTCCCCGGCGTGCCGGAGAAGGTTTTTGTAGCCGGGTCAAAGCTCAGCCAGGCGGGCAGCGCCGAACCGTCGGCGAGGGTCGCGCTCAGGGTCAGCGTGTCGCCGATATCCGGATCGGTAAAGGTTCCCGCAGGCACGGTAAAGTTGAAGCTGCCATTTTGTGCAATGGTCTGTTCGGCCACCGGGGTGGACACCACGGGCGGGAGATTACTGTTATTCACCGTCAGCCCAAAGGTAGTGCTGACCGAGGCATTACTGCCGTCAGTCGCGGTTATCCGAATCGTCAGGTTGCCGACATCACTGTAGCCCGGCGTGCCAGAGAAGGTTCCGGTAGATGGGTTAAAGATCAGCCAGGCCGGCAGTGCCGAGCCATCTGCCAGTGTCGCACTCAGCGTCAACGTATCACCGTTATCCACATCGACAAAAGTACCGGCAGGTACGGCGAAGCTGAACGCTGTATCTTTGGTGGCGCTTTGGGGACTGACCGTGCTCGCTACGGTAGGGGCATCATTCACGCTGGTTACCATCAACGACGCCTGTGCACTGTTGGTGGAGAACGCGCTGCTGCCGCCAGAGGTCGATGTATCTGCCAGACCTTTGCTGCTACCTGCTGTCGCCGTACCACTGGTCTGATCCCACGCGCTGAAACTCAGGGTTGCGGTTTCACCATTGGCGCTGTCCGGTACATAACGCAGTTGCGCCGTCGATCCGAGCAACAGTGCTGCTGAACTGGAGACCGTGCCGATATTGAACCAGTTAGCCCCGCTGTCGGTGGAATACTGCCAGCCACCGTTCCCTACCGTCGCCGTAATCGCGATGCCGCTGGACGCCCCGCTGTCCACATCCCCATAACCCGCACTGCTGAGCAATGACGATACTGTGGTGGCGGATGATGTTGCATCTTCCGTCGTGGATGTCAGGATGACCGTCGCACCGCTGGATAGCGTTGGCGCATCGTTAACCGGCGTTACGTTAAGGGTCATCGTTCCTGTATTA
This sequence comes from Phytobacter palmae, assembly GCF_039409775.1. Lineage (NCBI taxonomy): Bacteria > Pseudomonadati > Pseudomonadota > Gammaproteobacteria > Enterobacterales > Enterobacteriaceae > Phytobacter > Phytobacter palmae. Next base: position 167,498 of record NZ_JBCIVJ010000014.1, on the reverse strand, counting down.
GCGGACAACGCCGTGCCATCGCTGACCTTCCAGGTAAAGGAGGCATAACCCGTGCCGTTGGCATTCGCGGTCGGGCGGAAGGTCAGTTTGCTGATATCAGCCGCGCTGACCACAGAACCATTGCCCAGTAATGTATCGCCGCCGCCACGTACACCGTCGTTGTTTGCGTCAATAAACAACTCACCGGCGCCCGGCGCGGTGACAATAGTAATGGATTGCAGGGTGTCGCCGCTGTCCACATCGCTGAAACCAAAATCGGCAGCGCTAAAGGCCTGGGCGCTATCCTCATTGAAGGTTTTACTGACTGACGTATTGCTGATGATCGGCGCATCGTTAACTGGCGTTACGTTGAGTGTCATCGTCCCGGTATTAGCGGACAACGCCGTGCCATCGCTCACCTGCCAGCTAAAGGAGGCATAACCCGTGCCGTTGGCGTTCGCGGTCGGACGGAAGGTCAGTTTGCTGATATCAGCCGCGCTGACCACCGCTCCATTGCCCAGTAATGTATCGCCGACGCCACGGACACCATCGCTGTTTGCGTCAATAAACAGCTCACCGGCGGTTGGTGCTGTGACGATAATGATGGATTGCAGGGTGTCGCCGCTGTCCACATCGCTGAAACCAAAATCGGTAGCGCTAAAGGTCTGGGCGCTATCCTCGTTGAAAGTCTTGCTGATCGACGTATTGCTGATGACCGGTGCGTCGTTGACCGGCGTGATATTCAGCACCGCCTGATTGGTGCCGCTACTATTGAGCGAGCCGTCATTAAAGGTCCAGTTAAGCGTCACGTTGGACGGTGGATCGTCAGAACTGTTGGCATAGGTCAGGGATTGCAGCACCGCATTCACTATCGCCGAGGTTGCATTGCTATTAAACGTCAGCGTCAGCGTGCCGGAGGAGTTCGCCGTGACACTACCCACCGCCGTACCGTTATAGGTGAAGTTTTGCCCTTGAGTCAGCACCCCTAACAGTCCGCTATTGCCGAAGATATCGACACTATTCGCCCCGCCGTTACGGGCGATTGAAATAGAGGCACCGTTATAGTTGCCCTGATTATTCAGTTCGGTATCGGCAACAGTGACATCGCTGTCTATCACCACCGCGCTGCCATTTTCGGTATAGGTGGCTCCACCATTCAGGTTACTAAAGACAGGGGCGGTGTTGACGGTGGAGATGATCGACGAACTGTTGACCGCCGTCAGGCTACCTGACGTGGCGCGCAGTGCCAGCGTATTGATACTGCCGCTGTTGGTGTACTGTATGATAAGTCCGGTGTAGGTAGCGATACCGCCAGACGGCGTTAATGTTACCGTCGTAGCGCTGGCATCATGATCCCCGGAGGTCACCGCCAGGCTGTTGACCGTACCATCGACGACGCTGTCGTTAGGGTCAGTCACCGAGAGCACGATATTGGTGGTGTAATCCTGATCCACCATGCCATTCGCATCGACCGCCTGTACGACCGGAACGGTGGTAAAACTGGCACTTTGTCCGTTCTGGATTGTCGTGGGAACGGGCTGGGTGGAAAAAACCAGCCGCGTCGCCACCACATCCGGATTGATCGATGCAGATGTGGCGCTGACCAGGCTACCGGATGCCGCCGTCAGCACGAAGTTAGCATCACCATCACTGGCCGAGGTGTACTTCACGCCGCTAAAGGTGGCAATACCGTTTGAGGCGGTCACCTGAGTGGTGCCCGTCAGCGACCCGCTACCATTCTCGCTTAATGTCACCGAACCGTTAAAATCCGTATCGATATTGCCGCGATCGTCAACGGCAATCACCACCGGCTGGGTGGTGAAGTTAATGCCACTGACCACTGAGGTGGACGGCGACTGGCTATAAATGAGTTTGGTTGCTGCCACATCAATACTGGCACCACTGCCGTTGTTCACGTTGGCCTGACTACTGGCGAACGTTGAGCCACCGGAGACCGTGGTGAAATTGCTGGCATTTACCGACAATATCACCGTGTGGTGATCGGTAATGTCGTTACTGCTGGTATTGTCGTTGTAATACGCCTTGATGGTGTAAGTTTCACTGCTGTTATTCGCAACCGACAGGCTTAAGCTGGAAAACGTGACTCTGCCGGTGCTGCTGTCATACGTGCCGACGACGTTTGTGGCATCCGGGCCACTGAGCAGGAACGTCATCTTACTCAATTCTGATGATGTCGCCGTACCACTGACGTTAGCGTAGAACTGACTGACATTGGTGGCCGAACCATCAGATGTACCGAGGTCGGTAAGGGTAAAGTCCAGCAGCGAGGTGGCGCTGGCCGCTGATGTCGCGGTAGTGGAAAATGTCGTTGCTTCGCCAGATGGCCCGGCGGTCACAGTCGATGTCGCATCTACCGGGGAGGCGGCATGAATATTGTTCAATACCAGGTTATCCAGATAGTACTCATTGGTACCGGATGTCGTGATGGTAATGGAAGACACGCCGACAAAATTGCCGTTAAAGCCGCTGATAGTGGTATAAGTCAACGCACCGGGGAATGGCAGTACTCCGCTCTGATTGTCTCCAGCGGTCGATTTACTGGATGAAATCGTGTAATTCATGTTCCCGGTGCCATCGGCATTCAATAAGTCCAGTGAAGACAAATCAAAAACATAGCCGGGAATGCTGATGGTGAAGGTCAGCGAATTTGACGAACTGGAACCATCCGTTTGCACATCATAGATTAGGCTATTGCCGTCACTGTTTAGCCCAGCCAGCACGTTACCGACAAAATCGAAATGTAGGGTATGTCCCCCTTCCTGCCAGGTCTGGTTATTGCCGCTACCGCCGCCAGAACCCGTCTCAAACGTAAAGGTATCCAGCACGTGGGAATAATCCCTCTGTGTGGCGGCAGTTATCGCGATGTCGGTCGTGATCTGACCGACTTGCGATTCCAGCATCCAGTCACCTTTTAACGCTGTCGACCCGGTCAGGTCAGTGGATGCTGCCACATCAGCCCGGGTGAGCGCTGCCAGGTCGCTAATAAAAGTCTGCCCTTGTGTTCCTTGCGCCACATTACAGCCATAAAGCAGGATATCGCCGGACGCAGTCAGCGACTGGCCGATGGTAGTCAGGTCAGCACTTCTCGCAGCGAGCATACTGTCGGTCAATGTGACGCCCCCGAGCGTCAGTTGGCCTTCGCCACCATTGCTGATGATATGAATGGCGTCGTAACCCGTGTGGGTTTGCGCCCATTGCGTTATCTGGCTTAACCCATCTTTGTTGGCATCCAGCAATACCACCTCAACCCCGTCTTTCACGCCGCGGGCCAGTTGCTGGTAATCTGCCACTGCGGTGTCAATAAACACCACTTCTTTATGTGTGCTACTGCCGGTAGCGACCGCAACGCTGGTGTCTGCTACGGTCTTCGAATTCTGGGTATCCGTATTGTGGGCGGTTGTATCAACATTGCTCGTCGCATCGGTGCTGTGACTGGCCGTATCGGTGGTACTTTGCCCGGACTGGCCGCTGTCCGTATGCGACGCGGCTGGCTGCGTCGCTGTATTTTGAGTGGCAGCAGCCTCAACCGTGGCGGCGACAGCACCATCAAACAACATACGCGCTTCCAGCATAACGCCCAAAGGTGCCTGCTCATGACTTGCAGCACCTTGCGGAACCTGACGACTTTTTTTGCCCAGCCAATGACGCCACAACATAAGGATACCTTTCAGGAGTAGATTTATTTACAACACAGACCAGCCTGCGTTATGCCGAACTGGCCTGTTTTTTCAGAGAGTTGGTCAGAGAACAATCCTGTTAGCCACGAATCATGGCCGCGTTGGATACAGGCCATTGGCCATAATACAGACAGTCAGCCCCTGCGAAGGCGATTGGGTTGCCACCGAGACCACCGGCTGCGGCACCCCTGCTGCGCCTACCGCGACAGTTCCACCCGTCACTGTCGGTATCGTTACCGGGAACGATGGAATCGTTGGCGTACCCGTTACCGTACCGCCGCTAATCGACGACGTGATGGTGCCGCTTACCGGGCCAGTTAACGTCTGGCTAGGCCCTAATGTAGTATCGGCAGTTGCGCCAGGATTATAAATATTTGGTGCGCCAAGCGCGGGTTTAGCCAGTATTGCGCCATTGGTGGGTAACGACGCACTACCGGCAACACCAGACCCACCCGCAATTTTCAACGAGCCGGAAGTCGATGCAGTCAGGTCGTGCGTATTGGTGATAGTCTGGCCGCTAACCGTCAGTCCGGTACCGGGTGTTGCCGGGACGGTTACCGTCGTGCTCGATGTGGTTGCAGTGAAGGTTGCGGCGTGGGTATGCGCGGGTAAAGGCACCGTCACATTCACCGTCGGATTACCGATTTTCTGCCCGATATTAACGGCCGGTAGCCCCAAACCGGTGCCCGTACCGACGACAGAACGTCCGCGCAAATCAGGTAGCCCGAAGGTGGTTGAGCCATCACCACCAAACTGGAACCCCAACAGGGAGTACAATGCCTGATAGCTGTTGATAGGGACCGTCTGACCGTTAGCCGGAAGCCAGCCACGCGGGCAAAAAGATGTAGCAAAAGAACACACTGTGCCGGTATAGGATTCGTCGTTACAGGCTGCAGCACTTTGCGGTAGAAAAATAGTTACGGCGAGGGCGGTAGTAATGGCTGATTTAACAAATAAACGCTGAATATCTCTCATACAGATCCCTCCTGGAGGAATAGCTGATTTATTAAGATCAAATGTTATTAATAACCAACCTTATAATTCGGGACAGAACAAAATAGTAAGATAACGATGGGAGGCAAAAACATTTATGGTTCATCAGGAATATAGCTCAGTCAGTAAGATTTACATACATAAAAAAACATCAACTTACTTACCTAATTCAAATTAAATAAATGGAAATAGAGTGCAATTATAATTTTTGTTATTTTTCAAAGGCATACTCAGACCTTCATTTACTGGCTTTCGGGGGTAATAACTACTGGTAGTTTCCGGTTAACGTGAAAGGATATATTCCGTAAAATATATCAAGCTGTTCTTGTCAAAATCCGCTTTCCCGAATACCCAACGCCGCAATCCGCCGCCATACCGCGCCAAGAATTGATTCCTTTTCCCCTTCCAGCATTACGCTGCCCCGTAACGGCTGTTGTGGTAGCGAGAATTGTCCCTCCTGTACTGCAAAACGCACACTGTACTGCGCCTGCACGGGTTGAGGATTATGATCCCTGTCGCGACGCACGGCGATCGGACCGTGGCGATCGGACGCCAGCATCTCTTGCTGTAACCAGGCGGCACCGGTGGGTGCAATGTCTTTCAGTTGTACGACAAGGCGGGGATAGGCGGGGTCATCGGCGATAAAATAGCCTTGCATCCCCACTTTCGCGCGTTCCAGCGTATCGTCGGGTAAATACCCCTGCACTTTTCCTGAACCCTGCCCGACCACACGGAGCAAAGGCATATCCGATGTCAGCCAGCGGCCTTGCGTCATATCTCGCGCCACATCCCTCACCTGGCCTGCCTGCGGCGCGGTGAGAGACAAACGCTGGCGTTGCGCATCCAGCCCGCGATAGCGGGCCAATGATTCCGCCAGTTGTCGGTCAAGCACCTGAGTTTCGCTGGCGGTTTCCTGACGTCCGGCTCCCCGCTGCCGCTGCTGTTGCAAAATAGCAATTTGCTGACGTTCGATATTGATGCGGTAGTCCAAATCGGACGAGGTGAGATCCAGCAGTTTCTCACCGGCCTGCACCTGCTGGCCGTCAGTGACGTAGAGCGCTTTAACCTGCGCAGGAATAGGGGCGTACAGCGCGCTGACGTTTTCTGCTTCCAGCACAGCAGGAATACGAATGCTGCCGCGCCAGGGAAACAGCAGCAGCACCAATACTGCCGCCAGAATCAGACCTGAACGCAACAGCTTAACGGGATGAGCATTCTTACGCATGGACCACCAGACACGGGCCTCCTTTACCACCGGAAGCGCGATAAACCAGCCAATTTCAACCGACATCAAAACAATACCCACCACTTTAATGAAAAAGTGGTACACCATCAGTGCAATGCCGAAAAACAGGAAAAAGCGCCATATCCATGAGGCGTAGCCCCATATCAATAGTTTGCGCTGCATCGACGGCGACCAGGTATGCGGTGCCGGATGACCATAGCCAAATAAGGCCTCGCGCAGCCGCCAGCGGCACAGGGCATAGGCCCGTTCCTGCAGGTTTTCCACCCGCCAGAAATCACTTAGCAAGAAGTAACCGTCAAAGCGCATCAGCGGGTTGAGGTTAACCACCAGCGTCGTTATCCAGGTGGCGCTGGAGAGCATAAACGCGGCCGTACGCAGAGGGCCGTCTGGCAGCAGCGTCCATGCCAGCAGCGCGAAAACGGCCAGAAGCACTTCGGCCAGAATACCGCCTGCGCCAATCAGCAAACGCGCTCGTCGATTCTTGAGTTTCCACGCATCACTCACATCGGTATAGAACAGCGGAAACAGTACGATAAAGGCTACCCCCATGCTCTGCACCCGGCAGCCCGCGCGTTTGGCCATAAAGGCGTGGCCCAGCTCATGTATGAATTTAGCGATCACCAGCGACACCCCGAATACCGCCATCCCTTGCAGACTGAACAGGTGAGGGAATGCGTGGGTGTAACGCACCCAGTCACGGCTGACCAGATAGAGTCCCAGTACCAGGAAAAGCGGGAACCCCCCCATCAATAGTGGTGTCCCATAGCGCTTAAGCCAGGGCCAGCAACGGTTGAGCAGCGGATCGGGCCGCCAGAGCGGAATGCGGAAAAACAGATACTGGTGCAGCACTTTTTTCCACAGGCTGGTGCGCATGGCGCGGGCTTTAAGGAGGTAACGCTGACGCTGTTCGGCATCGCCCGAAGTCACCAGATCGTGCTGGCGTAAAAAATGTAGCAATTGCTCCAGCTCTTTAACCTCTAGCGGCAGGCCCGGCTCCTGGTTGGCTGCCGCAAGCACCTGTTGTGGCAGGCGCAGGGACCAGTGGCGCAGCAGGCGGATAGCCGTGGGTGTTAGCGTGAAATAGCGACCGGTAAGCGGGTCTGCCAGTACCCATTGCGGCGCACCGTTAATACCCGCAGCAGACTCTGCTAACTGGAGATCGGGGCGTAGCGCCGGAAGTAGTGGGCTCATAGGCCGATTGCCTGACGGATCACGGAGAGCGGGCGACGGAAGAGATAGACCGCCAGCGGTACATATTCGCCCGACAATTTAGCCGTTCCGCGCAGGCCGATACGCGGCGGGGCATCGTTAAATCGACCATCAAGCAGATAAGCAAGGTTGCCTGTGGGAGTCTGTTCGGATTCATAGGCGATGCGCTCAAGCCTGGCCGCATGCGGGGTGATAGGGTCGCTGTCGAGGAACAGAGTGATGGGCGCATCCTGTTTTAGCCTGATGGCATCACCCACATCCAGTTCGATGCGCAGCGCAGCAAGCGCCGGGTCGGCCAGTTCCATTAAGCGCTCACCCGTTCGAACCGGTTTGCCAGTCCAGCGGTCGGCATCGGCAAAGACGGCAATACCGTCCCGTTCGGCGCGGATTTCAGTACGGCTGAGCAGGGCGCTGGCGTAGTCGCGTTCGGCCCGTTTTTGCGCCACCTGTGCGGCCAGGAAATCGAGTTTCGCTTTGGAGTCAGCATCCTGGAAGGCGCGCTGCGAACTGGCGCGAAACTCCGCTTCGGCAACATTGAGCGCGCGCTCGGCAACGTCGGCCTGTGCTTTCAGGGTGGTGTCGTCGAAACGAACCAGCAGATCACCCTGGTGTACGCTCTGGTTTGGCTGCACGGCAAAGGACTGGATCACGCCGTCCAGCGGCGCGGCGACCACACGCCCATGGTAAGGAACCACTTCGGCTGGCGCCAGCACGGACTGGCGCACCGGAATAAACAGGCAGGCGAGCAATACAAGCAAAGGAATAGCGATTTTCCAGCGCCCTTTGCGGTGATGCCAGCGGTTGGTTTGCGGTTCCAGCGCCAGCCACGCGTGGCTGAATGCGCCAGCAAGCTGTTCAGCCAGCACCCGGTCAGCGTTTTGCCACGGTTGTTCGCGCGCGTACCAGATGCCGCCAAACCCTTCTCCCTGGCGGTCTTTAAGCGGTGACCACAGGGCTTCGGGGGCGGAGAGGGTCAGCCAGTCGTTGCGGCTCTGTTCGTCGAGCCGCGCCGCTTCAATGATGCCGCACTGGTTGAGCGGTTTGCCGTCGGCCGCCTGCAAACGGGCGCAGGCACGTTCGATAAACGCCACAAACGGCGCGTGGGGAGCAGGTTGAGTGACACCCGTTACCGCGCGCACCCGACCGTTAATAACGAGTGCGGCGTGACGATAACCGAACAGCGGCTGGCTGTCGTTGACGATGCAGTACGCCAGTTCTTCGCTGCTGGCAGCGGCCCTGGCCTGCTGTTCGATATCAAGAAAACGGGCAAAGACGGCCGCACTGGCTGTAGCCGACGTAGGGGAAGTACTCACTTCGCCTCCGGGAATTGCGCCGTGCCGCTCATGCCCGCCATCAGGCTGGCGTCGGCATTAACCAGCGTACCGATAAGACCGATGGTTTGACTGCTTTCATCAATACGCGCCCCGAGCCGTGCGATGCTGGCCTGCAACGGTTTACCGGTTTCATCCGGCGTAAAGGTAAACGTCAATCCAGGTTTGAGCACGGACAGCAGGCGAGAAGAGACCAGCAGATTAATTTCGAGGTGGCGATTGTTCACCACATCCAGCAGCGGCGTGCCCTGGGCTACGCTTTCGAAGGTTTGCGTGCGGCGTTTCACGACCTGGCCATCAAATGGCGCAGTGATACGACAGCGGTTCACCTGAATCTGATACACCTGACTTTCGGCCTGCGCCTGGGCTAAATGCGCGGCGGAGAGCGCCACGGCGTGCTTGCCGACAGACTTGAGTTGCGCCAGCTGTTGGTTCTGGCTGAGTTCAGCTTCGGCTGCTCTGGCCGCCGCCTGTGATGCGGCAAGCTGCGCCTGATAAATACTGCAATCGAAGCGCACCAGGGTGTCCCCTTTTTTGAACGCTTCGCCCTCCCTGAATGGCATCTCCACAATGCGTCCAGCCAGTTCGCTGGAGAGGGTCGCCTGATCGACGGCCACCAGAATGCCGCGTGCCTGATTATCGGTATGCGTTTGCGCGGTGTCGCCAGCGGAAGGAGAGGTCAGAAGCGGATCGGCAGCCAGGGCCTGGGTCATGTAAAACAGTGAGCTTAGTAGAAACAGCCCCAGGGTACAGCGATAAATTGACACATTCACTTTCATCACGCTTATCTGCCTTTCCTGTATAACCCCTTGTTAATATGGGGTTTATGCAACGAAGCTAAATGTAACTTACTGTTAATTCTTTGTAATTTAATGTGTCGCAGTATAGCAAGCAAGGAAAAACTCGGCGGGCCAGAAGAATATATTGGAAGAAGATCCTTACCACTCTGAAAGGGATATTCTGTCGGCAACACCCCCCACTCGCTGGTGGGGGGCTTAATACAAATTATTGGTTGTCCGACTGTGCGCGGACATTGCTGAGACCGGTACGGTTAATGCGATAGGGCTGACCATTTACCGAGAGGATCAGTTTTTTGCGTCTCAATTTTTTGAAGACGGCGAGCGTGCAGTCGCTGAGTAATAACCCTTCACGGGTGTAACACTCAACGGCAGTGACGCGCCCGGACGTGTCGCGGGTATGAACGATGCGACCGCCTTTGGCAAGGACATGCAGGGTACGTTGTTCCTGACGGGAAATATTCATGCTGAAAATGCCTGTAATCATCTTGTGCAAAACCTGCCAACACCCTGGGGTGTTAGCGCGAGTGTTTAGCGCAGCGATAACCAGCCCGGCCGCAAAGGTCGGAAAGCTGATTATCAGAGGGTTACATTCTCCAGCATCGAAGCCTCGGTATTCACCAGGAAAGTATTTATCCGGGGAATATTAACACGCTGCATACGCAGGGAAATATTTCCGCTTAAGGAGTGTGATCTGTGTGGGTACTCTGCGAGGGGGTTTTTTTCACTCTGTGCGTGCGGCGACGTTATCGACAATAAGGTTATCGCGAAGGCACGCATTGCTTATGTATGTTCATTTTATAAGACAATACTTAAGACAGAAGCATATGGCCTTACACAGCACGTCGGCGGACTGAAGGAGTATGCGAATGAAAAGACAAGACCTGAACGCAGTGAAAAATTTTGATTTTCTGGCACGTAGCTTTGCCCGTATGTATGCCATGGGGCAGCCAGTTGATATTGATGCCGTTACCGGCAATATGACCGAAGAGCAGAAACAGTGGTTCCAGGAACATTACAACCACTATTGCAAACAGGCGCAGCGCGCCAGAGTGAAAGAACTGCAATAGCGGTAACCACAACGGGCCTTGCGGCCCGTTGCGTTTTCTGGCTTCGGGGTTCCTTGCGGGGTATTCCCACTTCTTCTTTTTGCCTGTGACATCTCTTTGAAAGCAGATACCGTTATTTCAGGAGAGATCGTGTAAGGGCTTATCGAGCGGCGGCGTGAGCAACAGATCGCTGAATTTCACCGCTAATCCTTGCCGTTCCGGGGTGCAGCACATCACTCCGACCTTCACGTTTCCGGCGGGAAAATGGCACAAACGCAGTAACGGCCAGCTCAGCCCATCCGCCGAATATTGCAGACGCAGGGCATCATCTTTACGCGTCAGACGCAGCCAGAATTCACGCGGGTTTCCCGGAAAAACGCCGGTGGCCCAGTCGGAATAGTCCAGTGTCAGCACGCTGCCGATAGCGGGGGCGCCGTCGTTGAACTCAATGCCCGCCTTCAGCCAGTGGCGGTTATCGGTCATCAACATAATGCCCGCCTGGTCATAAAGGGTGGTGAATTCCGCACAGATTTTTACCTGAAAGGTGAAATCCTCAGAAACCTCTTTGGCCAACAGATGACCGGAGAAGCGTTCGAAACCGTACCAGGTTTTGTGCCAGAAATCGGTATGTTCATCGGTGACGACCGACAGAAGACCCTCTTCACAGTGCCATTGGGCCGGTTCATTAACCCACTTAAACTCCTCGAACATGACGCTTCTCCTTTATTTTTTCGCGTTAGACCGGTTCCTGTGCTTTGTGTGCCCAGGCTGGCATGGCCGTCAGGTAGCGCACCGCGCGCTTGTGTGACTCTTCCGGCCCGACGTGTTGCCAGGAATCAAGATAGCCCGCAAGTCCGGCTACCGCCTCCTCCCAGGATTTAAGATTACCTTCGCTGTCGGTGCAATATTTGCAGTATTTGTCGCTCGGCCCGCGGGCATCAGGGGCGGAAAGCGGCATCCCGCAGGAATGGCAGCATGGTTCATGGTGGGACATAAGACACTCCTTGTTTAGTGAAATGAGCAATAAATGTACATTTTTTTGCCAGGACAGATGTACCACACGATCATATAACCACAAGTTAAAAGTGGTTTTTTGTCACACTACACGTGATCCTGCTCACGTCTAACCCTTGACGCCCGACAAAGTAAAACGTGCCAATCCCTCGCATAATCACGGCCGCTTATCATTCCACAGGTGTGACCCCATGGCTTACCAACTAAACCTTAACTGGCCTGAATTTTTAGAGAAATACTGGCAGAAAAAGCCGGTTGTATTGAAAAACGCGTTTGCGAACTTTATTGATCCGATCACGCCAGACGAGCTGGCCGGCCTGGCGATGGAAGTGGAAGTCGACAGCCGCCTTGTCAGCCATTTCAATGGTGAATGGCAGGCCAGCAACGGCCCGTTCGAACATTTCGATGGCCTGGGGGAAACGGGCTGGTCGCTGCTGGCGCAGGCAGTCAATCACTGGCACGCGCCGTCTGCCGAGTTGGTTAAACCGTTTCGCGCGATCCCGGAGTGGCGCTTTGATGATCTGATGATCTCCTTCTCCGTACCGGGCGGTGGCGTGGGCCCTCATATCGACTGGTACGATGTTTTCATTATTCAGGGGATGGGAAGCCGTCGCTGGCGCGTAGGGGATAAATTACCGCTCAAAGAGTTCTGCCCCCATCCGGCGCTGCTCCACGTTGAGCCGTTTGAGCCGATTATTGATGAAGACCTGGCACCGGGCGATATTCTCTATATTCCGCCGGGATTCCCGCACGACGGTATTACCCACGAGACCGCGTTTAACTACTCCATCGGTTTCCGTGGGCCAAACGGTCGCGATCTGATCAGCAGCTTTGCCGATTACGTGGTTGATAAGGATCTGGGCGGCGATCACTACACCGATCCGGATTTAACCTGCCGTGAAAACCCGGGCCGGATAGAAGATTATGAACTGGAACGTCTGCGCGGCATGATGATCGAGATGATCAACCAGCCGGAGGATTTCAGACAGTGGTTTGGCCGTTTTATTACTACGCCGCGCCATGAACTGGATATCGCCCCGGCAGAGCCGCCGTATGAGCCGCAGGAAGTGCTGGAAGCGTTGCAGGATGGTCAGGTGCTGACGCGTCTGGGCGGGCTGCGTGTGTTACACGTTAGCGATTGTTTCTTCGTAAATAGCGAGCGTTTTGACACCGTTGCGCCGAAAGCCGCAGAAGCGCTGTGTCGCCATCTGCTGATTGGTAAAGAGGAACTGGGCGAGGCGCTGAATAACCCGACCTTTATTGCCGAGCTGACCGGGCTGGTGAATCAGGGCTACTGGTACTTTGACGAGTAACAGCGCTCCCGGGGGGCGGCGTAAACGCCTTACCCGGGCTACGCTCCGGTAGTCCCGACAAGCACAGCGCCACCGGGTAGTGGCCCGGATTCGGTCTCTACCCCTCTACTGATGAGAGGGGTAGGGTGAGGGCAAACTAGCGGTACACCGGCAACAGATGAAAGCTGGAAAGGACGTGAATAATGGCGTTGCCCGCGCCGAAACAGAGGATCAGGATAATCATCGCCTTGCCGCCCCACACGCGATAATGCGGGCTGCCGAAGCGTTTACGCGATGCGCTGGCCAGCAGTGCTGGCACAATTGCCGCCCAGACGGTCGCCGCTAATCCGGCAAAGCCAATCGCATAGATAAACCCGTTCGGCCACAGCACACCCCCAACGATCGGTGGCAGGAAGGTCACCAGCGCGGTCTTAAAACGCCCCTGCGGAGTGTCGTCAAACTTAAACAGATCCGCCAGATAGTCGAACAGCCCCAGCGTCACACCGAGAAACGAGCTGGCGACGGCAAAGTTTGAGAATACCGTCAGCAGCAAATCCAGGCCGCGACTGTTCAGTACACCGCTCAATGCCTGTACCAGCACATCGATATTGCCGCCTTTTCCGGCGATATCAATAAACGCCGGGCGCGGAATATTACCCATCGTACCAACCAGCCAGAAAACATAGAGGATCAGCGCCATCAGCGTGCCGAGCAGCAGGCAGCGGCGAATGGTCAGTGGGTCTTTGCCGTAGTATTTCATCAGGCTGGGTACGTTGCCGTGATACCCAAACGAGGCGAGACAGAACGGCAGGGTCATGACGAGGTAGGGCAGGTAGCTGGGATTTACTTCGGCTGTGTTAAACAGTACCGCAGGCTGCACATGCCAGATTAACCCACCGAAACTCATAAAAAAGGTGAGGATCTTGGCGCCAAGCACAATGGTGGTCATGCGGCTGACGGCCCGGGTGCTCAGCCAGACAATAAAAGCCACGACCAGCGCGAATAACAACCCACCCAGCCGAGCCGGGAAGGCGATATTCATTTGCGAAAAGGTATGGTGAATAACGGAGCCACTGGCGGAAATATAAGCGTACGTCAGAATATATAAAACAAACGCGACGGTAAGGCCGTTAATAATATTCCAGCGATTGCCGAGAAGGTCTTTGGTAATCGTGTCGAAGCTGGCACCAATATGATAATTCAGGTTGGCTTCAAGGATCATTAATCCTGAATGCAACATACAAAACCAGGTGAAAATTAATGCGAGTAGTGACCAAAAAAACCATGAGCCAGACATGACAACGGGTAAAGAAAACATGCCTGCGCCAATAATAGTGCCACCAATAATCATTGCGCCGCCAACGAGCGATGGCGCTTTATTTGTTACCGATAGAGTAGCCATAGTACGTTTCCATAGACGTCATATTTCGCATCGCCCGAATGGGCGACGTGTATTTTTTCAGGCGTAACATCGGAAAGACGCGCCCGTTGCAGGCGCGTCCGGGTGAGTTTTATTCCACCGGTTTTAAACGGGCCACGAAGTGGCGCAACACCGGCGGTTCATAGGTGAATGTCAGGCCTTTGATGGACGATGCGCGTTTTTTCACGGCAATCAGCGAGTCAGCAATATAGTCCATATGGTCATTGGTGTAGACACGGCGTGGAATAGTCAGGCGCAGCAGCTCCATCGGCGACGGTTTTTGCAGGCCGGTCACCGGGTCGCGCCCTAACAGTAACGAGCCTATTTCCACGCTGCGAATACCCGCTTCCAGATATAACTCGTTGTTCAGCGCATGCGCCGGGAACTGTTCCGCCGGAATATGCGGCAGCAGCAGTTTGGCATCAACAAATACCGCGTGGCCGCCGGTCGGATACTGGATCGGAATGCCGCCTTCGCGCAGACGTTCGCCCAGGTACTCCACCTGCGCAATACGGTAAGTGAGGTAATCTTCGTTGGTGCCTTCTTCCAGGCCAATAGCCATCGCTTCCATATCGCGTCCGGCCAGGCCGCCATAGGTGACGAAGCCTTCCATCGGCACGCAGCGGATGCGAACTTCGTTGAACAGATCTTCGTCTTCGCGGAAGCAGCACATGCCGCCGATATTCACCAGCGGATCCTTTTTCGCGGACATGGTCAGCATGTCCCCATAGGTGTACATCTCGCGGATGATCTCTTTAATCGACTTATCCGCGCAGCCCTCTTCGCGCTGTTTAATAAACCAGGCGTTTTCGCAGAAGCGCGCGGAGTCGATGACCACCGGGATCTTATGACTTTTCGCGATTTGGTACACTTCACGCATATTCGCCAGTGAAATCGGCTGACCACCGGAGCTATTGCAGGTCACGGTGGTGATGATTGCCGCCACGTTTTCAGCGCCCTGCTCGGCAATGGTTGCTTTCAGTTGAGCAATATCGAAGTTGCCTTTCCAGTCGTACCATGAGGTGGTATCAAACGCTTTTGGCGTCACCACGTTGATGGCTTTCGCGCCGTTCAGTTCCACATGTGCGGCGGTAGTGTCGAAATGGAAGTTGGAAATAAAGACCGGTTTTTTCGATTTACAGCGAGCAATCAGCGACGGGAAGAGGATCTGTTCAGCACCGCGTCCCTGGTGAGTCGGGATAGTGAAGGGATAACCGATGATCTCTTTCACTTTTGCGCATAAATTCTGGTAGTTACGCGAGCCTGCATAGGCTTCGTCGCCCAGCATCAGTCCGGCCCACTGGCGGTCACTCATGGCCCCTGTGCCAGAGTCAGTCAGCAGGTCAATATACACATCCTCGCTATTAAGCAGGAAAGGGTTATATCCGGCTTCGGCCAGCGCTTTTACGCGGTCGTCGTAAGTGGTCATGCGGATATTTTCTACCATTTTAATGCGAAAAGGTTCCGGGATGCGTTTCATATTATTTCTCCAATAGCGTGCCTTGCGACGTAATAGCTATTTCCGGCGGATTGTTACGCGCACAGAAATACCTGCTAAACGTCGTGTTTAGTTAAATTATTTTTTAGATGAGAGGCAGCGGAGAATTAACGAGGGAAGTCGTTGGTAATGCGTGGATCGAGATTGTACCAGGCGTTCAGACCGCCCTGAGCAATGAGGCGGTAACTCAATCGGTATTTCATTACAGCGTCCTCTGACGTTACGGGAGTATTAAAAATAGATAAATATAAAAAAATATCCGCGATTAAACTCACAAATAGTTTATTGAGAGAACTATTCACTGTGAAATATGATGCCAGACACATTTTGCGTTCACTTTTTTAATCGCAATAACCGTGTGGATTTAAGGGAATTGCGGCCATTATCCTCATCCTTTGAGAATCGCAGCAAAGGCTGTACCCTATGTCGCGCAGAAACGGCGCACTGAACGCGCGGGCTTTTCAAAGGTAACGAATGAAATTCAAAGCAGACCAGACCAGCCAGAAACTCCGGGGTGGTTACTATACGCCGCAAAACTTAGCCGATTATGTGACCCGGTGGGTGTTGAGTACACACCCGACCAGCATGCTGGAACCGAGCTGCGGCGATGGCGCATTTATCCAGGCTATTCATAACAACAATGGCGATAAAGCGGTCAACCTGGAATGCTTTGAGCTTTTTGATATCGAGGCGCAAAAGGCTGTGCAGCGCTGCGAGACACTGGGTTTTTCTAACGCGACGGTGACCGAAGGCGATTACCTGGTATGGGCCAATAAGCAACTGGCTGAAAACCATACGCTTTATGATGGTGTGGTGGGCAACCCGCCGTTTATCCGCTACCAGTTCCTCGAAAATGAATTTCAGGTACAGGCGGAGCTGGTGTTTAAACAGCTCAGGCAGAAATTCACCAAACATACCAATGCCTGGGTGCCTTTTTTGCTCTCCTCGCTGGCGCTGCTTAAAGAGGGCGGGCGTCTTGGCATGGTGATCCCAGCGGAAATTATTCATGTGATGCATGCGCAGTCGCTGCGCAGTTACGCGGGGCAGGTGTGTTCAAAAATCGTGATTATCGACCCGAAAGAGATCTGGTTTGAAGACACGCTCCAGGGCGCGGTGATTATCCTGGCCGAGAAGAAAACCGATCCACAGCAGGAAACCGAGGGTGTGGGGATCGTCAGCGTTAACGGCTTTGATTTCCTCGCCGAAGACCCGAACGCGCTCTTTGCTCGGACCCCGGGGATCAACGGAGAAACCGTCGCCGGGAAATGGACTAAAGCGGTGCTGGAACGCGATGAACTGGCGTTGATTCAGTCGCTTATCAATCATAGCTCGGTACATCAGTTTAATGACATTGCTACCGTGGACGTGGGGATTGTCACCGGGGCGAATGAGTTTTTTCTGGTGGATAATCAGACAGTTGAACAGTATCAACTGGCCGATTATGCCCATCCGATGTTTGGTCGCAGCCAGCACTGTCCGGGGATTTTGTACGATGCAAACCAGCATGCGGAGAACCAGCGTGATGGCCTGCCGACCAACTTCCTGTATATCGCCGATGACTTCGATGACCTGCCGCTAAAAGTGAAGGAGTACATCCTGTTCGGTCAGTCGCAGGAGTTGCACACGCGCTATAAATGCCGTATCCGCAAGCCGTGGTACAAAGTCCCTTCGGTATACAGCACCAGTATCGGCATGCTGAAACGCTGCCATGAAGCGCCGCGCTTAATCCTCAATCAGGCAGAAGCTTATACCACCGATACCGCTTATCGCGTGCGTTCAACGTTTACCAGCAGCGAAAATCTGGTGTGCAGCTTTTTAAATCCGCTAACGGCCATCACCGCTGAGCTGGAAGGGCGCTATTACGGTGGCGGCGTGCTGGAACTGGTGCCGTCAGAGATTGAACAGCTGTATATCCCGGTTATTGAGGGGATGGAACACGATCTGGCAGGCATTAACCAGCAGGTGAAAGCCGGAGAGATTGCCGCTGTGATCCGCAGCCAGGGCGAGAAGATCCTGGCAGCCCTGGGTTTTAGTAAAAGCGATAACGATAAGCTGATGGCGATCTGGGAAAAGCTAAAGGATCGCCGTTTACGGAAATAACTCTTCCCCGGTGGCGCTTCGCTAACCGGGGCTACAGGAGGGTTGCCCGGATAAGGTGTTTGCGCCCTCCTCCGGGAAAACCACTCACAACCCTTTATACAACGCCTCTATCGACGGAATTTTCTCGTCCAGCTCACCCAAATCAAACAGTGCCGTAATCAACGTATCCATTCGTGCCAAAAGGGTATCGAACTGGCGCTGATAGACGATTTTTTCCCGTGTGGATGCCTGTGCAATCTGTGCGTACAAGTGGTTGAGTTGCATCTGCAGGGTAGCGATATCGTCGTGGCGTGCCGCGTCTTCGCTATCGGCGAAGCGGATAGTCGGAATCGGCATACGCGTCTGGATTTTAGTGCCCCTTGCGATAAAGCCGCCGCGAAATATCTCCCCATAAATCGACGCGAACCACTCCAGATGACGGGAAGTTAACAGCGCCTGAATATAGTAAATAGAGTAGGGGCATTCGTCGGGAACGTTAATAATGCTGTAGCCCGCCGTGCCGCCGGAAGAGACAAACGTCCGGTGGTTATCAATCGCGTATTTGTAGCCATTCGAGAGCACACCGACGATGATTTTTTGCGGCACATCGCAATTCTCCAGCGCCTGACTACGCCCATAGCGATACCACTCATGCGGTGTTGTCGGGTCCGGTTTTATCGACCGTTTGCCATTATCAAGATGCGGTTTGACCACCTGCAGAAAGGCGAATGTCCGCGGATAGTGGACACGTAAATCATCGTACTCAATAAACTGAATGCGGCCAGCCACCTTGTGATAGGGGTAAATAACGAAGGCGTTCGGCTCAACATCTTTATAGCTGTAGAAGTTATCCTGGCCTGACCGTGGCGTTTCAAAATAGGGGCGCGTTAAGGCCTCTTCAACTGAATATTCCACGCCGTTGTAAACGAACCAGACATAGCCATTTTCTGTTTTCAGACTTTTGTGTACGTAATATTCATTGGCGCTGGTTTGAATACCGTTGGCAATGGCTCCTTTACCCAGAATTTCCCCCAGTTCGGCGGATTTACTGAACATTCGCTGCAAAATGTCGTTCGTTTCCTTCTCCAGAACCCAGGTGTCGGCGTCCAGTTTATCGGGCGAATGTAGGCTTAACAGCGACGATTTATCTTCACGGGTCAGCCATTTTTTAAAGTCTTTCACTTCATAAAAGGCGAACTGATTCTGCGGCGATTTTTGCAGGCACAACAGGCAGGTATAGGTGGTTTTATTGAGAAAGACCTGATGCGCGCCAAACGAAATCAGTTTGCTCAGGTAGCGGTTATCCGCCAGCAGCTTTCGCAGATTTTTACCCGCGCCAATTTTGGTGAATTTGGAGGGGAGAATATAGCCCAGATAGCCGCCCTCTTTTAGCAACTGCATCGAACGCTCGACAAACAGAAAGTATTTATCGAACTGTTTGTAAGCCGACTGGTATTTCTTTTTGTAGACAGGCAATTCAGCCGGAGTGAATTGCTTCATATGCTCCGTTGCCATATACGGCGGGTTGCCGACAATCACATCGAAACTATTTTCATCAATATGCAGCGGGTTCACGCTATAGCTATCCGCTGCGGCAACCCCGTCATTTGTGTCTATCAGGCTATTGCCAAAAATGATGTTATGCTGAATTTTCGGCAGGATCGGTTTTTCATCGCCAATCGTCTCTTTCGTTTCGCCTTCCAGCAGTTTGAGCAACAGGCCGAACGCACAGGCTTTTACCGCGTTGTAATCTTTGTCGATACCGTAAATGCAGCGGCTGAGCAGCTCTTTTTTCACCGACAATTTCAGTTTAAAACTGTGCGCAGAAAGCTGCTGAAGCTTCGTGCGATCGTGTCTGATGTAATAATCGACCAGCGTGTCCTGTAAATACTGAAAGACCTCAAGAAGAAAGGCGCCCGAGCCGCAGGCGATATCGGCAAATTTAGCATTCAGGATCTGCTCATCGCTTTTGCCCCGGCAAAATTCGTTTACCGTGTTGCGGATAATCTCCTTAATGATGTGTACCGGCGTGGTCACCACATCGCGATCAAGATGTTCCTCTTTCGGGCGAATTTCCGGGATGCCACTGGGGCCAATTTTGATTTTTTCGCTCAGGAAAATTTCGTAAATACTGCCGAGAATATCGGAAGAGAAGACCGCAAAGGAGTAAGTGCTCTGCGGGAAATAGAGCTGATTGATGATCTCCCGGATCGCGGAATTATCATTACCGATCAGTTCCTCAATATGTTCGAGGGCGAACAGGCCGGAGTCATATTTCCGATCTGAGGCCTGCAGTGTCTCTATCAGCGCCTGGTAATCGTGTCTCTGCGCTAAAGACCAGAGCGTCTCATAGGCCTCTAAATCCCGATCTTCGCAGACGCGCAAAAAGACAATGCAGTTGATGTAGTTCTGCGTCAGATCGTTGAGTTCTTCTTCATTCAGATCGGGTTTTAGGGAAAGAAACTCACTGGCGAGCAATAGACGCCAGTGAGTAATTTGTCTGAGGAACAGATCGTCGACACTAAAGCGCTGGATCTTACTTTCAATAGCGGACCATTCGTTATCAAATTGCCCGGAATAGACGCTATCGCGGCCAATCAGCGCCATAATTTCGTCGAAATGTTCCATCAGTTCACTGTAGTGATATAGCTTGATACGAGAATGGCTGGTCTGGTCGTCCTGTTCTACCGGGTTTGAACAGTCATAGATGGCGGTATACTCGAAATTGGTCAGCACCGAGATTTTTAATTTACCGGTAAAGCCGTAACGCCGTACCTGTTTAGCGGGTTCCGGGTCGAGGGTAATATCCACGCTCGGCTTTTTGGCCTCGACAAAGAATTTGCGCTCGGAGAACAGACGAAAGGTGTAATCCGGTTTCTTCGCGTTTTCCCCCACCCGTGCTTTTAATCCCTCCTCGACCAGCACTTCACGCTCGTTGGTCGGTTTGCCCTGGGCATTAATAATGTCCCAGCCCAGAAGGGTAAACAGCGGATCGAGAAAATCTGTTCTTAGCTGCGTTTCGTTATATTTCCTGGAGTGGTAATAGGCCAAATCATTCTGGTATTTCGCCACCAGTTGCTCAAGCTGCTCAATTTTTGTCATCTGATTTCCCGATCCTGACGTGCGGTATTTTCCCTGTGGGCGTTACGCTAAGCGGATCATGATAGGCAATACGCGCGACGATGTCTTTCCCTGGAAACCGGTGTGTGGCAGGCGTCAGGCAAAAAAAAGCCCCGCAAGCGCGGGGCAACATACACTAACACTAAGCTTAAAAATCCATTTTTACCGTGAACTGAACTTCACGCGGATCGCCAGGCTGGTTACCCAGGTTATTGGTGGCAATGGATGAGGTGTAGTAAGTCTTGTCGAACAGATTTTTCACGTTCAGTTGCAGCGTGACCGGGTATTGCAGCTTCATCTTATAAGCGGCGAAGGCGTCAGCCACAAAATAGCCCGGCAGGTAGTAATCCGCGCCATTGGTGGCCGAGCGACGATTCACCCCGTGACCGCCGCCGCCGAGCGTCAGCGTATTGCCGCCTGGCATATTACGGATGTCGTACGTCAGGAACACGGAACCGGTGTGGCGCGGCACATTTGGCAGCGGTTTCCCGGCATATTCCGGATCTTCGAGTACTTTGGCGTCGGTATAGCTGTAGCTGGCGATCACGTTCATATTACTGGTTAACGCGCCGGCGATATCCATTTCAACACCCTGCGAACGCACGCGGCCTGCCGTTTTCGCCACGGTCTCGTCACCGACAAGCTCGCTGTACATCACGTTACGCTTGTGAATGTCGAACAGGGAAATATTGGCGGTGACGCCGTCAAAGAGGTCGAATTTCGCCCCCACTTCCCACGCGGTGGAGGTCTCGGGCGGCAGATCGCCGATATAGCTGGCGATGGAGTACTGCGGCATAAACGACTGCGCCACGTTGCCGAACAGGGAGACGGACGGCGACAGTTTGTAGACCAAACCGAATTTTGGCGTCCACTGTTCATCGCTGCTGTCAGTGTTCACCTTGAACGGACGGCCTTTGCCAGCGTACTCGGTGTAGTACTGGTAGCGCACACCGGCCACGGCGATCCATTTGTCCGTCAGATATAACGCATCCTGGACATAGGCGGAGTAGCTCTCCTGTTTAATTGTCTGATCGCTGTCTGAGGCCGATACTGACGTACATTTGCTGGCGCTGCCGTAGCCGGGGTTATAGATATTGAAATCTTTAACATTCTTACAGCGGATCATATCGGTACGCAGCAGATCGTAATTCTCATACGACACGCCGGTCAGGATCTCGTTGTAAAACCCGGCGATATTCACATCACCCTGCAGATCGGCACGAGTACTGTGCATCCGCTGGGTTGATCCCTGCGTGGCATCCACACGGCGCGTTAAGTTACCTGTTGCGGCGTCATAGGCCATTACACGTGACTGGTTATCGCTGTATTTGTCCTGGCTAAAACTGTAATCCAGCCTGGCCGTCCACGCGCTGTTCAGGCGGTATTCGGCATTCAGTTGCGCCAGGTCAGATGCGCCATCGGTAATGTTGAACGGCTCATCGAAGCGGGTTTCACGGCTGACATTCACCGGCTGTTTGGTTTTGAGATCGAAAATCGTGCCGCGATCGAACGGGGTGTTGTAGTCACGGTGCGAGTACAGCACGCTGACTGTAGCGTCATCACCAAACCAGGTCAGCGACGGGGAGATAAAGGTGCTTTTCTCTTTACCGAAGTTACGCCAGTAATCTTCATTCTGGTATTCGCCAGTCAGGCGATACGCCAGGCGAGTGCCTTCAATCGGTCCGGTAATATCGATATCTCCGGTGCCGCCGCCAAAGCTGGAGGAGGTGGCAGAGACGGAGCCGCCAAAGGTGGTTTGCGGGCGTTTCGTTACAACATTGATAAGTCCGCCGGGGTCCAGAATACCGTATAGCGTTGAGGCCGGGCCTTTGAGTACTTCAACACGCGAGGTGGCGGCATTAAAGCTACGCGGCAGGACCGTTCTCAGGCCGTTGGTCATGATGGAACCGTCGCGGTTCGCGCCAAAGCCACGGCGCACAAAGGCATCCTGAGTGCCGCCTAACGTGTTGGTCTGTACCACGTTACTGACGTTATACAGCGCTTCATCCAGCGTTGTCGCATGCTGATCTTCCAGCACTTTATCGCTCACGGTGTTAACCACCTGCGGAATATCCAGCAGCGGCATGGTAGTGAGCGTCGCCGCCGAGGTGTTCAGCGGTTGATAGCCCGCCGTCGCAGCCTGATCTGCCGATGAAGCGCCTGCCAGTACGGTCAGCGTGTCGCTCTCTTTATCCTGCGCACTATTCGTTGCCGCCTGTGCCAGAGGTGAAAAGGTTGCCCCCAGGAACAACGCAGAAAACAGTGCGCGCCCTTTTTTCCCGGAGATCGAAGAAGTTAACTCAGCCATGTTGTCCGTTTATCCAAAATGCCCCCTGCCAGTCACGCATAAGGGAAGGTTTTTATTCATTGCCCGCGACTGTAAATCTATCCTTCGGCGTGAAACATTCATGCCGGATATGTAATTGAGAATCATTCAATCATGGCGAAATGTAGTAGTAAATGGAAAATTGATAAAAAGGACTACACTGCATTTTGCTGCTGAAAATGTGGCAGAAAATAGCCTTTTTAATTATTTAATTAATTGAAAATTAATAAATTAAAATTAACGCACAGCCAGTGAAATGGCTGTAGTAAGCCTGAAATACCCGGTGAAGTTATGGGCATTTGAATCTCTTGACTACTACATTGCCTGACGGCAAAATCTAAAAGAGAATGATATTTATTTTTGTTTATTGAGCGAGCGCGCGCGGAGTGTACCACGAGGTTGCGGCGCAGGAGTGAAGATGCCACAGCAGGTGGACAACGCAGCCAGTCGGCCCGCAATTGAGCTGGACAATCTCTCGGCAGGTTATCAGCAAAAGGTGATTGTTGATGGGATCAGCCTTGCCATCCCCTCCGGTAAAATGACCGTGCTGGTCGGCGCGAACGGCAGCGGAAAATCCACGCTCCTCAGTACGATTGCGCGTTTGCTCAAACCACTCGGCGGCAGCGTCAGGCTTGATGGCAAAGCCATTCACCAACAGCCAACCAAAGCGGTCTCGCGTCAGTTGGGGATCCTGCCTCAGTCACCGTTAGTTCCTGAAGGGTTAACCGTGTTTGAACTGGTCTCCCGTGGGCGTTTTCCCTGGCAAACCTTTATGCGTCAGTGGTCTGACGATGACCAACAGGCGGTTGAAGAGGCGCTGGCGGTGACTGGAACCACTGAATTCGCGCATCTTCCGGTCGACAGCCTTTCCGGTGGACAGCGTCAGCGCTGCTGGATAGCGATGGCGCTGGCCCAGCAAACCCCGGTGATTTTACTCGACGAGCCCACCACCTTCCTCGACCTGCGCTATCAGGTGGAGATCCTTGAGCTCCTGCACTCTCTGACCCGCCACCACGGGCGCACAGTGGTGGTGGTATTACACGATCTGAACTTCGCGGCGAATTACGGCGATACGCTGGTTTTTCTGCGTCAGGGTAAAGTGGCAGGGGTGTTGCACGAGGGGGAGCCCTGTACGGCGGAGCTTATCAAATCGGTCTTTGACGTTGATGTGCATGTCGCCATTAACCCGATGACCGGAAAACCTTTCTTTATGCCATTTCGCCGTCAGTACGAGCCGCACGCATGACCACGCAATCCCTTCTCGTACGCCGCCGCAGCGGGCGAAGCGGACTGGCATTCCTGCTGGTGCTGATATTACTCGGGCTGGCATCGGTTGCCCATCTGGGGCTGGGGGCGCGGACGATTGGCCCGCAAACCGTGGTGCGTGCGCTTCTGGCCTTTGATCCACGAAACTTCGAACATCAGGTCATCGTCAACCTGCGTCTGCTACGCCTTGTTGCGGCGCTGGTGGTCGGGGCAGCGCTCGGGGTTGCCGGGGCGCTGTTACAGACGGTGATCCGCAACCCGCTGGGCGAGCCGCATATCCTTGGGCTGAATGCGGGGGCGGCACTGGCGGTGGTCGCGACCACCGCGCTTGGGTTCTCTTTCGGACCGGGTAAGCCCCTGATTGCCGCCTGCGGTGCCGGGGCGCTGTTTGCGCTGGTAATGGGGCTTGCCAGTGCCGGGAAAAGCGGACTGACGCCGATGAAAGTTACCCTTTGCGGGGTGGCGCTCACCGCGTTTACCTCCTCGCTCACTGCCGCCATTTTGATTCTGGATGAACAAACCCTGCTGGCAATGCGCACCTGGCTTGCCGGGGATTTGGCTGGTATGAGCCGGGAGGCGGTCCGCACCGCGACGCTGGTGGCGGCTATGGGGCTGGTTTTAGCGCTGTGGGTGGCCCCGTCGCTGAACATGCTGGCGCTGGGGGATCAGGTGGCAACCGGGCTGGGCATTTCGCTGGTGCGTACCCGTGGTCTTGGGCTTGTTGCCATTGCCCTGTTGTGCGGAGCGGCGGTTTCGCTGGCCGGGCCGATCGGCTTTATCGGGCTGGTGGTCCCGCACCTGGTGCGCCGTTTTGCCACTGATGACCTGCGCCCGGGCATACCGCTGTGTGCGCTCACCGGAGCATTACTGCTACTGCTGGCGGATATCGTCGCCCGCACGCTGGTCGCGCCCCATGAACTGGCAACCGGGGTGATGACCGCGCTGGTGGGAGCACCGCTGTTTATCTTGCTGGCATCGAGGTTTTTCAAATGAGTTCGTTGCTGCCGCGCGTCGGCTTTCGCTCGTTTCGTCTGGGGCGTTTTTCCCGTTTATGGCGGCCAAAGACGGCTGTGTGGGGCGCCGCGCTGCTCGTCCTGGCGCTGGGGTTATTGCTGTCCGGTCTGATGCAGGGCTCACTGCCGGTTCCCGCATCGGCGATCGGGCGTGCTCTCTTTTTCCCGCAGGCATTGAATAGCGAACAGCTGTATATCGTGCGGGATATCCGCTTGCCTCGCCTGCTGATGGCGCTGCTGTGCGGCGCCATGCTGGGCATGGCCGGTGCGGCGATGCAGTCGATTACCCGTAACGGTCTGGCAGACCCCGGATTGCTGGGAGTGAAAGAGGGCAGTAGCGTGGCGGTGCTGGCGCTGCTCCTCTTTTTCCCTGCACTGGGGCTCGCCTGGCGGCCCGTCGTGGGCATGGCAGGCGGCCTGCTGGCGGCGTTAATCGTGTTGCTGCTGGCGCGGGATTTTTCCCGTCCGCGTTTTATTTTGCTCGGCATTGGCGTCTCCTGGACGTTTGCGGCGGGCATCGGGGTGTTTATGACCACCGCCGATGTGCGCGATGTGCAGACCGCGCTGGTGTGGATGGCGGGCAGCCTGCATACCGCCACCTGGCCGCTACTGCTGGTGGCGTTCTGTTGGGCGCTGCCTGCCGCGCTGATTTTGTTCCTGACTGCGCGGGCCTCGGATGTGGCGCTGCTCGGTCATCAGGCGGCGGCCGGGCTGGGTGTGCGGCTGGCGTGGCTAATGCGTATTCGATTTATTGCGCCGGTCTTACTGACCGCTGCCTGTGTCTCCTGTGCGGGCAGCATCGGTTTTGTCGGGTTGATCGCGCCGCATATGGCGCGTTTCCTGCTGCGCGGCGGTCAGGTGGCGCTCTTGTCTGGCAGCGCGTTGCTTGGGGCGCTGCTGGTGCTGGTGGCGGATTCGCTGGGGCGGCTGGCGTTTGCGCCGCTGCAAATCCCGGCGGGCATTGTGATTTCATTAACGGGCGGACCATTTTTTCTGTTGCTGCTCTGGCAGCGGCGGGACCGGTTATAACTCAGGGAGCCGTATGCGTTTACTTTTCACTTTCTTATTACTGGCGGTGACGGCGGCGCATGCTGAACCCGCGACCCGTACATTTACTGATGATCTGGGGCGCACGGTAACCGTACCGCTCCATCCACAGCGTATTGTCTCGCTGCACGATCTCGACATCACTATTCCGCTGATCGAACTGGGGGTGCCGCCGGTCGCCAGCCATGGTCGTACCCGGCCCGACGGCAGCCATACGCTGCGCTCCAGCGCGATGCTGACCGGGGTCGATTTTGATAACAGCAAAATTGCCTTTATCGGCACAGCGACCATTGATGTTGAAGCCGTGGCGGCGGCAAAACCGGATCTGATCATTACCGAGCCGAGCCGCAATACGCCGGTGGAACAACTGGAAAAAATTGCTCCAACCGTCAGCATCGACCATCTTGACGGCGGTGCGCCGCGTATCTACAGCAAGCTGGCGGACCTGACCGGCAGTCAGGCTCGTCTCGCTATCCTTGAACGTCGCTATCAGGCGCAAATCGCGGCGCTAAAAGCGACGGTGGATACCCGCAACATCCGCGTGTCGGTGATTCAGGCTAACCAGGGGAAAATCAACGCCCTGCATACCTACCATTCGCTGGGACGGGTGCTGCGCGATGCCGGATTCACTTTCCCGCCACTGATTGACAGTATTCCGGAAGGCGGGCGTATTGATGTCAGTGCGGAGCAGTTGCCGGAACTGGATGCCGATTTTGTCTTTGCCACCTGGCGCGGTGATACCGGTGGTAAGCCCCAGGATGAGATGGCGGCGATGGATGCAGTAATGCCAGGCTGGTGTAATTTTCTTTCGGCCTGTCGCACCGGGCATTACGTGCTGATTTCACGGGAAGAGGCCATTTCCAACTCCTATGCTGCACTGAGTCTGATGGTGGCGCAGGTGCAATCGCAGATTGCCGGGCGTCCGCTACCCGGAGCGACGCCATGATGCGGACAACGAAAAGCAAAGGGCGGGTGGATGTGTATGGCGAGCGCTATCGGGCGCGGGCGCACACGCTGTCGCCGCGCTTACTGTCGGTGGCGCGCTACATTCACGAAAACCGTGACGTGGTGCTGGAGCATACGGCCATTGAAATTGCGGCGGCGACGCAAACCTCAGATGCCACTGTGGTGCGCGCGATTCAGGCGCTCGGCTTTGCCGGGCTACGCGACCTGAAACAGACAATGGAGCACTGGTTTGGGCCGACGGTGACCTCGGCGGAAAAGATGAGCACCACGGTCGGGGCGCTGTCGTGTGATGTTAATTCCGGCATCGATTTTGTGCTGGAAGGGCACCAGTACACTTGCGAGGTGCTGTCTGCGCCGGATAACCGTTATGCCATCGCGCAGGCCGTCGCCCTGTTAGTGGATGCGCGTCAGGCGGCCATTTTTGGTATTGGTGCCTCGGGGATCCTTGCGGATTATACCGCCCGCCTGTTCAACCGCGTCGGGCTGCCAGCGGTGGCGCTCAACCGCACCGGAATTGGGCTTGCAGAGCAGCTTATTAGCCTGCAACGCGGCGATGTGCTGGTGATGATGGCGCAGAAATCGGCCCACAGAGAGGGGCTGACGACCTTAAAAGAGACCAGGCGTCTGGGGATCCCGACGATTTTACTGACCAATGCGCTGGATTCGCGTTTTAGCAAAGAAGCGGATGTGGTGATTCATGTGCCGCGCGGCGGTGAGAAGGGCAAAATCCCACTGCATGGCACGGTGTTGCTGTGTCTGGAAATGATTGTGTTGTCCGTGGCGTCGGCCACTTCGCAGCGGGCCATCAAAACGGTGAAGCGCATCAATGAGTTTCACCGTGGCCTGAAACCCGGCGGCAAAAAGGTGTAATCCCGGCGGCGGAGGAGGGAGAACACGTCCGCGCCGCCGGGGAATTCCCGAAGGGCGGCTAATGTCTTATCCGGGATTATTTTCAGTAAATAACATCTGCATGATCTCCAGATATAGCTGGTGTAATTGCGCCGGGTCGCATTTTTGCGGCGTCAGGTTTCTCAGCATGGTGCCTTCCCTCAGCGACGCCATAATCTCCACGCAGCAGCGGACACGGCTATCTTCAAGATGCGGGTGCATTTTTTTCAGATAGGCGCAGGCGGTTTCATACATGCGCGCATCGGCCTGCGCCATCATCACTGCAACGCGCGGATTGCGGGTCGCTTCGGCGGCCACCTCCAGCATCAGCGCATCATCGTCGTGGCTGAGCGTTTGTCGCCAGGCCAGCACCTGCGCGAGGCGCTGAGTCTGGGGGTTGCTTTCCATTTCCGCGATACGGTAGTCGATGATGCGGCGGATCATCTCTTCGATAATGGCATCTTTACTGGCGAAATAGCGATAAATCTGCCCGACGCTCAACTGAGCCTCCAGGGCGATTTGCGACATGCTGGCCGCGTGAAAACCGCTGGCGCGAAAGCAGCACCGGGCTGCGACAATGATTTCATCCTGGCGTATCTGGTGGCGTTCTTGCTGCGAAGCTTTTTGTGTCATACCGCGCTCCGGGGAGTGGTTTTGAGAATGATTGTTCTCATTGACCGTAAGAATATATTAATTTTAGTTTTCTGGCGTATCAGGTTCCGTGGGGACGTCCGGAATGAACAATCCGAATGACGTGAAAGCGTTGCAAAAGATGATTATTGATGCCGGATATAACCACATCCGTGGAAATAATATCCGTTCTACAGGTAAATACGATCCGGAAACAGAGGCGGCCATCGTTTGGTATCAGCGCCTGCTCAACATGTCACCATCCGGACTTATACATCCCGTAGAAACTATGTTTTTTTCTATGTTTGCGCAGTCCATTTCTCCGGGATGGAGGCCGCGCCATGTGGCGGGACCTGTAAACGTCAAAGAAGGGCAGATTACCTTTGATGCTGAAGGAAAAGATTATATTACAGCTGTGGAACCGTTTCGCCAGCCCAGGCATATACGTCAGTTCTCGCGAATTCTTCATTGGCCAGAAGGTGATTCTGGTGTGACTATTGGTCGTGGTTATGACATGAAAAAACGTAGCGCCGGGAGAATTCTCACGGAAATGAGGCAAAGCGGTATTGAGGAGTATAGGGCCATAATTTGTTCTAAAGCTGCGGGACTGTATGGACGTAATGCTTTTAAATTTGTAAAAGATTATGGCCCTTTGGTTGGGGAAATAACACATATACAGCAAATACAACTCTTTGATATTTCCTACAGTGAAAAACGAGAATATGCTAATTTTTTTATAAACAAACTTCTTTAGATATTGGAAATGATATATTATGGGAACAGTTAGATTTAAAAATAAGAGATGTAATTGTCGATATATTTTTTCAGGGTGTTCACGATGTTACTGGTTTAATTAAATCGGCGATAAAAGGAAGAATCGAACTCATTAATTATATTAAGGCTGATTCAATATATATGAGCTATGAGTCAAACCGTCAAAGAATAAGGTATTTACAATGAAATATTTACGTGCAACGCTGGCGCTCCTGTTTCTGATGCCTGCAGTTTCATATGCGGCTCTTTATGAAGGGATGGAGAGGGATGTTTGCTTTAAAAATCAGAGCAATATACATATTGCTTATGAATGTCTGTCAAAAAAATCGACGGAATCTTCCCATGCTCTGGATAATATTATTGCTGAGACGAATAAGCATATAAAAATTAACAATCCAGGTCCGGTCTTCCGCAGCGAAGATCCGAAATTGACGATAGGGGATATCTACAGTAAATCATTCCTGGCTGCACAAGCGGACTGGAAAGCATACAGAGGAAATTTATGCCTGGCTGTCGCGTCACAAATAGGTGAGGATGCAAATGACTACCAGTCATATATTGATCAATGTGTGATTAATTTGAATAAGCGGCATGTTGAAGAAATAAAGATGATGGATATTAAATCCGGGCATAACTGAAATGGCTGGGCTGAAAAGTTACGGTAAGGCCTGTTGGTATTTTGGGATAAACGGCTCGCTGAATGCGAGGCGTGGCGATATAGAGATCCCCCCGGCGGCGCTGCACTTGCCAGAACTACGAGCGCAGCGAGGTGACATCGCGTAGTCCGGATAAGGCGTTCACGCAGCATTCGGGGCTGATTTACAGGTGAGAACAATTCTCAATATTATTGCCGCCTGGCGGCGTCAGTGGTAATCTGTAGGCGTTTTTCAGGGCGTCGACCCGGAAACTTTCGCGCATCCCTGGTGGAATGTTGAACATTGGACAGGATCACAATGGCTGCCCGCTATGCAAAAAAGACTCTTTTCCGTTGAAGACTTTATCGGGTTTGGCGAACGCTACGGCATTGATTATCGCTTCCCGTCGCTCTCTGCCTGCCGCGACGTCAGAAAAGAAAAACACATTGTGATTCAGGGTGATGTCGAAGAGATGTCGTTCGCATCCGGTCTCAATCTCACCAGCTCAGATATTCGCGTCCTGCAACCCTATGAAACCACCTCCTTGCATAGCTGCCCGCTCTATATGCTGGTGGTGCTGGAAGGCAGTGTGATGCTACGCGTCAACGGTCGGGAATTTGTGGTGCGCTCCGGTATGGCCTTTACCTCGCGTCTTGGCGAGCAGCAGGTGATGAACGCCGTACATCTTGCCGACTACCACTTACGCACACTTTCACTGGGCGTGGACCCGTCGCGCGGCTGGCAATCACCGCTGCTCTCTGCGCTGCTTCAGCAATGGGAAAACGGCGGCGCGCCAACCTTCTTATGGCAGGTGCCCGGCTTTTTGCTCTCGGGCTTACAGTACACCCAGCACTCCAGCGTACCGGGGCTGTCGCGCCAGTTAATGCTCGAAGGCGTCATGCTACAACTGTTAGGTCACGGCCTGTCACAGCGTCTGCAAAACCACACCTCCCGCCATGCCCCCAGTGGCGAACAGCATCGGCTCGAAACGGTGCGCCGCTTGCTGGAGCAACAGCCGGAGAAAGAGTACAGCCTCACGGAATTGGCCCAACTGGCAGCCATGAGCAGCAGTAGCCTGCGGACCAAATTTCGCCAGGCCTATGGTCATTCGGTATTTGATTATCTTCGTGATTGCCGTCTGGAGCTGGCCCGCCGCTACCTGGCGCAGGGGTACAGCGTGCAGCAGGCGGCGTGGATGTCGGGTTATCAACATGCCACCAATTTTTCTACCGCCTTTCGCCGCCGCTATGGCATCACCCCCGGAGAGGCGCGCCAGACCTGTTAACCCTGTACTTCACCCAGGCATCCATCGGCCTGTAGACCAACGTTCCACCGTTGTGATGCGTTTTGTCACCGCGCATACGTCTCTTGTCATTGCGCATAGCTGCCGCCGTCGGCAAAAAGGTAATAATTCTTATTTACAATAACAACGGCTTCTGGAGATTTTCATGTTCGCAAAAACGCGACTGGCGCTGATGATTGGCGGTATTACGGGTGGGTTTAGCGCGATAGTCCTGGCACAGGACACCACGCCAACAAAAGAAGAGACGGTGGTGGTGACCTCACAAATGCAACGTGGCGCAACCAAGCTGGAAACGCCGGATATCGAAACCCCGCAATCGGTCTCAATCGTGACGCGCGAGCAGTATGAAGAGCAGGGAGCCACAAACGTGCGTCAGGCGGTGAGCTACACGCCGGGTGTCTATGCCAACCAGATTGGAGCCTCCAGCCGCTTTGATTACATCGTCCTGCGCGGCTTCTCTGATGGCAGTCTGGATAACATCTATCTCGACGGCCTGAAAATTATGGGTGACACCAACTCGCACAGTTCGCTGGTGGTGGACCCGTGGTTCCTCGACAGTATCGAAGTGGTGCGTGGCCCGGCTTCCGTATTGTATGGTCGCTCTTCGCCTGGCGGGATTGTGGCGCTCAATTCCCGTAAGCCGTCGTTTGATCCGGGGGGCGAAATCAAAGTGTTCGCCGGAAATAATAACCAGCGCGGCGCGGCCTTTGATGTGACCGGCCCGGTGGATGATAACGATCGCGTTGCCGTGCGTTTAACCGGCATGACCCGTTATGCGGACTCCCAGTTCGATCCCCTGAAAGAAGAGCGCTATGCCCTGATGCCGAGCCTCACCTGGCGCATCACCGACAGCACGCGTCTTGATCTGATGGCCTATCTGCATCGCGATCCGGAAGGCGGCAGCCACTCGGGCTTACCGTATGAAGGTACTGTTGTCCCCCACGCCGGGCAGAAAATTTCCAATACCTTCTATGAAGGGGAAGACGATTACGACAAGTACGACCGCCGGGAAAATATGGTCGGCTACAACTTCGAACACGCCTTTGATAGCGGCTGGTCGGTGCGCCAGAAATTGCGCTATCTGCATACCAAAGTGAATCTGAACCAGGTGTATGCGGCAGGCTGGCTGAACGATACCGAACTGAACCGCGGTTATTCCGGTTCTGATGAGAAGATGAATGCCATCACGCTCGACAACCAACTGGATGGCAGCGTGGAGACTGGCCCGGTTAACCATCGTCTGTTGATGGGGGTGGATTACCAGCGGCGCAGCAATAATGTGGCCGGTTACTACGGCGCCTTCCCGGCGATCGACGCGTTTAACCCGGTGTATGGCGCAGATCCGGATTACATCACGCAGTACAGCAGCGAGAAGCATAAGCTGGAGCAGACCGGGATCTACGTGCAGGATCAGATGTCACTCAATAAGTGGCGACTGACGCTGGGTGGCCGCCACGATCAGGTGAAGGTCACAAACGTTAATAAGCTCAATGATACCAGCGATACCCTGGATCAAGGCCATTACAGCAGCCGTGCGGCATTGCTGTATCTGTTCGATAACGGGATTGCACCTTACGTTAGTTACTCAACCGCATTCACGCCGACCAGCTTTACCGATGAAAACGGCAAGATCCTGGAGCCGATGAAGGGGAAACAGTGGGAAGCCGGGTTGAAATTCGAGCCGGAAGGGACGCAGACGATGTACAGCGCCTCGGTGTTCCGCATCAACCAGAAGAATATCGCCACCAAAGAAGAGCCGACCGATCCGTACCGTTCTATCGGCGAGATCGAATCCGAAGGGGTGGAGCTGGAAGCGGTGGGGCAGTTAACGGATAACCTGCGCCTGCAGGCGGCCTATACCTATACCGATATTCGTTATAAGAAGAGCAGCCCGGAAGAGCAGGGTAAGCGCGCGGTCTATGCACCGCGTAATCAGGCCAGCGCCTGGCTGAGCTACGATGTGAAGAGCGGGCCGCTGGACGGGCTGACCGTCGGTTCCGGCGTGCGCTATGTGAATGGCATTACCTCGGATCGCCAGAATACGCATACGCTGCCGTCCTATACGCTGGTGGATCTGGCGGTCGGTTATGACCTGTCGAAGGTGGGCCTGAAAGGGCTGAGCGCCCAGGTTAACGTCAATAACCTGACGGATAAGAGTTATATCGCCGCCTGTAACTCGCTCTCTTACTGCTACTTTGGCGCCGAGCGCAGCATTGTGGGCAGCCTGTCGTATAAGTTCTGAATGTCCTGAGACGTCCCGGGTGGTGGCGCGAATGCGCCTTACCCGGGCTACGGTTGTGGGTATTTGGTAGCCCCGGTAAGCGAAGCGCCACCGGGGACAATCACAACATTCTGGGCGAAAGGGGAGATTAACTCTCCTCCATGGCAATATGCATTGCTTCGCCCAGCTTCGAAATGGCTTCGCGATACCGCTCGGTCAGCGGAAGGGCACAGTTAATGCGCAGACAGTTGCGGTATTTCCCTGAGGCGGAAAAAAGCGAGCCCGGCGCAATCTGAATTTTAAGCCGACAAAGCTGGCGCGACACGCAGAGCATATCCACCCCTTCCGGCAGTTCCACCCACAGCATATAGCCGCCTTTTGGCCGTGTGACGCAGATTCCGCAAGGGAAATACTGGCGTATCCAGCAGGTGTAGGTTTCCAGGTGCTGCTGATAAAACTGGCGCATCCGGCGAATATGGCGATGGTAGTGGCCGTCACGAATAAACGCCGCCATTGCCAGCTGATTGGTGGGGACTGTGCTGCCGATGGCGGCATATTTCATATGCAGCACCCGATCACGGTAACGGCCCGGTACGATCCAGCCCACGCGCAGCCCTGGCGCGACCGATTTCGTAAACGAGCTGCACAGCAGCACGCGGCCATCAATATCAAAGGATTTAATGGTACGCGGGCGAGGATAATCGGTAACCAGCTCGCCGTAGATATCATCTTCAAAAATCACAATGTCATGGCGCTGCGCCAGCGACAGTATCGCCTTTTTGCGCGCATCCGGCATGATCGATCCCTGCGGATTGCTGCAACTGGGTACGAGGATCACCCCTTTGATCGGCCACTGCTCCAGCGCAAGCTCCAGCGCCTCAATGCTGATACCAGTATCCGGATCGGTTGGGATCTCCATCGCTTTGATGCCGAAACCGCGCAGCAACTGCATGGTGCCATAGTAGGACGGGGATTCCACGGCCACGATATCGCCCGGTTTACATACCGAAAGCAGGGCGATGCTCAGTGCGCCGTGGCAGCCGTTGGTGATAACAATATCCTCCGGATCCACCACCGTACCGCCATCGACCATCAGACGGGAAATTTGCTCGCGTAGTTCGCGCCGTCCTTGCAGGGCGTCATAGCTCAGAATGTCACACTGATTATGTTGCACCAGCCGCGCCATTTCGCGCCATAGGGGTTTCAGGGTCGGCTGCGAAATGTCCGGCGCGCCGCCGCCAAAATTGAGCATCTCTTTGTCCGAGCGGGCATCCAGCAGTGTGAGTACTTCATCCCATTGCGTTACTTCTACCGGGCGTTGAACCGGGCGCGATATGGCGGGCACCGGTGGTTTAGCTTTGCGCGGGGCGACAAAATAGCCCGAGCGCGGCTGCGGGGTAATCAACTGTAGGTTTTCCAGCACCTGATACGCCTGCTGCACGGTGCTGATACTCACACCGTGTTCCTGGCTCAGATTTCTGACTGACGGCAATTTCTCGCCATGACGGTAGAGCCCTTGTTCGATGCGCTCCGCCAGTAAGGTGGCCAGGTTTTCATACCGTGTCATGCTGTATCCTTTTTTGTCACCATACAGATTATAAAACCAGTACAGACAGAGAGAAAAAATACCGTTCAGATACAGTTGTAGGCGATCTGTATGTTAAAGAAAAGTAATTTCTGCGTCTGTATTGCATACAGGAATTCCAGAGAAAATAGGGCTCTGTTCTGGTGAGGAGAGACGCGATGGAATTCTTTGAAAATAGACCGAAACGACCGTATGTCGGGTTAATGCAACTGTGGCATTGGATGAAGAGAAAATGGGAGCGGCGTAAGACGCGGATAATTTTGCGGAATCTCAGCGATGAGCAACTGAAAGACCTGGGATTACGTCGTGACGATCTGGGTTATTGATCCCCTCAAAAGTGCGGAGATAACATCTTGTTATTTTCCGCCTTTTATGGCGTAGACTATGCTTAATGCCATCATCACTACGGGGGATTCACCATGCATTACATGGGCAGTAAAGACGACGATAAAAAAGAGAACGAAGGCGGCAACGTCACTCAGATGATGCAACAGAAGTTGCTGGATTCGCGCTCGATCATTATCTCCGGTGAGATTAACCAGACGCTGACCGAAAAAGTGGTGACCCAACTGCTGCTGTTGCAGGGGATCAGCGATGCGCCAATCAAAATCTACCTGAACAGTCAGGGCGGGCATGTTGAAGCCGCAG
Source organism: Phytobacter palmae (assembly GCF_039409775.1). Classification (NCBI taxonomy): domain Bacteria; kingdom Pseudomonadati; phylum Pseudomonadota; class Gammaproteobacteria; order Enterobacterales; family Enterobacteriaceae; genus Phytobacter; species Phytobacter palmae. The sequence continues at coordinate 131,471 of NZ_JBCIVJ010000014.1, read as the reverse complement.
ATACCATTCATGACATCATTAAATTCATTAAGCCGGAAGTACACATTATCGGTACTGGTTGGGTAGCGAGCGCCGGGATTACCATTTTCCTGGCGGCGAAAAAAGAGCATCGTTACGCGCTGCCGAATACCCGCTTTATGATTCATCAACCGCTGGGTGGTGTGCGTGGCCAGGCCAGCGACATTGAGATTGAAGCGAAAGAGATCATCCGCATGCTTGAGCGCGTGAACCGTCTCATCGCCGATGCGACCGGGCAACCGGTTGAGAAAGTGAAACAAGACACGGACCGCAACTACTGGATGAACCCGCAAGAAGCGATTGATTACGGCATTGTCTCCCGCGTAGTAAATCACTACGGCGACCTGAAGCTGGATTAATTTCCCCCCTCCTGATCCCCTTCCTGTGCGAGGGGGATCAAATCCACGTTATTTCCTTTCACCGTAGAAAAAATTTCACTTCTCCGAATGCGCTAAATTCTTCACACTGTCGGCGATGGTGAATACGGAGAAACGGCATGAATAAGAGTTATAAAGCCGCACTGGTGATGATAGCGACGCTCAGTGCGCCGGTAATGGCAGAAAATAATAGCACCACGTTTAACCACAAAGATTGGGAAGTCGTTTGTGATAACACCCTGACCTGTCGCGCCGCGGGTTACAGCAAGGAAGAAGAGGCCAGCGGGTCGGTACTACTGGTACGAAAAGCGGGTGCGAATACCCCTCTGGTTGTCGATGTTGTGCTCGCGGAAATGGAATCTGATGAGACCTCCGCGCAGCCCAAACTGGTCTTGTGGATTGATGACAAAGAGATCGGTGAAGTTGAGCCGGAAGACAGTGATACCTGGCGGTTGTCACCCGCACAGACCCAGGCGCTGATCGAGGCGGTAAAAGGTAGTGGCAAAGTGGAATTTAAAGGCGGTGCGAAGCCGTTCGAGCTGTCTGGTGATGGCGCGACAGCGGTGCTGCTGAAAATGGATGATGTGCAGGGGCGTCTGGACACCCCAGGCGCGCTGGTGAAGAAAGGGGATAAACCGGAAAGTAGCGTACCGGCGGCGAAAGAACCCCCGGTGATTCAGGCGGCTAAAGTCAGCGATGCGCAGGAACGCGTACTCAATGAAGCGGAAGTCGCCGCGCTTAAGCCTAAATTGCTTGCCTCATTACCCAAAGACACCAATTGCGAGCGTCTGAAATCGCCGGACCCGCAGGCGGATGAGGGCGATAACGATATCAGCCTGACGCCGCTTGACGATACCCATGCGCTGATTTCCACGCTCTGCTGGCGCGCGGCCTATAACGAAGGCTATGGCTTCTGGGTTATCGACAGCAAACTTGCTGGCGAGCCTGTGCTGGTGACCGATTCCGCTTCCGATTACAGCGATGGCCTGATTTCGCTGGGGCAACGCGGCCGTGGTATTGGCGACTGCTGGGCATCCGCGGAATGGGTGTGGGACGGTAAAGCATTCACCCAGAGTAGTGAATCCACCACCGGTATGTGCCGTTACATTCGCGCTGGCGGCACCTGGGATCTCCCGTCGTTTGTCGCCCAGGTTAAAGAGCCGGAGTAAGGCGCCGCCGCAGCCTGGAAAACCCCGGTGGCGCTAACCGGGGTTACGGATGGTGCGGACGGTAGCCCGGATAAGGCGCAGCCGCATCCGGGAGCTTCCCTGAGGGCGTTATCACTTCATATGTACGCCAAACCCGCTCTCACCTGGTGCGATATCCGGACGCAGGGTGAGCGCGGGTATGGTGTAATCCCCGGCATTCTGCTGGCGGAAAGGCAGCGGCTCTGTCTGCCAAAGCGTATCCAGACGCTGTGCCAGCTGCTGGCAATACGCGGCATATTTCTTATCATCTGTTTTGCTGGTGTGATAAATCACCAGTGGCGGCAACACGTCGAAGCCCGGATAAAACAGCATCCCGTGCTGGATGGGAAACAGAATATCGTCGATAGGGCCGTTGATCCCGCGCGGGCTATAGTGTGATTCCCAGCCGCCTGTTGTCACCAGCAGCATTGCCCGTTTACCTGAGAAGATTCCCTCGCCGTAGCGATCGCCCCAGTGGGTATCGCTGTGCTCACCCACGCCATAGGCAAATCCACAGGCGTAAACCCGGTCGAACCAGCCTTTCATAATGGCAGGCATCGAAAACCACCAGAGCGGGAACTGGAAAATGACCGCGTCCGCCTGGCGTAATTTCTCCTGCTCGCCAGCAATATCCGCACTTTGTAAACCCTGCTCAAAGGCCTTTTTTGAGTCCAGCGACGGGTGGAAATAGTCGCCAGCCAGTGGGGCCAGCGTATCGTTGGCATCCAGCTGTGCTTTCCAGTTCATGGCGTAGAGATCGGAAACCTGCACACGGTGCCCGGCTTTTTCCAGATGCGAAACGGCAAAGGTATTCAGTGCGCCGTTCAGGGAGTGGGCTTCGGGATGAGCATAAACAATCAAGACATTCATCGTATGTACCTGGCGTTGAGAAAGTCACTCCACGGTAGTGAACTAAACGGTATAGTAGAAATTAATTACTGTTATTACAGGTATAGTCATGGTTAATTTCCGCCGTATCGATTTGAACCTGCTGATGACGCTGGATGTACTGTTGACTGAACTTAACGTGACGCGGGCCGCGCAGCGGCTCAATCTGTCGCAGCCTTCGGTCAGCGTACAGCTTGCCCGCCTGCGGGAGATCTTTGGCGATCCGCTGTTGCTGCCAGGGCCGCGCGGCATGCAGCCCACCACCCGCGCCGATGAACTACGATTGCCGCTGCGTCAGGCGCTTGATGCGCTTGAAAGCGCTGTATCGTCCGGCAGGACTTTCGATCCGGCAAGGGCCGATCTGACCTGGCGGATCGCGGCCACGGATTACACCGAGTCGGCCGTGGTGTTGCCTGCGCTGAATCGTCTTCGGTCGGCTGCGCCAGGCACCCGGCTGGCACTCTTCGAATTGAACCCCGCACAGATGTTGCGCCAGGCAGAGCGTGGCGATGTCGATCTGATCTTTCATACTCGTGAAGGATCGCCGCCTGCCCTGCATCAGCGACTGTTGTTTACCGAACGCTATGTACTGGCCGGGCGACTGAATCACCCGGCCTTAAAACGGCGCCCGACGCTGGCGCAGTTCTGCACGCTGGAACATGTGATTGTGTCGCCGGAAGGCGGGGGCTTTAGTGCGATAACCGACGAAATGCTGGCAAAAAGTGGGCTGACACGGCGTGTGGTTCTCTCTGTGCCACATTTCCTGTTTATGCTGGAAGCGCTGGCGACCAGCGATCTGGTGGCCGTGCTGCCGGAACGTCTGGTGAAAAAGTCCGGGGCCTTGCAGGTGGTGGACCCACCCGTGCCGCTGCCGGGGTTCGATATGTTGATGCTCTGGCATGAGCGTCTGCACCGCGACCCGGCGCACCAGTGGCTGCGGCAACACTTACTCGACTGCCTTTAATTTCTGCTGAGATAATAATATGTTAAAAGGCCTGAATCACCTGACGCTCGCGGTCAGCGATATCGCCAGTAGCGTCGATTTTTATCATCACCTGTTGGGGCTGCCTCTGCATGCACGCTGGGATAGCGGCGCGTACCTGAGCTGCGGCGAGCTGTGGCTCTGCCTGTCGCTGGACGCCCGGCGGCGCTACATTTCTCCGCAGGAGAGTGACTACACCCACTATGCCTTTAGCCTTGATGGAAATGATTTTGCCGTGTTTGTGGCACGTCTTGCGCAGGCGGGGGTGACGTCATGGAAAGAGAACAAGAGCGAAGGGGAGTCGTTCTATTTTCTCGATCCGGACGGACATAAGCTGGAAGCCCATGTGGGCAGCCTCGCGCAACGTCTGGCCGCCTGTCGCGCGAAACCGTACAAGGGCATGATGTTTTTTGACGAGTAGTCCCCGATCAGCGCCGCGTCGCGCCACCGGGGAAACAGTCTCCCTCATCCCAACCAGACAGACAGCTCCACATCCTCATTAAACGGCGTGGACAAATAACCGTTTTCTGGCGAACGGACTTTTTCCAGATAGAGTGGGTAATAATCGGCGTTATCGGCGACGATCAGCGCACCTTTCCTCAGATGAGGTTCCAGTAAATCCAGGATCTCCGGGTAGAGCGATTTCGCGCCGTCAAGCAGAACCAGATCAATCGCATCAGGCAGATCCTGGCGCAGGGTTTCCAGGGCATCGCCTTCGCGGATCTCAATCAGGTCGCTCACGCCGCCCAGGTTAAAATGTTGCCGTGCGCGCGCCGCTTTGGATGGTTCGAACTCACAGGTAATCAGCCTGCCGCCGCCGTTATCGCGCAGCGCCGCCGCCAGATGGAGGGCTGAGATCCCAAACGAAGTGCCGTACTCGACAATATTGCGCGCGTTGCTGTTGCGCGCCAGCATATACAGCAGTGTGCCGGTCTCTTTTGACACCGGAAGCCACAGATCTTTCAGGCGCCCGTAGAGATCCCGGTAGTCGGTTTTGCTCTGTAACAAGCGCATCTGTTCCTCTTCGGAAATATCATCCAGCGCGGTGCTGGTGGTCGCTTCGGCCTCGGCAAACAGACGCTCCAGTAACAATGACAGCGGCGCGGCGGTGAGGGTGGTCATGGTCATGCAGGACTCCAGTAATAAATGTGACGAATTATTCGCATTCAGAATATGATGGATTCGTCATATTCACTATTCGCATTCCTTTAGCCGGAGACTCTAAAAATGACATCCCGTTCAACCCCGCGTATTTCCTCACGTAAACAGCCACGGCAGGCACGTTCTACCGCGCTGGTAACCGCAATTCTGGAAGCCGCTATTCAGGTTTTAGCCGAGGAAGGGGCACCGCGTTTTACCACCGCGCGGGTGGCGGAACGTGCCGGTGTGAGCATCGGGTCGGTGTATCAGTACTTTCCCAATAAGGCCTCGATTCTTTTCCAGCTCCAGCTTGAAGAGTGGCAGCGTACGACCGCAATCCTGCGGGATATTTTGCAGGACACACGTACTTCGCCGCACCAGCGTATACGCACGCTGGTGCTGGCCTTTGTGCGCTCGGAGTGTGAAGAGGCGGCGATGCGCACCGCGCTTGATGACGCCGCCCCCTTGTATCGCGATGCGCCTGAGGTGATGGCAGCAAAAGCTACGGGGGAGGGGATTTTTCAGGCTTTTGTGCAGGAGGTGCTACCGAATGCGACACCAGCAAAACAGGCGCTGGTCTGTGAACTGGTGACCACCACCATTGGCGCGGTGGGCAAGGCGTTTTCTACAGCGCCACGTAGCGAGGCGGACATTGCCGCATTTGCGGCGGAGTTGGGGGAAATGGTGTGCGGATATCTGCAGTTGAAGGAAGAAAAGTGACGCGGCGGCGATTGAAAAATCATTTGTAAGGTTTATATATATCAGGTCGCCATAATCTGAGGAAATCTATGGACGGGGAAGGGAGTCAGCGGTTATTGCAGCCGGGCGAGATCCGTCTGGCCAGAAGTGTTTTCGGTAATAGTATTGAATATCACAAAATCTGGGTGCATCACGATAGCTATTTCCCGTTTGGCTTACAGCCCCAAAGCGCGGGAATGGCGCCCGATGGCGAACTCTATTTTCGCGAATGGTACCGGAACGATTTTTCGCGAGAGTCTCATCCTTTCCAGCATATATTTATTCATGAACTCAGCCATATCTGGCAGCGTAATCGCGGCATGAATGTGCGTGTTAATGGCTTAATCAGTGGGCTGGTCAGCTATCGCTATCATTTAAACGGGCAGCCGTTACGACGTTATTCGATGGAGCAGCAGGCACAAATCATTGCCGATTATTTCATTCTCAAAACTTACGGCTATGCTTCCTGGGTGGCATTAAGAGCGAGAGGCGATGTGACGCTGGACGGAGATCTCCGTGAGTCCCGCATGTTGCCTGAATATCAAAAAACATTGCAGGGGTTTCCATGGTGCTAAGAAGGGGGATAACACGCGGTATATTATTACTGGCGTCCCTGGTGGCACTGACGGGTTGTCCGGGTTCAGGCGACAGGCTAAGAGCCGATGAAACGACTTCGGTGAGACGTACAGCTAATAATGACGTCTGTTTTGCTGTACATAATGCACAAGATTACCAGCCTGTTTTTATCTCTATTAATCCCCGCGCCATTCCGCCGCCGAAACAAAAATATACCCTGATGCCGCCTTTAACGGTGAAAGATGCGCAACTGTGTATTCCACCCTCTTTCTATACTTTCACCGGTAACGGGCAATTTATCGTTAAGTACATCCTTAAATCGAGAACCCAAAGCCTGCCAGCGCGCAGCGTCGTGGTCGGGGTTGAAGCTTTAAAAGGGGAAATTTATGCCTTCCCCCTGGCGAATAATGAAATAACTCGCTAAAGGATGATGTTAAGACGGAACAGTAAAAGGAGGCTCCATGGCCGGTTCTCTGGCGCTGGCGGCAGGCCAGCTTTCTCTTAATGCCTGGCAGGGGAAGTGGGATGAGGTCCTGGCTATCCTCGAACAATATCCGTCGCTGATTAATCATGTTTCTCAGGGAAAAGGGTATTCCGCACTGCATCAGGCTGCGTGGCACGGTGCGGATTTAACGGTCATTGGGCGCCTGGTGCAGTACGGCGCGGATACCCAACTCAAGACACACGATAAACAGCAAACGGCGTATGACATTGCCGTTAATAAGCATCCTCAGCGCGAGGATCTGCGGTTTGTGCTCCATCCGGCACCGCGCACACTCGCCCAGTTGATGCGTAAGATTTTCTCCCAGGGCATGCCGGAATTAATGCATCACCCCGATAAGTTGTTGATGGACAATCTGGTGATGTTGCTCAGTGATGAAGAGTGTGTTGCCCCCACGGCGAGCGCGAAGGAGCGCTTTTATGGTGCCTTTCTGGCGATGACGGGAACATCGCTCTCTACACCTTTTGAACCCCACGCCTCGATTCCCCCGAACTGGTGGGTGAATACCGATTACTGGCGTGATGAATTTTTACCTCAACTGCTGGCGCTGGAAAAATGCAAATCATGCATTTCGCTGGAATACAGCTGGGCGACGATCGGCGATCTGCTGACACCGGAACTCTCTGGCTGGGGACTCCGGGGCGATCCCTGGTTATGGATGGAGATGCGCAAATCGTTATCCCGTGTCCCGCTGCCGGACACGCTAAAAGATCTGACCGCGCTGCTGCGTAACGTTGTGCTCGCGCGAACCAATTCATCCATGCTGGATGAAGATGCCGTTTATGTTCCGCGTTTTTGTCGCGGCGGTATGAGCAGCGGCCATATCTCACTGCGTTTCTGGGAACAGAAAGGCATCCCCGCCATTGTGCAGCGCGCCGGGTGGTTAAGAGAGATGTGGGGGGCAGGGGAGCGGGGGTAAGGTTCCGCTTGTTCACGGGTCAGGTGTGTTCACGCGGCGTGAACAAGGGTAATTCATGAACAAGAAGGTTCAGTTAACACCTTTCAGTGCCGTCACAACGTACTGCCGATTGCACATATAAAGAGTTTTATACTCGTATCCAGCATTCCGGGCGCAGAGGATGGATGGTTTCACCAAAGCCTTTAACCTGCGCCAGATATTGCGAGCTATGCTCAAAGCGCCATGAAAATTGCAGGGTATCCACAATAACTTCCTTCACCCACCTTCCACTTCCGGAGAAAACCAGCGCAAGACAACTGTGCCTCCCGACGGGCGAGGATACGTTCCGTGCGCTTAAAATTTACGCATATTGCCTCTGTGGAATGAGTGTGTAGGCTGAGGCTTTGTACGCAAAATCTGCAGCAGGCGACAACGCGTTGCGTCCGATATTGCGCGTTTCTCCTGCTTTTCAGCATCACGAAGAGGGAGAGAAAGCCATGAATACCATGAAAGCCGCAGTCTATTATCAGCCAGGCAAACCGGATGTTCTGCACTATCGCGATCTGCCCCTGCCGGTTTGCGGCCCGGATGATGTCCTGGTGAAAATTGAAGCCATTGCGCTTGAAGGCGGTGATTTAATTAATCGCGCCACCGCAGCACCGGAGCCACAGGGGACCGTGCCTGGTTATTCGGCGGCGGGCAGTATCGTTGCCGTTGGCGCAAACGTGAAAGACCGCCATCCGGGCCAGCGGGTCGCAACCATTGCCCTTGCCGGTTCTCATGCACAATATCGTGTGGCCCCCGCAGCGTGGTCCTGGATTATCCCGGATGGGCTGGATGTGGCCGCCGCTGCAGTCATCCCCGTGAGTTTTGGTACGGCTGCGCGAGCCTTGTTTTCACGCCTGAATCTTAAGGCCGGTGACACGTTGCTTATTCAGGGCGGGGCCGGTGGCGTTGGTATCGCGGCTATACAACTGGCAAAAGCCCGGGGCGCACGCGTGCTGGCAACGCTTTCCGGTGGCGAGCGTGTCGGGCTGCTTACTCAACTCGGGCTGGACGTGGCGCTGGACTACCGCCAGCAGGACATCGTGGCGGAAGTGAAGCGGCTGACGGAAGGCGCCGGGGTGGACAGCGTATTGGATCTCGTGGGGTCAACACTGGATCAATCCCTTGCCTGTCTGCGCGAATGGGGAACCGTAGTGCTGGCAGGCAATGCGGGTGGAACTCCGCATGTCGATTTGTTGGCCTTACAACAAAAGAATCAATATCTTAGCGGACTGTTCTGGGGGCGAGAGCTTTCCCATGACGAGGCCAGAGCGTCTGTCGATAAGCTGCTTCTGGACGCACGGGACAAGCGATTTAGCGTCGTGATCGACAAGCAGTTTGCACTGGCTGACGTAGTGGAAGCACATCGCTATGCCGAGGAAAATCCTCTACTTGGTCGCATCATTCTACGCCCCTGAACACAACGCCAGCCTGCATGGCTGGCATTTATCTCTTTCGCATTCCATGCTCTTTCACACCTGCGTTTCTTGATACTTATCATGATAACTATTATTCTCCTCCCGGCTCAATGAAGGATCTCACATGACAGAAGACGAACTGTTTGCCCGCAGGCCGCTGGGAATGCGAATGGCGATGATTGTGCGCCAGTGGCGCGCCACGATTGATCATGCGCTTTCCGATACTGGCCTCACTCAGTCTGGCTGGACGGTTCTGATGCAGCTTAGCCAGTTGGGCGATAACGTCTCGATCAGTGAACTGGCGGAAGTGCAGGGCATCGAACTGCCGCCGCTGATGCGTACCCTCACGCAGCTTGAAAACCAGGGGTTGCTTGCGCGCACCACATCGCCCTATGACAAGCGCATCCGTCTGCTGGCGCTTACTCCGGAAGGCCATGCCATGCTGGAGAAAATCACCCGTGTGATTGAGGCCTGCCAGGAACGGGCGGCGCAAAACATCCCTGCTGAGAATATGCATATTTTCAGCGCTACATTGAATCAGATCGCCTGCAATTTGCGGATTATCCGCGAAGAAGATAACAAGACTAAATAAACCATGATGACGCCAGAACAAAAGTTTGCCCGCTGGGTAAGGGTGAGTATTGCCTCTTTCCTGTTGATGTTTGTCTACTTTATCGTTGCCGATATCTGGATCCCGCTGACGCCGGACTCCACCGTGATGCGCGTGGTGACGCCGGTATCGTCGCGCGTTTCTGGCTATGTCGCGAAGGTCTACGTGCAGAATAACAGTGTGGTGAAGAAGGGCGACCTGCTCTACGAACTGGATACCACGCCGTTTAACAACCAGGTAGAAGCCGCGCAAATCGCGCTGGCGCAGGCGCGTCTTACCAATCAGCAGCTGGATGCGCAGATTGCGGCAGCCGAAGCGAACCTGAAAACCGCACAGCTCACCGCGCAAAATGACAAAGTGACCTTCGACCGCTATCAGCGTCTGGGGGCGATGCAAAACGTCTCGCAATCTGACCTGGATAAAGCTCGCACTACCTGGCAGAGCAGCGTGCAGTCGGTGAATAACCTCAACGCCACGATTCATGCCCTGACTATTGAGCGTGGCGAGCGCGATGACAGCCGCAACGTGACGCTGCAAAAATATCAAAATAGCCTTGAGCAGGCGCAGCTCAATCTTGGCTGGACGCAGGTGCGAGCCGAGGTTGACGGTAAGGTGAGTAACCTGCAACTGAGTCCCGGCTACTATGCCGCTGCCGGTAGCGCAACCCTGGCGCTGGTGCATGACAGTGCCGATATCGTGGCGGATTTTCGCGAGAAAAGTCTACGTCACACTCACGCCGGTACTGATGCCGCCGTGGTGTTTGATGCCCTGCCGGGCCATGTGTTTCACGGCCATGTCACCAGCAGCGATGCCGGGGTGTTAGCCGGACAGGAAGCGGTCAACGGAGAGTTGTCGCAACCGGAAACCTCCAACCGCTGGGTGCGTGACGCGCAGCGTATGCGCATTCACGTGGCGCTGGATGACGCGCTGCCGAAATCCCTGCCGACCGGCGCGCGTGCCACCGTACAGCTGTATAACAGCGAAGGGCCGTTTGCCCGTTTCTTCTCGGGGCTGCAAATCCATCTCGTCAGTTGGTTGCATTATGTCTATTAATACCCTGGCGCGCGTATTTACGCCGCACGGCAACATCGTTTACACGGCGAATGATTTTCGCCAGACGCTGCGCATTGTATTTGCCGGGATGCTCGCGCTGAGCATCTCAAGCTTTTACAACACCAGCTATGGCGTCTTTTATGTCGTCTACCCGGTGATGTTGCTTTCGCTGGTGCCGATGTTTAACCGCCACGTGGCAAAACAGTTTATCTTTAGCGCGGTGCTGAACTGCGTCGAAATGGTATTAATCATCGGCTATTTGTCGAAATGGCCGCTCATCATGACGCTGGTGGTATTTGGTCTGTATGTCATGCGGTTTCGCTTTATGAGCAAGGGGCCGCTGTTCCTGTTTGGCTCCGCCGGGGTGGTGTGTCAGAGCACGATGCTGAACTTCATGAGCTACCCGACCAGCGACTGGCACACGCTGATTTTCTCCAATATAGAAGCCAGTGTGATGGCGGTGGCGCTCAGCGCGCTGATGAATTATCTGATCCCGGATGTGGAACCACGCAATCCACCGCCACGGATCGAAAAAAGCGATGCCCGCGTGCGGCATGAATCCCTGCTCTCCGGGACCGTGGCGACGATGATCTTTGTTGTGTTCCAGATAAGCGATCTCAGTGATTCCCTGTCAGCGCTGATGGCGGGTATTTTGATCCTGTTTCCGATGCATTATCGCGGCGCGGTGATGAGTTCGTTATGGCGTGTGGTGGGGGTAATTCTCGCCTGTCTGTATATCCTGCTGGTGCAGCTGATTCTCTACAATCACAGTAGTCATATGTTGCTGATGATGCCGCTGATCGGTCTCGGGCTGGCATTTAGCGCACGGCTGCATGTGATGGAAAAGGTGGGGGCGGGCGTCGGCTTTGCCAGCGTTACGACCATCGGCATTATGTTCGGGCAGAACCTCCACCCGGATACCGATCTGGTGTTCAGCGATCTTTATCGCATTGTGTCAGTGACGGTCGCCCTGTTGGGCACGCTGACGATGGTGTTTCTGGTGCACCTGCTCTTAAATCGCTTCGAGGCGACACGGTTTGTGATTGAAGATCAGTAGATCTTTTTCAGATCCATCTCTTCCTGGATGCGTTCACTCCAGGCAGCGTGGGTGCGAATGGCTTCATCGATCCCGGCGTTAAATAGCGTCGGGCCGATATTTTCAATCACGAAATCGACAAAGAATTCGGCGTCGAATTGTTCCAGTTCGAGGTCGAAGTTGTCGGCGCAGTAGCGTTGTAGCTTTTCACGAAGCATTTCGCGTTCACTGTGGCTGAGATCGATTTTGCTCATCGGTTTTCCAGGTCAGAGAAAAAGGACATCATAGCAGAGGTGCGTGATGATGCGGCCCCGGATAGCGGCGCAAGCGCCTTAATACACAGCCACCTGTTCAAACGTTTCCCCGTCGCAACGGTAAATGGCCTGGGTCGCACCGGGCAGCACCCACTGCCGTTCGGCGCCGGGCTGGCATTGCAGGCGAATGCAGAGTCCGCAGCCACCACGCAGGGTGCGGGGAATATCCGCCACGCGAAACGGCACGCCGGATACCTGCAACAGTTTGCGGGTCTGTACGACGCCTACGGTGGAGTGAAACAAAAACAGAAACTCTTCCATCAGCGAGCCCTCTGGCGCTGGCCAATCAGCGCTGCGCCAATCGCTCCCGCGTACTGCGCGTCGTCGTGAGTATGCACCGTCATTTTCAGATGCTCGCTCAGCATTGCCCGGAAACGGACGCAATGGCTTACACCACCGGTAAACAGCAGCGGACCCTGGGTGGTGAGCCGTGAAATAAAATGGCCGCTGCGCCGCGCCATCGCATTAATCACGCCCGCCAGAATCGCCTCCGGTGCAACGCCCGCTGAGCGCAGGCTGATCACTTCTGATTCGGCGAAAACGGTGCACATACTGGTCAGCGGATGCGGCGCGATGCCATCGGTGATAGCGTCCAGCGCCTCCACTGTCGTACCCAGGGTACGGGAAATGACGTCCAGAAAACGCCCTGTCCCGGCGGCGCATTTGTCGTTCATCAGAAAATCGGTGAGATTGCCCTGTTCATCAAGCTGGATAACTTTGCTGTCCTGGCCGCCGATATCAATAACCGTACGTACCTCCGGCAACAGCAGGCGCGCCCCCAGGCCGTGACAGGAAATCTCCGTTACCTGCTTGTCGGCAAAATCCACCAGTTGCCGCCCATATCCGGTAAGTGTCAGAAATGGCGTCTCCTCCAGCCCATCCCGCAGGGCCTCCCACGCTTCCCGAATGCTGTCTGCCGGGCGAAACGAAGTGGGGCAGAGGAAACGCCGGACAATGGCGTTCCCTTCCAGCAATATCCCTTTGGTGGTGGTCGAACCGGAATCAATACCTATCGTGAACGTCACCCTGACTCCTTACAGCATCTCAATAAACGCGGCGACACGGGTGCTGAGCTGTCCGATGTCGGCGGTGGAGTAATCTGTCTCTATCGCCATATAGGGAATGTCGTGCTGCTGGCGCACGTGACGTTTGATGGCGAGAGATTCCACCGCGTAGGTGTGGCAGGCTTGTAAAATTACGTCCACCACGCCATCGGCCTGGTACTCTTCGACCATCTGGCTCAGTAAACGCAAACGCTCGGTATTAGGGGAAATGCAGGAGCAGCCAATCGCCAGATATTTGTCGGTCAGCGCGTCATAAACATCACCGTTTTCCGCTACATTGCGTTCGGTAGCTTTCGCCCCGGTGCAGTTTTCATAGCCCACCACCCAGCCACCGTTCTCTTCGATGGCGCGCACCACTTTTTCGGCCGCGCCGCCAATCGGGCAGCCGGTGATGAGGATACGCGGACGGGATTCCAGCCGCTTGCCCTGTTCCCACTCGGCCTTCACACGGGCGGTCATCTCATTGAGCTCGCTGATTAATGCATTTTTATCGAAGCGGAAGGTCGCGCCGTAGACCACTTTCAGAATGTCTGCCCCGCTCAGTGCCGGGGGATTAAGCTGCCCCAGACGGTAGAAATCCGCTGTCGCCTGGCGTTCGCGGTTTTTCAGTATGATGGCGTCGCGCAGGGCGGCTTCGCTGATCGGTTGACCAAAGCGTTCCTCAATGTGCTGTTTCAGGCGCAGAATTTCCGCTTTCCACAGCGCCCGGGAGGCAGAATCCGTCGCGCTGTTGGGCAGTTGCATGACGTGGACAGCTTTGAAATCTGCCATATATTCGTACATTTTTTTCTTGCCGTCGCAGGTGGTTTCACCCACCACCAGGTCGGAGAAATAAAAGTACGGGCATTTGTCGGTTTTGCCGAAACCGTAGCTGCTTTTGATCAGCGGGCAGAGGTTACGCGGCAGATCTTTTTCTGCTTCTTCAATGGTTTCGTCATTGGTGGAACACAGTGATACCACGACGGCTCCCGCTGCCATCGCGATTTCCTGCGGCATAAAGGTACAGTAGGTGCCGACCAGAGGTATCCCCTGTTCTTTCAGTTCCATCACGGTGAGAAAACCTTTCTGACGGGCGTCGGAGAATTGTTCAAATACTTGCGGAAGTTCTGTAATAAGAGACATGATTTTTCCTTCCCCGTAACACGGGAGACAATGAAAAACGAGGCGGTCTGCTGCCGCCGAAGGGAGGATTATAACCTTAATGAATATATGGAATTATTGATCTGCCGCGAGATTAGCGGCATTCGGAGGTTTTGTAGTGCTCTACCCGATGCACCAGACGTTTCAGACAGAGTATGGCAACGCCGCCAGTGGCCAGCGCCAGCAGATGAAACGGAATGCGTCCGCCGCCGGAGAACCACAGCCAGCGTGCGCCCTCAATGGAAATGGCCACGGTACTCAATACTACGATGTTGAGCGACGCAGAGACGGTACCTTTCGGTAAGTTATTAGTGAATAGCGTAAATCGATAAAGGGTTGAGAAAATCAGCCCGATGCCAAAGCAATAGATACTGGTGCCGGTAACCGACCAGAACCAGAGATGCGGAAAGAGCAGATTCCCGGCGAGCAACGTCACCAGCCCGATAAGCTGAACAGGCACGGCGCGGCGGATATAACGTGGATCGGTTGGATTTTCCACAAAGCGCATCACCACGACATTGGCGGCGATCAGTGCACCAAAGACAGGGATCTGCGCCCAGGCAAATTCCGCCGTGCTCATTCCCCCCGCATCGATCAGAATAACCGGCGAGACGGCTACCCAGCTCATGAGCGGAATGTAATAAAGCGCAAGCGTGGCGGCACCATTGAGAAAAATGCGGTTGCGAAATACCGCGCAAAAATCCTCTATCACACTCTTTGCCCGTAGCGGCGTCTCCTGTCTTTTAATGGTTTCCGGCATCGCCAGCGACAGTCCAAGCCAGGCCACAAAACCGAGGGCGGCGATTACCGCGAAAATGACCTTCCAGTGGACAAAGTGCATTAACGCCGCGCCACCCAGCGGCCCAATCACCGGGGCCAGCAGCACCGCCGAGGTGATAAGTGACATCAATTTGATGGCCTTAGTAGGTTCAAAGGCCTCCTGGACGGTGACATACCCGACCGTGGAGATAAAACAGATGCTGGTGCCCTGAATAAACCGTGCCGCCAGGAACTGCTCAAAGGTGGTGGTGAACAGCGTGGCAATACAGGCAAGGGTAAAGATAAGCGCTCCGGTCAGCAGCACCGGGCGACGCCCGATTCTATCGGAAAGGGGACCTAACGCCCATTGCAACGCCATACCGCCTGCCATGTACAGGCTAACAGAGAGTGGTGCGAGGCTAACATCGCCGTCAAAATCGCGCACCACCTCAATGATGCCCGGCTGGATCATGTCAGTGGTGAGGTAGGCGGCAAAATCATAGAGCACCAGCGCCATCGGAAAGATAAAGACCCCGGCGTAACGGGCGAAAAATACGGGCTTCCATGACATAACACGCTCCTTTAACGGCTTTTTTACCGCACGCCTCTATTGTGTGAGCAGACAATTTATATGTCGACGTTAATTTTGACGGTTTTTTAACCTGTGGGTAGCGAAAGCAGGGCGGGGATCTGCGAGAGCAGGTAGAGCACCAGGCCAATCGAGCCGCCCACCAGCGTACCGTTGATGCGGATAAATTGCAGGTCCTTGCCAATGTTCAACTCGATCTGGTGCGACATATCGCGGGCATCCCAACTTTTCACCGTATCGCTGATATGGCGGGTGAGGAACGCGGCAAAATCTGGCGCGACGCTGTGAGCTGCCTGCTCCAGGTGTTCGTTAAGCGATGTACGCAGTGCGCCATCCGCCAGCAGCGTTTCGCCAAACCACAGCCCGGCTTCGGTGATGCGCTGTTTAATGCGGGAATCATCGGCCTGCATATCGGTTTTCATCCAGTCACGCAGATCACCCCACATCTCTCCCAGATAGCGGTTAAACGCGTCGTCTTCTTTCAGGTAGCGCTTAATGTTATCGGCCCTGGCGGCCATCTCCGGGTCAGTTTTCAGGTTGGCGATCAGTTTCAGCACCGCTCTGTCAAAGGCGCGGCGGATTTGATGTGCACTATCGTGGGTGACATCATCCAGTAGCGTGTTCACCGCGCGCGTGACCATTACCGCACTTTGTTCACCCAGCCATTCGGTGGGTAAAATTTTGGCCTTGCGGGGGTGTTCCGTTTTCAGCCAGCGCACAATCTGACTGGCAATAAATTCCCGGCTGCTCTCTTTTTGCAGTAACAGGATCATCTGGCCGATCAGGGCATCCAGCAGTACCTGGTGGCGCTGGTTTTTGGTCATGCTCTCCAGCATCAGCGCGCCGGTTTCGGTGAGGTCGACTTTATCGATCGCCCGATGTACCGCACGTTTAAGCAGATTTTTGATGCGTGTATCGTCCGCCAGTTCCAGAAATCCGCTCATGGCCTGCATCAGGTGCTGGCCGACACGACGGGCGTTATCCGGCTGGCTGAACCAGACGCCAATCATCTGTGCGGGTTGATGACGGTGAATGAGTGCGACCAGCGACTGGGTGTCGAGGAATTTTTCCTGCACGAACTGCCCGAGATTGTCGCCGATACGGTCTTTATTGCGCGGAATAATCGCCGTATGGCGGGAGATAAAGGGCAGGGGCACGCGGCGAAAGAGCGCCACCACGGCGAACCAGTCTGCCAGTGCGCCGACCATCGCCGCCTCAGCAATCGCCTTCACTCCGCTGACCCAGAAGTTGGGTGGCAGAAAAAGGGTGACGATGAAGATCGCTACCGCGATCAGCAGTAATGAGAGTGCCAGGCGTTTGGCACGTTTGAGTTCTGTGATTTTGTTCATGGTTTAAGCATAGAGCAGAGTGCCAGTTTCGCTTGGTTTTCAAGGTGAAGCACCGTTGCGGTGATTCCCCTCTCCCCAAAGAGAAAAGGGAGAAAGGCGGCGCAGAAAGCAAATATTGCATCTTCGTATGCCGGGGGTATGGTAGTCGCAGAAAAGATGGATAAAGGATGCTCTGACATGATGCTTATTGTGATTGCCGCTGTGATTGCCGCCCTGCTGGGCGGCGCGTTTGGCTGGCTTCTAACCCAACAGACATTTACCCGAAAAATGGCCGCGCTGGAGCATGATCATGAGCTGGCGGAAGATGAGCTGGCGGCAACCAGGAAACTGCTGCGCGAGCAGGAAGCCAAAACCGACGCGGCACGCAATGAAAAGCACCAGCGTGATATCGACGTCAGCGCCATGCGCCAGCAAATCAGCGATTTGAAAGGGCGAGCGGATGAGGTTTTGCAGCGTCTGGCCAGGACGGAAGCGCAACTGGAAGAGGAGCGCCGTGTGTCGGCCCAGCTTGACCATGACTATACCGAACTGAAAACCACACTTGAGCAGCGCGAACACCATTTTCGCGAACAATTTGCCAGCCTGGAAGAGACCAAAAAATCTCTGTCGCGGGAGTTTGAAAATATCGCCAATAAGATTTTCGAAGAGAAGGGCAAAACCTTCACTACCACCAGCAAGAACAGCCTTGATGACATGCTTAAGCCGTTCCGCGAGCAAATTGAAGGCTTCCAGAAACGGATCAATGAAGTGCACGATGCCTCCATTCGTGGCAATGCCGATTTGAATGCAGAGATTAAAAAGGTACTCGATGTCGGCCTGAAAATGAGTACCGAGGCGACCAACCTGACCTCGGCGCTGAAAGGCGATTCCCAACAGCGTGGCGCCTGGGGCGAGGCGCAGCTACGCCGGACGCTGGAGATGAGCGGGCTGGTGGAAAAAGAGCATTTCGAGGTACAGAGCGCCTTTACAGACGAAAACGGGCGCAGGAAGCAGACGGACTACCTGATCCGCCTGCCGGACAATAAGCACATCATTATCGACAGCAAAGTGTCGCTTAATGCTTATGACCGCGCCTGTTCGGCCGAAACGCCACAAGCGCAACAGCATGCGATGGATGAGCACATCATGGCGGTACGCCGCCACATCGATGATCTGGCATCGAAGGATTACACCGCTCTGGCGGGCATTCGAAGCCCGAGCTTTGTGCTGATGTTTATGCCTATCGAAGCGGCCTATATTGAAGCGCTGAAAACCAATAAGGGGCTGTTTGAATACGGTTACCGTAAAGGGATTGTGCTGGTGTCCCATACCACACTGATCCCGATTCTGCGTACCGTCTCCAACTTGTGGATGATTGAACGTAGTAACAGCGAAGCGCGGGAAATCAGCGAGCGTGCCGGGGAGATCTTCAATACCGTCTGCCTGGTGGCAGAGCGCTTAAGTAAGCTTGGCGGTACACTGACCACCGCCAGCAATCAGTACAACGCCACCGTAACCTCGCTGGTGGGTAGCCAGGGGCTGTATGGCAGAGTGGAGCGCTTTGGCAAACTCTCTGAGAAGGTCAACAAGGAGCTGCCGAAGCTGGAGATTTCTCACCGCGACTTCGAGCACGAACGGATGGCGATGATTGTTGAAGCGTTACAGGAACCCGAGGGTATCGGGGAGGAGTCTGTCGCGCTGCCGGAAACCCCTTCGCAGGCCGTTAATGAACGTTAAGGTTTGCGCACCCTGGCCATTGTGCAGTGTATGAGAAGCCCTTTCCTGACTCTAAGTGAAAAGAAACCATGAGCGCTATTTCTGCAAATTTATCCCGCTTTCGTGACGCTATTGTCAATTTTTCCGGTCGTAAAACGCCCGGCGAGTTACCCGCTGAATTTTTGCTGTCCCAGGAGGGAGACCTCGCGCAGTACTACATCCCCTTTGATGCGGTAAATACCCGTGCGCTGGTGGTGCTGGTGGGGATAACGCCAGGGTACGTGCAATGGTATAACGCGGTGACGACGGCACAGAAGGTGCTGCGTGGCGGCGGCGATGACGCGCTGGCGTTACGTGAGGCGAAAAAACATGGGGCTTTTAGCGGGCCACTGCGTAATAACCTGGTCAAATTGCTTGATGGTATTGGCCTGGCGCAGATGCTCGCGCTTGATTCCACGGCGCAGCTTTTTACCGACCATACCGGGTTAGTGCATTGCACCTCGCTCTATACCCAGCCGCTGTTTTTACAGGGCGTTAATTACAATGGTAAGCCGCATTTTTCCCGTTCCGCGTTACTGAGAGCGTCGATTGACGAGGGATTCGGCCAGGAGGCGGCGGCGCTGAAAAAAGCGGTATTTATTCCGCTGGGGCCGGTGGCGACCGAAGGGGTGAATCTGCTGGCAAGTCGGGGCGTGCTGGATGAGGCGCGGATTTTGTCGGGATTGCCACATCCGTCCGGCGCCAACATGGAGCGAATTAGCTATTTTCTCGGGCTAAAAACGCGCGACATGCTGTCGAGTCGCACTAATGCGGACATGCTGGATCAGGCAAAAGCCAGTTTACTGGCGAAGGTCGGTAAACTGGCTTTTATGTAGTGTAACGTCAGGCTTTCAGCCCGGCAAAGGCGTCGCGGATTTCCTGTTCCGGCAACTGGATGCCGATAAACACCAGCGTGCTGTGTGGCGGCTCGTCGCCCCACGGGCGGTCCCAGTCGGCGCTGTAAAGCCGCTGTACACCCTGGAACAGCAGGCGGTTGGGCTCGCCATCAATCCACAGCATGCCCTTATAGCGCAATAGCTTATCGGCAAATGACAGCAGTAGATTTTCCATTACCCGTGAGACCGCACTGATATCAACCGGATAGTCCAGCTCTACCACAATGGATGAGACATCGTTCTGCTTGTCAGCAATAAAGTGGAAGCGTGGTTTTGCGGTGATGTTCTCTTCCAGCATAAAGCCGTTGGTATTAAACAACTGACTCAGGTTGATATCGCCGTGGGTGACAGTATAAATCGGCGCGCGGGCGTTGATGCGGCCCAGGCGTTCGCGCAGTTTTTCGCTTTCACCGGCGACATCGGTTTTGGTCAGCAGAATGCGGTCGGCATAACCTACCTGCGACTGGGCGATGGTGAACTGGTTCATCTGCTCATCCGCATGGACGGCATCCACCAGCGCGATCACGCCATCCAGCAGATAACGCTGACAGAGGATCTCATGGGAAAAGAAGGTCTGAATAATCGGCCCTGGATCGGCCATGCCGGTGCACTCGATCACCAGACGATCAAAGGTGACATCGCCACGATCGAGACTATCGAGTAAATCCAGCAGCGCATCTTCCAGCTCGCTGGAGCGGGTACAGCAGATGCAGCCGTTGGTGAGCGTTTTGATCTGCGTGGCGCGGTCGCCAATCAACTGATCGTCAACCGGGACTTCACCGAACTCATTTTCAATAACGGCGATTTTAAAGCCGTGCTGCTCATTGAGGATATGACGCAGCAGGGTGGTTTTGCCGGCGCCAAGAAAACCGGTTAACAGGGTGACAGCAATGGGTGTCATGTTCTCTCCTTTAGCAGCAACGCACGCCACCTTCTCCACTTCCGCCGTAGCGCGCTTCCTGACGTTCGCGGAAAAATTCAGTGTATGTCATGCAGGGTTTATCCGGATGGTTGGTTTTCATATGTTCGACGTAGTTGTCGTAATCCGGGATGCCAATCAGCATTTTTGCTGCCTGGCCGAGGTATTTTTTTGCCTGACTTAAGTTATCAAACATAGCCCATCCTGATAAGAAAAAGCCCGGCGAGATGAGTCCGCCGGGCATTGTTCCCCTCACCCCCCGATTCTCTCCCCACAGGGGCGAGGGGGAAAGGATCGCACCCTACAGATCCCTCTCCCTTTTAGGAAGAGGGGGGATGAGGGGTAAAAGGATCAGTGATGTGAAGAGGTCTTCACGCCGCCTTCCGGTACCGGAATATAAGGGGTTTCTTTGTCGGTACGCACAGTGTTGTTACGCACGTTCAACCAGGTTTTGATCCCGTAGAAGATGATGCTGTACACAACCACCAGGAACAGAATACTCAGACCTGCGTTGGTGTAGTTATTCACCACGATATGGTTCATGTTGGCAATCTGCTGTGCGGTCAGCTCAGAGCCACCGGCAGCGATCTTCTCTTTGTACTGGTTAGCCATGTACAGGAAGCCTTCCAGCTGCGGGTTAGTGCTGAACAATTTCAGACCCAGTGCCCAGGTGGTGCACAGCAGCAGCCACAGTGCCGGAACCACGGTTACCCAGATGTATTTGGTACGCTGCATTTTCACCAGCACTACCGTACCCAGCATCAGTGCGACAGCCGCCAGCATCTGGTTGGAGATACCGAACAGCGGCCACAGGCTTTTCACGCCGCCCAGTGGGTCAACAACGCCTTGATACAGCAGGTAGCCCCACAGTCCAACGCAACCTGCGGTACCGATGATACCGGCGACCAGGGAGTCGGTTTTCTTGAGGAACGGTACAAAGTTACCCAACAGATCCTGCAGCATAAAGCGACCAGCACGGGTACCCGCATCCAGCGCGGTCAGGATGAACAGGGCTTCAAACAGGATACCGAAGTGATACCAGAAGCCCATGTCTGCCATCGGCATGATTTTGTGGAACACATGTGCGATACCCACAGCCAGCGTTGGCGCGCCGCCTGCGCGGTTCAGTACGGACGGTTCGCCGATATCTTTTGCCGTTTGCAGAATCTGCTCAGGGGAGATGACGAAGCCCCAGGAGCTAACCGTTGCCGCCGCGTGCGCAGTGACATCTTTCAACTGTGCCATAATCATCGGCGCATTATCGCCGCCCAACTCATGCAGGTTCGGCATTGTGATGCCAAGGCCAGCCGGCGGGGTGTTCATTGCAAAGTAGAGACCCGGTTCAATGATAGACGCTGCAACCAGTGCCATTACCGCTACGAAGGACTCCATCAGCATGGCGCCGTAACCGATAAAACGCGCATCCGTTTCATTCGCCAGCAGTTTCGGTGTGGTGCCGGAAGCGATCAGCGCATGGAAGCCAGAGACCGCGCCACAGGCGATAGTGATAAACAGGAACGGGAACAGCGCACCTTTCCACAGCGGGCCGGTACCGTCGATGTACTGCGTCACCGCAGGCATTTTCAGTTCCGGATTGAGGATAACGATCCCCAGCGCCAGCCCAACGATAACACCGATTTTCAGGAAGGTTGCCAGATAGTCACGCGGCGCAAGGATCAGCCATACCGGCAGCAGCGCAGAGATAAAGGCATAACCAATCAGCGCAAAGGTAATGGTGGTGTCTTTGAAGGTCAGCGCCGGACCCCAGTAAGGGTCGTGCGCGATGATGCCGCCGAAGTAAATGGAAGCCACCAGCAGCACGATACCAATTACCGACACTTCACCCACGCGGCCAGGGCGCAGGAATCGCATGTAGATACCCATAAACAGGGCAATCGGTACAGTGGAGCAAACGGTGAACACGCCCCACGGGCTTTCTGCCAGTGCTTTTACCACGATCAGTGCCAGAACGGCGAGGATGATGATCATGATTAAGAAGCAGCCGAACAGGGCGATAGTCCCCGGCACGCGGCCCATCTCTTCTTTAACCATCTCACCCAGAGAGGCGCCATTACGGCGTGAAGAGATAAACAGCACCATGAAGTCCTGCACCGCACCCGCCAGGACCACGCCTGCCAGCAGCCACAGGGTACCCGGCAGGTAGCCCATTTGCGCTGCCAGTACCGGGCCGACCAGCGGACCCGCGCCTGCGATAGCGGCAAAGTGGTGACCAAACAGGACGTAACGGTTGGTCGGAACGTAGTTCAGACCATCATTATTAATAACAGCTGGTGTTGAACGTGTCGGATCGAGCTTCATCACCTTTTGCGCGATGTACAAGCTGTAGTAGCGATACGCCACGAGGTATACAGAAACGGAAGCAACCACGATCCACAGCGCACTGACATGCTCACCGCGTCGTAAAGCAATGACGGATAAACAGAAGGCGCCGAGGATGCCGAGGAGCACCCAGGGTATATGTTTGAATAGCTTTTTAGTATCCATGTCAGACCTGATTATCAAGAAAAATGAAATCGGAGATGATGTGTTGAAAGACGGCCTTGCTGGTGACGATCATGGCAAATTACAAGCGTAAAAAGGGCGCGATCTGACTGAGCGGTACGAATAGCGGGGTAAGCGGTCAGCTAAGCGGATAAGCGGTTTTATACGGTGCTAAGCGGCTGAAAATATGTGATAAGGATCACTTGCTGCACGTTCTGCTGGCAGGTCGCAGGAGGGAAATCTGGCGGCATATGTTGCTGTAATGTTAATGATGCAAGCGCGTTTCAGCATGATTTCCTTTAAAGTTTTCTCTGGTCGGGCCGAAAATCTGTTACCTGGCTAATGGAAGATAGAAAACATGTTGAATCGTATGAAACTTGTCACCAGTTTACTTTTTGTACTGGGACTTTTTGGTCTTTTGCAACTCACATCTGGCGGCTTATTCTTTAACGCACTTAAGCACGACAAAGAAAACTTCACTGTGTTGCAGACTATCCGTCAGCAACAATCCACGCTAAACGCCAGTTGGGTGGCGCTTTTGCAGACGCGTAACACGCTCAACCGCGCCGGGATCCGTTACATGATGGATCAGAATCAGATCGGCAGCGGTGCAACGGTGAACGATCTCATGCAGATCGCCACTACCTCGTTAAAGCAGGCTGAAACGCACTGGAAAGAGTATCAGGCTTTACCTCGCGATCCGCGTCAGAATGAGGCTGCGGCGGCGGAAATCAATCGTACTTATGATATTTACCACAATGCACTCGCTGAGCTGATTCAGTTGCTGGGCGCAGGCAAAATCAATGAGTTCTTTGACCAGCCGACCCAGGGCTATCAGGATGCCTTTGAGAAGCCGTATCTTGATTACTTGCAGCAAAACGACCGCCTGTATGCTATTGCGGTCGAAGAAAGCAACAGCTCTTACTCCACTGCCGTATGGATAATTATCAGTGTCCTGGTGGTCGTGCTGGTGGTGATTGTTGCCGTATGGCTCGGTATTAAGCGTGGCGTTATCGGTCCGATGAATCATCTGATCGAAAACATCCGCCATATTGCCGGTGGCGATCTGGAACAGACTATCGACGTGCACGGTAGTAACGAAATGGGCCAGCTGGCCTCCAGCCTTCGTCATATGCAGGCTGAGCTGGTGCGTACCGTAGGCGATGTCCGTAACGGTGCCGATGCCATTTACAGCGGCGCGAGCGAAATTTCGGCGGGTAACAATGATCTCTCTTCCCGTACTGAACAGCAGGCTGCTTCGCTGGAAGAGACGGCCGCCAGTATGGAAGAGCTGACCGCAACCGTAAAACAAAACGCCGAAAATGCCCGTCAGGCCAGTCATCTTGCGAAAAGCGCATCGGATACCGCGCAGAAAGGCGGCAAAGTGGTGGATAACGTTGTGCAGACGATGCGTGACATTACCGCCAGTTCGCAGAAAATTGCCGATATTATCAGCGTGATCGATGGTATTGCCTTCCAGACAAACATCCTGGCGCTGAACGCCGCGGTAGAAGCCGCGCGTGCCGGCGAACAGGGGCGTGGCTTTGCGGTCGTGGCAGGGGAAGTCCGTAACCTGGCCCAGCGCAGTGCGCAGGCAGCGCGTGAAATCAAGAGTCTGATTGAAGACTCTGTCGGTCGCGTTGAGTTGGGCTCTACGCTGGTGGAAAGCGCCGGTGAAACGATGGACGAAATTGTCAGCGCGGTAACCCGCGTGACCGACATCATGGGCGAAATCGCCTCTGCCTCCGATGAGCAGAGCCGCGGCATCGACCAGGTGGGCCTGGCAGTAGCGGAAATGGACCGTGTGACCCAGCAGAACGCCTCGCTGGTAGAAGAGTCTGCCGCTGCGGCAGCCGCGCTGGAAGAGCAGGCCAGCCGTCTGACGCAGGCGGTAGCCGTGTTCCGCACCCGTCGTGTCTCCCGTGAAGCGCCAGTTGTGGCGTCCACGCTGAAAACCGCATCCGCAAGCCCAATGCCGCGTAAAGCGGCGGGTGGTGACGATAACTGGGAAACCTTCTGATAAACCTCGCGCCCTGCTGACGTGGGGCGCGTTTCCTCTTTTTTCATCGTGCTATCCTTAGTTTTTATCCGGAGGAGCACTATGAATCTCACTGCCATTTCTGCCCTTCACTACAGTTGCGAACAGTTCGCCGCCCACCTTGGCGCGTGCTTTGAAGGCTACAGTGTCCCTTTTTCGCTTCCCCCAGAACGCTTTGCCCGGCGTTTTGGCGCGGAGGATATCAGTCTGACGGACTCCTGCATCTGGTGGAATGACGACATGCTGGCCGCGGCGGCGGTTATTACCCGGCGTGGCGAATCGGCAAGGCTGGGGGCTTTCTCCCTTATTCCGGCTTATCGCGGGAAAGGCTACGGTAAAAAACTGCTGACACCGCTGTTGCAGGATTTGCGGGCAAAAGGCGTTCGGCAAATGTGGCTGGAGGTGATTCAGGACAACCTGGCGGGCGTTGGGCTTTATCGCTCACTTGGCTTCGAGATTCGCCAGGCATTACACGGTTTTCAGGGGGCTGCGCGTCCCTGTGTTGATGAAAATTTGCTGCGTGATATTAATCCGCTCGAGGTGGTCTGGCGCTCGGTGGGGGAAGTGAAAGGGGCGCTGCCGTGGCTGATCGACCCGCTCTCTGTGGTGTCGTTGCCGTGCAGGGCATTTGAGTATCGCAAACACGCCTACGCCATCGTTGCGACGCTGACAGAACAACCGCAACTCCGCTTTCTCTATGTTGAGCCGGAGTACCGCCGCAAAGGTTTTGCCCGTGAGATGCTGATGACCCTCAATCACCACTTCCCCGGGTTGACGACCAGCGTAGCGGTGCCGGAATCCTTCACCCCGCTGTTTGCGTCAGCGGGTTACTCCACGATGGACATCAGCCAGTTTGAAATGCGGGCGATGCTGTGATCGCCCGTTTATTCACTGTTGCTTCGGATCGTCGATAGGCTGGCGGGCCGGCACAATATAAGCAATGGCTCCCGGCATCGCCACAAAGCCGCAGGTAATCAGCGCCTGGGGCCGTTCGGGCTCTTTTTTACCCTGCTGTTTTGATAATTTTGATTTCTACCATCCCGATACCGAGCTTACGTGGGGAGTGGCCGAGAATGTTCCCCTCATTGGTGGACTCGGGTTCTGGTGGCACAATCACCAGTGTATTACTGCGTGTCGGGTTGTTGAAACGCAACGTGGTGGTGGAAAGATCGTTGCCCAGCATCAGCGTTTGCTCTTCATCACCTATCCTTACCGGAATAGGGCGGTTGGCGTTTGCACCATAAGCTTTTGCGGTGATCACCAGATCAAAGGATTCTGGTAGCGGGTTGTTAAACTCTATTTCGACTTCGTTGCCGAGCTGCGCATTCGACCAGCGCCCCCAGCTTTCCGGGCGAGAAATGCCGCTGAATTTTTTCACTTCCTCCGGTGCGCCCGCGACGTTGAAGACGAAGCTGTCGGCTTTGTAACGGATGTCGTCATCGACAATTTTCAGCATATCCACGTTCTGCTTGTAACGGTCTGTGCTGATAACGGTATCTTTGAAGGCGGTGATCCCTTTCCACTGATCTTTATCGACCGCCTGGACCTTCTGCTCACCGCCGAGCTGCCCCTGCGATACACACCAGTCGGTGGAAAGCGCCAGCTCCGGCGCCCACAGGCGGGCCATTTTGTAGCATTGATCAACCCAGACAAAGTTATCCCGGGGGGCGAAATCAGCGAGCTGGAAACGCAGCGGCGCGGAGTATTCGCTTTCCGGGATAGGCTCGACGCGTTTTGATGACACACGTACCAGCAGCGGAAGGCGGAAATTGCTGCCGGAAAAAGCAATCATCTTTTTATCGCGATCGATGGTGAAGTCCTTCATCTGTTTTGGGAAATTCCACAGGCGAATGATATCGGGCTTCCAGGCGACAATTTTCTCTTTCATATTCAGGAATTCACCGGAAAGCGACTGCCCGGACAAACTGCTACGCCCAAGACCGAGATAGTTATCGCCACCGAGAATGTCCAGCACCGTGGCGCCGTTATCCATGGTGCTGCGCTTTACTGCCAGCGTGTTCTGCTCTGGTTCATCGCCACGCAGAACGAAAAACAGATTCTTACGATCCTCTTTATTCAGGTATTTCCACGCCGTGTTGTTCATGGCGAGATGGTCGGAGGAGACCACAATGACCGTATCTTTAAACCAGGGTGAGGCTTTTATTTTGTTAATTAACGCGGCGATATGCTGTTGGCTGCAGGTGACGGCGCTAAACGACTGGTTTGGTTTACCGTCGTAGCTATAGCTTTTACGACCGCAGCTGCGGGAGATAAAACCGTCCGGGTGGTGGGTATCAACAGTTAATGCAAACAATGAGAAACGCTGCCCGGAACGCGAAAGCGCCTCGTACTTTTTCCACACTTCATCCAGCACGGTATCATCGTAGAAGCCCCAGTCATTGCGGTATTTAGGGTCGCTTACTTCGCCCTTTAACTCTTCTGCGCCGACAAGATGATCAAAGCCATGCGATTTCAGAAATACATCTTTACCGGCAAAGCGCAGGTTTGCTCCCTGGACAAAATAGTTCTGGTAGCCGGAGTTTTTCAGGATGTCGCCAAGACAGAGATTTTGCGGAAAAAAGCTGGAAACGGACGCAGATGCGTTACCTTCAAACGGCGCAAACAGTGGGATCCCACATTGAGAGGCGACCATTCCGGCAATGGTGTAATCCGTACCGGGCAATTGTTCCGTTTGCGTGAAATCCAGACCTTCTTCTTTTAATGCCCCCAGTTCAGGAGTCAGACCAGGAAACGCGACATCATCGAAATAGGTGCGTTCCAGACTCTCGCCGTAGATATAGACCAGGTTCAGCTTCGGATTAGGGATCTTTTTCGCAGGTTCAAGATAATATTCTGCAAAATCAGGGTCGCCTTCACGGGATTGGGATTTGACGAGTTCAGTAATTTGATGAAATGCCGGGCTCGCATCCACGGAGCCGAGTGCCAGCAATAGCGCCAGCAGGCTGTAACCGAAGTGGCAGGGGTGATGGCGACGACGGCGTAGTATCCAGCCCAGAGCGCCGAAAACCACCGCCAGTGCGAGAACCAGGGCCGCACCTGGCAGCAGATATTTGCGCACCCCCGCGCCCGTGAGGCTATTGGTCAGCGTATAGATAACCGCATCATTGATTCCATCGCCAGTGAAGTAGTTACTGGCGTAAAGGGTGATGTTTAACAGCACAAAGAAACCCAGCACCAGCAATACTGCAGTGAACCACCAGGTATTACGGCCCGCTTTAGAGGCGTAAATCGCCACGGACGCCAGAAATAAAACAATAGAAAGTAACTCGGACAACCGTCATTCCTCTGCGATACCAGCATCCTGCTGGCAGAAATCCTTTGGGCTTCAATTTAATTGCGATGTCATGTTGCTGCAATTGTAGTGTCATCTTTATACGGATTTATTCGGAATTGGTTTAGAAAGATTTAAGTATGACCGCGGTCGCTTTCTGTATGGGGAGAGTAGGCTGGCAGATTTAAGGCAGGCGTCGCGCCTGGGCCGTTGGGGCGGCAAACGCGACGTTTTTAACTCATGAGAGGAAGTTTACGCCCTGTTTCAGAACAATATCACAGGCTTTGGTTTTCACTTTCTCCGCCAGCGGCGTGCTGCCAATATTATTCAAATTGAGCTGCTCGCCGTTTTTGGTGTTTAACATTCCCTGCAGGCCTTCGAGATAGTTAGTGTCCTTCTGTTGCTCCGCCTGAGTATTCAGGCCAAGCTTATCCAGTACCTGATTTTTGATGTTATCTGTGTTAGTCAGTGAGGCGAGCTTATGCCTGGCACAGTAAGACATAACGCCTGCTGCATTATTCATGGTGCCCGAGCTTAGTGACTGGTTGCCACCGTTGAGCAGGCCCGTCAATGAAGAGAGGGACATACCGCCTTGCTGCTGACCTGCGCCGGAACTGCTCTGCTGGCTAAGCTGACTGGCTGCGCTGGAAAGATTTTCCTGCCAGGAAGAGGCGTAACTCGCGTGAGTGAACAATGCGCCGCTGGCGAAAGCGACGCAGAAAAGGTGTTTAGCAAAGGACATGGCGTGATCCTGGGGGTGGCCTGAAAGCGCCCATTATACACCTGCCCGTGTCCGGATTAAGGAGTGGAAAACTCTCAATACTCTTTGCCGGTAACGCGGCTACGGTAGCTGTCCCAGTTAAAGATGACCCATAAACTGTTGCCCAGGCGCATCCTGTCCATGACGCGTTCACCCAATAGCTTGTTCATCTCTTCCAGATTGCTGTTGGTGAGCATACCTGTCGGGCGTTTTGAAGAAGAACGACGATCGACAATCTGATTAATGATCACTTTTTCGTAGCGAGACTCGGTTTGCATGCCGATCTCATCGATAACCAACAGATCCACGCTGCTAAGATCGTTCAGCAGCTGTTCTTCGCTGCTCTCGCGGTTACCAAATGTCTCTTTCATGGCGGACATGATGTCAGCGACCGTGATGATCAACACGGATTTGCCGTGCAGTAGCAGTTCATTGCAGATCGCGGCTGCGAGGTGGTTTTTACCGGTGCCCGGTTTGCCCGAGAAGATAAAGCTGGCAATGTTTCCATCAAATTCGGCCACATATTGCCGCGCCAGGCTCAGTGCGCGCATCTGGCCTTCGCATTCCACTTTGTAATTATCAAAAGAACAGTTCTGGTGAAGCGGACGGATACCTGAACGGTTAAAGGTGCGTTGCATTTTCATCGCCCGATTTTCGCGGGCAATCGCGGCGGCGCGGATCTTGCCCTGTTCCTTCTGCCAGGCCATGAGTTCCTCGCCGTTTTTAAACGCGGGCTGAGTATTGGCAGGCATCATCCGTTGCAGACGTTTCATCAGTTCAGCGACGTTTTTCATCGTTATCCTCTAAAACCTGGTGGAATTTGGCTGTCAGGCTGGGAAATCGCGTTAATGTCGCGTTTCGCCGCGCCGCCCTGGTTGGCGCGATTTATCTGAATGCTTCGCGCCAGTTTTTGCTGCCATTGCACATGGTGGAACACTTTCCCTTCTGCTTGCCAGTAAGCAATAAAAGCCGCCAGCTCTTCCGGCGCAACGGGGTGGGCAAGGGCGATGCCCCAAAGCGCCGCAAGACGCTGAAAATCCGCATCGGGCTGCCAGCCGGCATACATGGCAAATTTCCCCATTGGGACATTTACCGGCGCGGCGGCTGGCTCTTCGTAGAACTGATTATCCAGCGCGATATCACTGGCCGGGCGCGCCAGACGTGATTCCAGCGCCAGCAATTCTGCCAGACGATCAGGGGTAATGGCATAAAACGCAGGGCTGTTATTGGCAAAAACAGCGACTGCGCCCCCTTCCGTTCGCGCCAGAACGCTTTCGTGATCGCGCATAAAATCATCAATGCCGATAACTGTAGAAGTCAGAATTCTGGAAGACATAGCGCGTTCTCAAACAGGGCAACAACAGAAAGACGTTCTGCGAAGATTTTCGCAGACATAATGACACATAGTAACACAGTGGAAGGCGGTGGGAGCAGAGACGAAAAAGCCGGGTTGCCCCGGCTGTGTGTTTTCCCAATGGTGCTGGCTGCCGGATCTTTGGCTAATGCCCGTCCGGCTTAGTATTACGCGATGATGTTTAACGTAACATCGACGTTGCCACGAGTGGCGTTAGAATAAGGGCAGACAATATGTGCGGCATCGACCAGTTTCTTCGCCTCTGCGGCGTCCATTCCTTCCAGGTGGATATTGAGTTTAACCTCAATCCCAAACCCGGTCGGTAGCGGACCGATACCCACTTCTGCTTCGATAAAGGCGTCTTTTGCAATAGCGATTTTGTCGCGACCAGAGACGAACTTCATCGCACCCAGGAAGCAGGCTGAATAACCTGCGGCAAACAGTTGCTCCGGGTTGGTGACTTCACCGCCTGCGCCGCCCATCTCTTTCGGTAAACCCAGTTTGACATCCAGTACGCCGTCAGAAGAGGTTGCGCGACCTTCACGGCCACCAGTTGCTTTGGCTTTGGCGGTATAAATCACTTTTTCTAAAGACATAACAGGTTCCTTTTCATAATTGTCGTTTGCTATAAAATAGCGCGCTATATATATGGTCGCATAAAACCGTCCGCAGTCGGGCTTATGCTTGCTGAAATTGTTGACGCAATACTTCGAGCTGTTGCTTTAACTCCATCAAAAGCTTGTGGTCACAATCGAATGAACACATGACCGCATTCGGTATCGCTTTTGCCTCTTGTTGCAATTCCCGACCTGCGTCGCTCAGGGTAATGACGACCTGGCGTTCATCCTGGCGGGAACGTTGGCGAATAATGAACCCGGCGCTTTCCAGCCGCTTCAACAGCGGGGTAAGGGTTGCCGAATCCAGAAATAACCGTTCACCAATCTCTGACACCGTGAC
Source organism: Phytobacter palmae (assembly GCF_039409775.1). Lineage (NCBI taxonomy): Bacteria > Pseudomonadati > Pseudomonadota > Gammaproteobacteria > Enterobacterales > Enterobacteriaceae > Phytobacter > Phytobacter palmae. Next base: position 100,336 of record NZ_JBCIVJ010000014.1, on the reverse strand, counting down.
GTCATCTTGTTCCCACAACACCAGCATGACCAGATATTGTGGGTAGGTCAGATTCATCGGTGTCAGAAGCTGCCGATACAACTTGTGCAGCGCCAGGTTTGTTGAGTACAACGTAAAACAAAACTGGTTATCTAACGCGAGCTGCGCATTCGCGGGCGGAGTTGATTTCGTTTTCATGTTTTTGAATATAGATAGTGCACGATTTAATTGCAAGTTATTTTTTTAGGGGCAGATATAACGCAACACAACTTGTACCGCCATTTGTCGATAGTGCTGACGCTGCTGCTGTTGATCTTCATCCGCTTCGAAGAGCATCGAGAATGAATAACTGTTGGCAACGTAATGGAAACTAAAGCTACTGATCAGTCGATGAAGGTCGCGCGCGCAGACGTTTTGGTTGAAGAGCTGTTTTTGCTGGCCACGACGCAAAATATCTTCCAGCAGCGTCAGGGCGCTGAGATTGACTTCACGCAGCCAGGCCGATTGCTGGATGAAACGGCCGCGTTGCATGTTCTCCATGCAGATGATGCGAATAAAATCCGGGTGGTCGGCGTGGTAATCAAAATTACTCTCTACCAACTTTACCAGCGCTTCGACAGGCGGCAGTGTGGCGAGTTCAAGGGATTTTTCGTTGTCGCGAATGGCCGCATAAACATACTCGATAACCTGCAGGTACAGGTTTTCTTTGGTTTTATAGTGGTACACCACCATGCGCTTTGTTGTGCCGGCTTTTTCAGCGATTTGCTCCATGCGGGCGCCATTGAGCCCATATTCTGCAAACAGGGTAATTGCGCTGAGGAAAATTTTGTCCTTCACTCGGGTATCGTCAAAACTGTCCGGTGAATAAATGCCATGGTGTTCCACATCCGCTCCTCGTCAGTCACAATCGGTTCGGGGGATTATCACCATGGCAAAGAAATAACTCAAATTTCACACGCGCGGGCGTTTTCGGTAAATCCACAGGCCGGGAATGGATAAGCCGATTGAGAGCGCGCCGACAATCGATGACGCTTTGAGAAAATTGGTCAACAAAAGAATCATCAGGTCTTCGTTATAACCGAGATGGCTGATCTTCACGGCGGAGATCATCGCCGTATAAGCTGATATCCCGGGAAACATGGGAATCACTGCGGCAACCGTAAAGACTTTTGGATGCGCGAGATACCAGCGCGACCAGCGAATACCAATACTGCCTACCAGCATGGAGGCGATAAACGTCGACCACTCAATATTAAAACCCCAGGAAATTATGGCAAAGCGGGTACCGTGACCAATCGCGCCGAGCAGAGCGCGATGGGGAACGTTAAACACCATTGCAAAACCCACGGCCGGAATGGCGGCCAGTACCATGTCCTGTATCAGATTAAGCAAAAACCAGATTACATCCATCCGCGTAGCCCCCACATGGTCATAGCCAACACAACACCAATACAGGTAGCGAGAGTTAAGAGGCTGGCGATAGCCCAGCGCGCGAGGCCTGTATTGATATGACCTTTAAACATATCTGCGACGGAATTAATCAGCGGGAAGCCGGGGACCAGCAGTAAGACACTTGCCGCCATGGCGACCGTGGAGGTATGCAGGAAAGCTGGCAGTGTGAGCATAAGCCCGGAAATAGTGGTTGCCACGAACGCAGTGATACAGAAATTTATCTGCGGGTGCATATGACGGTTCGCCAGCATCAGTCGGACATACATCGCCGTACTGCTGGCGCAGAACGTGATAAACGCGCCATCCCATCCGCCATTATTAAGCCGACAAAAGCAGGCACAGGACAGGCCAACCATCAGGGTAACCAGCCAGCGCGGATAACGAAGCGGTTTGACCTGCGAAAAACGCTTTTCGACATCCCTGGCGTCCAGCAACTTGTGTTCCGTCATGATGACGATGTGCTGAACCTCGGTCACCACATGCATATTAATGCCGCGATCGCTGTTTTTTCGCGTCGACGTCAGACACTGACCATCTTTAATGGTAGTCAGTACAATGGCATTCGATGAGATAGAGCTTTCGACGCTATCCATGCCCAGCGCCAGTCCCAGACGCGTGGATAATTCCTCTACCAGTGCGCTTTCTGCACCGTGTTGCAATAATAAAAGGCCGCACTGGATACACAGACGTGTAATGGCGCGTTGTGTTGACTGGTCTTCTTGCATGATAGCCCTGGTAATGTTGCTCAAGGTCCACAAGGCGTGGCACGAAAAGGTAATTTTTAGCACAGGAAGCCCTGTATTTGGCGTGGTGATAGATCAAGATTCGCGTAATAAATCACAAAATGGTGCTTTTTTGCTGCTTACTGGCAGGATTGTGCGTCATTTACAGAAAGGGAAAGGTAAACCTGGGTGGCATGAGGGGTAAAACAATGGATTCATTTCGTTAGTGTATTTCTTTCCAATAAATATATATTTTATGATTAATTAAATCCTGTTTCTCTTTTTTCTTTTAAATTATATAAGCCGGATATCATTATTGGCTCGTAAGATATATTGACACCCTATAAAGCTGTTTTTATAATCACCAATTGTTACAACAGAATGTTGACAAACACTCTCGTTATATTTTCATTTAATATTTATTAATAGGTGGTTTCCGCTGACATGGTGGTTGGCGTTATTAGTAAATATTCACATAACTTATTTTATAAGGCTCGCGAATGGATGCGGAGGTTATATGTTATCGAGAAGCTGTAAATATGGAATTGTTGTCAGCAAAATTCCTGTCATGACTGTTGGCCTGGGAGATATTCTGGAGCGACATTTCCCCGAATACGAATTAACCTTTTGCCGTGCTTTAGAAGAGATAACATTATTACAGTTACGCCGCGCCTCACTGGTCATCGCCGATCTTTCTGGTGAACAGCGTCAAATGCGCAATGCCTGTGAACAATACTACTCCCTTCTTTCTCAATACTCTGATATCCATTGGATATTCTTTGTTTCACGTACGATTTATCCCATGGCTGTTGAATTACTGATGCGTCCTTGTAGCACCTTACTTTCAGACAGAGAACCGGTGGACGGTGTCATAAAAGCTATTCGCGCTGGTGATGAAAGCGCAGAAAGAATAAGTCAGACTTTATTATCAGCAGATTTTTTTGATACAGATGACTCAGGTAATAAGCTGGAGTCATTAACGCTTTCTGAACGAAAGGTATTCCATCTGTTGGGTAAAGGGTGGGGTATTAATCAAATTGCGATGTTGCTTAAAAAAAGCAATAAAACGATTAGCGCGCAAAAAAACAGTGCAATGCGTCGGCTGTCATTACGAAGCAACGCGGAAATGTACGCATGGATTAATAGCGCGCAGGGGGCTAAAGAACTGAATCTTGTGTCGGCGTATGGAGAGCAATCAGAATGGAAATCAGTGCCGGGAAAAAACATGTTGCCATCATCGAGAGATGCATGATGAGTGAGGCTGGCCTGCGCCATTTATTCGCATCGCCAGTCATGAAATCATATCACTTTCATTTTTTTAACAGTCATAAAGCATTTGCCGAAGCACAGAAAAAGACGTTCTTTTTTTCAGTCATTTATTCGCTATCGAGTATGCGAGAACTCCGTCGGGAATGTCTGCTTTGCTTACATGCGTTGTCGCTGACAAACCCAGGCATCCAGCGGATTGTACTGGCGGATGATGACCGTGAAGCACGCCTTGTCAGTCGCCTTTCTCCGTCACGATTGCATGGCGTTTTAAGTAAATCAGCTTCGTTGCCCATTTTACTTGGACACATTTGTACCCTGTTGGGGGAGACCCGCCGTGTCAATGAGAATGTGGTCAATCACTGGTATGTCAGCCAGAATCGCACATTGAGTCCGACTGAACGCGCCATTTTGCAATGCATGACGCGAGGCCTGTCGATGCCGGAGATCGCCGTACATCTGGAGCGCAACATCAAGACTATCCGGGCGCATAAATTTAACGCCATGGCTAAGTTAGGGGTAAATTCCGATGTGGGACTGTTAAATGCGGCAGATATTTTAACCTGGGTTCCTGCGGCTGCGGCATTGAAAGGGCCGCAGTCCGCAGCGTAGTCAGCTTGTTAAGTGCCAGGTTATCGGCCTGGCACGGTCTCTGTTACTCACAAACATCAATCCATTTTGCATCCGTTAACTGTGCCATACGCTCCGGGGAAATGCGCACGGCGCTATGAATTGATCCCGCAGCCGGAAGGACTTCCTCATAGTTTTTTAATGAAACATCACAATACACCGCCAACGGGTTTTCCAGCCCGAACGGGCAGACACCGCCAACCGGATGACCGGTAAGGGTTACCACTTCATCACTGCTAAGCATTCTTGCTTTCGCGCCGAAGGTAGATTTCAGCTTCTTATTGTCCAGACGGGCATCGCCTTTTGCGACAACCAGCACCACGTCGTTCTTAATTTTGAGGGATAACGTTTTGGCTATCTGACCGGGTTCAACATGATGGGCGGCAGCAGCCAGCGCGACGGTTGCGGTACTTTGGTTGAGCTCGATGATGTCAATATCGGGGGCGTGTTCGGCAAAAAATTGCCTGACGGACTGCAAACTCATTTTCTTCTCCTGAACATAACCTTCAATAATCTGTCACAACCCTGTGATCCCTGTAAATATCTTGTCAAAACAATCCCGTTAACACGCGTTTCACGATCACCTTCACAATCGCAGAAACCGGTTACAGTAACCGGTTGCAGTGTTTTTCATCGGGGTTAATACTGATTTTGTCACTTCCTCTGTCCCGATAATCAATAAGAGCCGTCTATGAAACGTATCCTGCTTCGCTGTAATGCTGGTTCGTTAGCCAGTATGGTCTTAAACCCTAAAAATGGATTGCTGCACGGCAGAACATTCGCTGTTGCGCTGAATTATATAGACTGACAGGAGAGCCGCTATGTCTGCCAATCATGCAGTGTTTAACGTGATTTTTCGCTTCATCGAAAACTACGTCAGCCCAATAGCCGGGCGGATTTCTTCCCAGCGTCACGTCATGGCCATCCGTGATGGTTTCATCTCGGCCATGCCGTTTATGATAGTCGGTTCTTTCCTGCTGGTCTTCGCTTACCCACCGTTTTCGCCGGACACGACGTGGGGCTTCGCCCGTGCGTGGCTCGATCTGGCAAAGCAGTATGAAGGCCGCATTTTGACGCCGTTCGACATGACGATGGGCATTATGTCCATTTATATCTGCGCGGCCATCGCCTATAACCTGGGCAAGCATTATGTGAAGTCACATCAGCTCGATCCCTTTATGTGTGCCATGCTGTCCCTGATGGCCTTTTTACTGGTTGCGGCTCCCAAAACCAATGGCACATTACCGGTAGATAGCCTGGGGGGTACCGGTATTTTTACTGCGATTCTGGTCGCCGTGTACTGTGTGGAGATGATGCGTTTCCTCAAGGCGCACAATATCGGTATCCGCTTGCCGGACCAGGTGCCGCCGATGATCAAAAACTCATTTGATCTGCTGATTCCGGTGTTGGTGGTTGTATTGACACTTTATCCATTGAGTCTCCTCATACAGACACATTTCAATGTGTTGATTCCGCAAGCCATTATGGCGCTCTTCAAGCCGCTGGTCTCGGCTGCGGATTCTCTGCCTGCTATTTTACTGGCGGTGTTGATCGGACATTTATTGTGGTTTGCCGGGATTCATGGGGCGGCAATTGTGTCTGGCATGTTGCAAATGTTCTGGCTGACTAACCTGGGGCTGAACCAGACGGCGCTTGCGCAGGGTGCGCCATTGCCGCACATCTTTATGGAGGCCTTCTGGACATTCTTTATCGTTATTGGGGGGTCGGGTGCGACCATGGGTCTGGTGTTCTGTTATCTGCGCAGTCGCTCGGTGCATTTACGCTCCATCGGCCGTTTGAGTATCGTCCCCAGTATGTTCAATATTAATGAGCCGGTTATTTTCGGTACGCCGATCGTTATGAACCCGGTGTTCTTTATTCCATTCCTTCTGGCGCCGTTAGTTAACGCCATTATTGCCTGGGCGGCGATGAAAATGGATCTGATTGGGCGCGTGATTTCTGTTGTTCCGTGGACCGCTCCTGCACCTATTGGCGGGGCGTGGGCGCTCGGCTGGGATTTCCGTGCCGCCATTCTTGTCGTGATACTCGCGGTCATTTCCGCCATCATTTACTACCCGTTCTTTAAAGTGTATGAGAAACAGTTACTGGAACAGGAAGCGGAAGAGGCGCAACGCGCTGAAGAAAGCCAGCAAGTGGCATAGGTGAAGGCAAAACGGCAACCTCAGGTTGCCGTTTTTGTGGAGATTATTTTAGAGTGCAGTCTCCGCATTGCTGAACATCTGGCAAGCGATATCGCTGGCAACAGGTACGCCTGACCAGCACGCCATCACGGGGAACGACAGTCCGCCATAAGGGGTTGTCGTTACCGTTCGAAAGCTGTTTTTCGAAGAAGCAGAACTGGCGCAGCGTGGTGACCCGCTCATCACCCAGCAAAGGCTTCATTTCGCCCAGGCACCAGTTAATCAGATACCCCGTATTGCTCCAGATAAGCTTACCGTTGATCTCGCCGGTAGCTTCCAGTGCCGCTACGACGGGGGCCATCGCCCGAACGATTAATGCCTCAATACGAGGGATATCACCCTGCGCCGTCAGAGCCTCATCCTGCTCTATATCCATCCAGAAGCAGGCGGCGCGGCCGGTTTCATGAAACTCGACATGCAGATGTTCCGGGGAAAGGTCCAGGGCAATTTTTTGCGTTAATAAGGCCACCAGCAGGGGGGGCACCATCAGGCCGAGGTACCACTGAGCCCATAATGACAGCAGCGGTTTGCCTTCACGCGGCAGTGTCGGCTGCTTTAGGTAGATATGATTTGCGTAAGTTGTCCGTAGTGACTGTAAACGATCCGGTCGCGCCCATTGCGTAAGGGTTAGCGCCTGTTGTGGCGGAAGTTCGTTCAGCTTAATGAAATCGAGAAGATGAGGGCGCAGGCGGGCAAGGATATCGCGCACTTCATTCGCCAGAGTGTCGCTCTCAGTAAAAAGCCTCGCCTGGCGGATCACGAATTCATTAACGGGTACGCAACGATAAGCCATAGTGTCAGAAAGATAGAAATCTAAATGATAATGATTTCTAATCCTAGCGAGAGGCTATACCTATAGCAAGATGTTTATCGTAAAGCCAGCCTGGACAGGCCGAATCAGGCGACCTGCAAGTCACTGCTGACGAGAATACTGTTCCGTCCCTGATGTTTCGCTTCGTACAAGGCTTTATCTGCTTTATCGAGTGCGTCCTCGATGTCGCCATCTTCCAGCGGCGCAATGCCAATACTCACAGTGACGTTAGTCGCTACACTCTCATTAAACATATGGGGAATTTTCAGATCGTAAACGTGCTGACGAATCCGCTCCGCCGCAACGCGAGCGCGTTCCAGGTCGACACTGTTTAATAAGATCAGAAACTCTTCACCACCGAAGCGGGCGACAATATCTCTGGAGCGCACTGCATTACGAATGGCAGCAGAAACACGAATTAACGCCTGGTCACCCATCATATGACCGTAGTGATCGTTATAAGCTTTGAAGTGGTCGATATCCAGCAGTAGCACAAAGCGGGTACCGTCATCGAGCGCCAGGAGATTGTCGAGCTTGTTTTGCAGGCCACGTCGGTTGTAGAGCCCGGTGAGCGGATCGAGCATACTCAAATCATTCAGCGTCTTACGCTCCTGCATCAGACGATACATCAGAGCCTGCGAGAAGTTATCGTTGCGCTTTTGAATCACATGCTGAATAGCAATCCCGATCATGGGGAGTGCAAAAGCATAGATAATCCGCAGTGTTATTTCACCGCTGCTTAACCAGAAGCACCCCATGAAGGAAGGCAAAGAGTGCAACATAAATGCAATGATATTATTAGAGAAAGCAAGCGAACCAATAAATAAAACACTTAATAGGGCGATAAGGAGGTAGGTTGAATCATTATCTCCTGATTCCAGAGATTTAATAATGATATGCCACGCCCACATACAGCCAAATAAAAATGAGATCAGCGTAATATTTATTTTCTTTTTTGGAAATTTCCAGTGCCAGAGCAAGCCAGCCAGGCTTGACGCCAGGATCAGGCATATGGGCAACGTAAACGCACGCAGATTATAAAGTGGCAGTGCGATCGAAAAAATGGCCGAAATGGTATTAAGTAACAAAAAGAGTCGCACAGATAAGCGATATTTCTTGTTACAAAGGGATTGCCAGGAGTGTGGTGTCATATTTAAAAAAGTCGTTATTAATCTGCAATATAAAATTGAACTGGTTGCCAAAGTGAAAAATAACGCGAAGAAAGGTTACCGCGAAAAAAAGCAATTTTTAAGATTTAATTAAGTGGTGCTTAATTTATCACCTTCGGCAATCCCTGTCACCAGAAGATGCGTAAAGTTCATACCGATTCGCTGGCTATGCTGACAAATGAGAAAACATATCATATGATATTGGTTATCATTATCGTTGTGAGAGTCTAAAGCATGCTGCAACGCGCTCTGGGTAGTGGATGGGCAATCTTGCTGGCCGGGTTTATCGTCGCGATAATGGCCTTTGCGGGTCTTTCCGCAGGAGCCTGGCGCTCGGTGATTGTCATTGGTTTGTTGCTAACGCCCGCAATGCTTTATCACAAAAGATTACGTCATTTTGTTTTACTGCCGTCAAGGATTGCGCTTGTCGGGGGGATAATGCTGGTAATGCTGAATTTAAAGTGGCTGATGTAACACAGAGGTCACGCAGGGAAGTTATAAGATATTTGGTGCGAGGGGGGGGACTCGAACCCCCACATCCTAAGGACACTAACACCTGAAGCTAGCGCGTCTACCAATTCCGCCACCTTCGCACATCTATCTTATTGTTTTGATATCGCCTCGTTGGTGCGAGGGGGGGGACTCGAACCCCCACATCCAAAGGACACTAACACCTGAAGCTAGCGCGTCTACCAATTCCGCCACCTTCGCCCGGTGAGAGCAATATCAACGTGGATTATGGTGCGAGGGGGGGGACTCGAACCCCCACATCCAAAGGACACTAACACCTGAAGCTAGCGCGTCTACCGATTCCGCCACCTTCGCATACCATCGATACCCAATAAGTATCGTTACCACGGAGGCGCATTCTAGATGTTTTCCAGGTTTCGTCAATAGTTAATTGCATGCCGATTTTATAACTGCTTTAAAAACCAACACCTGGAATTTGCTGCGGAATTGCCCGATAACGAAATGCTACCGGGCTGGAAATATCAGCGTTTCGCCTGACGGGTCATCACGGTGCGGTAGACTTTAAAACGTCCCGTTTGTGCGATCACTTCGTGGAAGCCAAAGGTCTCGTCCAGCACTGCCGGATAGGGCAGGAAGGCGTTGGCGACGATACGCAATTCGCCGCCACTGTTCAGATGACGTACTGCGCCGCGAATCAGCGTTTGCGCGGCTTCCAGGCTGGTTTGCAGGCCATCATGGAACGGCGGGTTTGAGATGATCATATCGAAACGGCCCGTCACCTCAGAGAAGACATTGCTGGCAAAAACGTCGCCTTCAAAGCCGTTCGCCGCAAGGGTTGCGCGGCTGGCTTCAATTGCCGACGCCGAGACATCGCACAGGGTGAGACGTACTTTCGGCGAGTGGCTGGCCAGCACGGCTGCCAGTACACCCGCACCGCAGCCCACATCCAGTACCTTGCCCTTCGTATGCGGGGTCAGCGTGGAGAGCAATAACTGGCTACCCACATCCAGGCCGTCGCGGCTAAAGACGCCCGGTAATGTTTTAATAGACAGCCCATCCAGCTGGTATTCATCCCAGAATGACTGAGCATCAAACGTCGGCTGTTTTTCCAGACGTCCATGATAAAGCCCGCAACGACGCGCACTGTCGACTTTATTCAGCGGTGCAAACTCAGCCAGCATTTGTTCAGCGCTACGAACGCCGCTGCGGTTTTCACCCACCACAAAAATATCCGTACCAACCGGCAGCAGCGACAGCAGATTCATCAACTGAAACTGTGCTTCCGGCTTATTTTTCGGCCAGAAGTAAATCAGTGTATCACTCTCGCCAGCGGCAGCCTTGTCAAGGGTCAGCCCGAAAACGGCCATGTCGCCCATCTGGCGGCTGAGTGTCTGCCACTGATGGTACTGTTGTGTCCAGGCGCGGCTCTCAACCGACTCCAGCCTCGCAGGCAGGTCATCCTGTAAATCACCGGCAAAAAGAATGCGGCTCTGTTCGAAATCGTCACTGTGGCGCAGCAAGACTTCACTTGCCGGAGTTAAAGCAGACATGAATGGTTGTTCCTCATTAAACTTAGGCGGGGATTATACACGTTATCCTTCATACTGCCTCTTTGTTGGCAGCGTCTTCGTACCCGGTCACTTACTGGTGTAAGCTCCCGGGGATACTCATCCTTGCCGCCTCGACGCATCATGAATGATTTAGTGTAGGGCCACGTTATCCTCCATGCTGCCTCTTTGTTGGCAGCGTCTTCATCCCTCAATGCTTCTGATCGACTGGATGGCGAAAATTCGACGAGTTTGCTATATTTGCGCGCCTGACAGACAGGAGTGTTTCTCTATGAGTTCCCGACGCGACTGGCAATTACAGCAACTGGGTATCACCCAGTGGTCCCTGCGCCGTCCGGCGACGCTGCAAGGGGAAATCGCAATTTCCCTACCCGCGCACATCCGGTTAGTGATGGTGGCTCCTGATCTTCCCGCACTCACTGAGCCGTTCGTTGGCGATGTGCTGCGTGCGCTTGCCGTCAGTCCGGATCAGGTTTTACAGCTCACCCCTGACCGGGTAGAGATGTTACCGCCGGGCAGTACCTGCAACAGCTGGCGGCTGGGCATTGAATCACCCATCGCGCTCAAGGGGGCGCAGGTTACGACGCCTGGCCTTGATGAACTAAGGGGCAACCCTGCGGCACGCGCCGCGCTATGGCGACAAATTTGCAATTATGAACACGATTTCTTCCCTCACAACGACTGATTTAGCCCGCGCGTACCAGATCGAAACCCGGGCGCACGCGTTTCCCTGGAGTGAGAAGACCTTCGCCAGTAACCAGGGCGAGCGCTACCTTAATTACCGTTTACTGGTGGATGACGTAATGGCGGCCTTCGCCATTACACAGGTGGTGCTGGATGAAGCCACCCTCTTTAATATTGCCGTCGATCCCGCCTGGCAACGTCAGGGGCTGGGGCGTCAACTGCTTGAGCATCTGATCGGCGAACTGGAAAAACGTGGCGTATTGACGCTGTGGCTGGAAGTGCGGGCCTCAAATACCGCGGCCATCGCTTTATATGAGAGCCTGGGATTTAATGAAGCGACGATTCGCCGCAACTATTACCCCACAGCGCAAGGACGCGAAGACGCCATCATCATGGCGCTGCCAATTTAATAAATGAAAGGTGATGTAATGAAATGGGACTGGATCTTTTTTGACGCCGACGAAACGCTGTTTACCTTCGATTCGTTTGGTGGCCTGCAGCGAATGTTTCTGGACTACAGCGTGACATTTACTGCCGAGGATTTTAAAGATTATCAGGCCATTAATAAACCGTTGTGGGTGGAATATCAGAACGGCGCCATCACCGCACTACAATTACAGCATCAGCGCTTTCAGGGATGGGCGGAGCGCCTGCGCGTTGCGCCTGGCGATCTGAATAATGCGTTTCTCAATGCGATGGCAGAAATTTGCGCCCCTCTACCAGGGGCGGTGTCGCTCTTGTCGGCGTTAAAAGGAAAGGTAAAGCTTGGCATTATCACCAATGGCTTTACCGCGTTACAGCAGACGCGCCTGGAACGCACCGGTTTTCGCGACTACTTTGATTTGCTGGTGATTTCTGAGCAGGTCGGCGTGGCTAAGCCCGATCCGCGTATTTTCGATTACGCGCTGGAACAGGCACAAAACCCGGACCGCTCACGGGTATTGATGGTTGGAGATACCGCTGAATCGGATATCCTGGGCGGCATTAACGCCGGGCTTTCCACCTGCTGGCTGAATGCTAACGGTCGCGCGTTGCCCGAGGGAATCAACCCGACCTGGACCGTGACATCGTTAACCGAACTGGAGCAACTCCTGTGTAAACATTAATTGTCTGCACTCAGTCGTTGAGTACAATAGCCGCATTTTTCTTATTTCATAGCGTGGCCGAGGCCGCGCATTTTCACAGAAGAATTTTATTATGACGTTGTCTCCTTATTTACAAGAAGTGTCCAAGCGACGCACGTTCGCCATCATCTCGCACCCGGATGCCGGTAAAACTACGATCACTGAAAAAGTGTTGTTGTTCGGACAGGCTATCCAGACCGCTGGTACGGTTAAAGGCCGGGGCTCTAATCAGCATGCAAAATCTGACTGGATGGAGATGGAAAAGCAGCGTGGTATCTCTATTACTACCTCTGTGATGCAGTTCCCTTATCATCACTGTCTGGTCAACCTGCTTGATACCCCCGGGCACGAAGACTTCTCCGAAGATACCTACCGTACGCTGACGGCAGTTGACTGTTGTCTGATGGTTATTGATGCCGCAAAAGGCGTTGAGGATCGTACCCGCAAGTTGATGGAAGTTACCCGTCTGCGCGATACGCCGATCATCACCTTTATGAACAAACTCGACCGTGACATTCGCGATCCGATGGAATTGCTGGATGAAGTGGAAAACGAGCTGAAAATCGGCTGTGCGCCGATCACCTGGCCGATTGGCTGCGGTAAGTTGTTCAAAGGCGTTTACCACCTCTATAAAGATGAAACCTATCTCTATCAGACCGGTAAGGGCCATACGATCCAGGAAGTACGAATCGTTAAAGGGTTAAATAGCCCGGATCTCGACGCTGCTGTCGGTGAAGATCTGGCTCAGCAGTTGCGCGACGAGCTTGAATTGGTTAAGGGTGCCTCTAACGAGTTCGATAAAGAGCTGTTCCTGGCCGGTGAAATCACCCCTGTCTTCTTTGGTACCGCGCTGGGTAACTTTGGTGTGGACCATATGCTGGATGGCCTGGTGGAGTGGGCGCCCGCACCGATGCCGCGCGCGACGGACATCCGTGAAGTGGAAGCGGCGGAGGAGAAATTCTCCGGCTTCGTCTTTAAAATTCAGGCCAACATGGACCCGAAACATCGTGACCGCGTGGCCTTCCTGCGTGTGGTGTCGGGCAAATATGAAAAGGGCATGAAGCTTCGTCAGGTGCGTCTTGGCAAAGATGTGGTGATCTCTGATGCGTTGACCTTTATGGCCGGCGATCGCTCGCATGTTGAAGAGGCTTATCCGGGCGATATCATTGGTCTGCACAACCACGGCACGATTCAGATTGGCGACACCTTCACGCAGGGTGAAATGATGAAGTTCACCGGTATTCCGAACTTCGCGCCGGAACTGTTCCGCCGCATCCGTCTGAAAGATCCGTTAAAGCAGAAACAACTGCTCAAAGGGCTGGTTCAGTTGTCAGAAGAAGGTGCGGTTCAGGTCTTCCGCCCCATCGCTAACAACGATCTTATCGTGGGCGCGGTGGGGGTGCTGCAGTTCGATGTCGTCGTTTCGCGTCTTAAGAGCGAATACAACGTAGAGGCGGTCTACGAGTCCGTTAACGTCGCTACCGCCCGTTGGGTGGAGTGCAGCGATGTGAAGAAATTTGAAGAGTTCAAACGCAAAAACGAAGTGCAGCTGGCGCTCGATGGCGGCGATAACCTGACATATATTGCCCCAACAATGGTCAACCTGAATTTGGCGCGTGAGCGTTACCCGGATGTTCAGTTCCACCAGACCCGCGAACACTAATCCCTCTACGGAGCGCGGCAGACGCCGTGCTCCGTCACTTTACCTGTCTTTTTAGCCTCTTGCGGAAAGTTCTTAAATAGCCGCATTTCCCTCTTCTATGGTCATTTTTTAACCGCTTTCGCAAGCGTTTCTGCGATTGTGTTCTATATTTAACAAAGTAATGACATTTCGGCTGGGTATTAATCCTATTCAATGCGTGTTTAGTGGTTTTTTATTCAGAAAATGGTGCATTACATAATATTAATTACTGACTTAAGTCTAATGAATTAGCGTTATTTATCTAACTCATTGATTTGTCAGACTGGTGATTCACCACAGCAGGAAAAGCGGCCTTCATTGCTGCTTACGGCCCAAATTGTGGGCAAACCAATAGGATATAGATCGATGACGATGACAAGACTGAAGATTTCGAAAACTCTGCTGGCTGTCGTGCTGGGAGCAACTCTGGCAAGTGGTTCCGCAATGGCGGCAAACACGACGACCGATAAAGCGCAAAACGCGGCCGACAACGCAGGGCAAAAAATCGATAGCTCTATGAATAAAGTCGGTAATTTCATGGATGACAGCGCTATTACGGCGAAAGTCAAAGCTGCGCTGGTCGATCACGAAGATATCAAGAGCACCGATATCTCCGTAAAAACTGAGAAAAAAGTGGTGACGTTAAGTGGCTTCGTTGAAAGCCAGGCGCAGGCAGAACAGGCGGTAACCGTAGCGAAAGGGGTTGGAGGCGTTGCATCAGTAAGCGACAAACTCCATGTTCGTGACGGTAAAAACACCTCTGCGAAAGGCTATGCCGGCGACACTGCGACTACCAGTGAAATCAAAGCAAAATTGCTGGCTGACGACATCGTTCCTTCCCGTAAGGTGAAAGTAGAAACGACCGATGGCGTTGTACAGCTGTCCGGTACCGTAGATTCACAGGCGCAAATTGAGCGGGCCGAAAGTATCGCTAAAGCGGTAGATGGCGTCAAAAGTGTGAAAAACGATCTGAAAGCTAAGTAACGATTCCTGAAATGTGCAATCCCGGCGTTTTGCCGGGAAGTAAGTAGAACGCACCTGGAAAATATCGCCAGTGAGCATCCTGAGCGCTCACATTAGCGGTCGACATTAACTATGGTTAAGGAGAGTCTTATGTTTCGTTGGGGCATTATATTTCTGGTTATCGCGTTAATTGCCGCCGCTCTGGGCTTTGGTGGTCTGGCAGGTACGGCAGCGGGTGCCGCGAAAATCGTCTTTATCGTCGGTATCATCCTGTTCCTCGTCAGCCTGTTTATGGGTCGCAGACGTCCGTAGCGCGAGTCTCTTTCTTAAACGAATCATCAAGCCAGTCCTCGTGACTGGCTTTCATTGTTTCTGGAAGGGAAAAATTGCGTTACTTTGTTAATACCTAAAATCTAAAGGAAAGCAGGGTGGGGCAATATATTCCGGTAACGCTTGGTAACATTGCACCATTAGCGTTAACCCCATTTCGCCCAGGCCGACTCGCTCTGGTGTGTGAGGGAGGAGGTCAGCGGGGCATTTTTACGGCCGGCGTACTGGATGAGTTCATGCGCGCTGAATTTAACCCTTTCGACCTTTTCCTTGGTACATCCGCCGGGGCGCAAAACCTGTCGGCATACTTGTGCAATCAGCCGGGTTATGCGCGTAAGGTCATCATGCGTTACACAACCACCCGCGACTTTTTTGATCCCGTACGTTTCGTGCGTGGTGGCAACCTGATCGATCTGGACTGGCTTATTACTTCCACCTCAAGCCATATGCCGCTGGCGATGGACTATGCCGCGCGTGCTTTTGACACAGGCAAAGCCTTCTATATGTGTGCCTGCCGTCAGGATGACTACACGCCAGAATATTTCTCCCCTGACAGTAGCACCTGGCTGGATATCATCCGCGCGTCCAGTGCTATCCCCGGATTCTACCGCCCGGGCGTAACCCTTAACGGTGTGAATTATCTTGATGGCGGCGTCAGCGATGCGATTCCCGTTCAGGAGGCGGCGAAACGCGGTGCGAAGACAATTGTGGTTATCCGCACCGTGCCGTCGCAAATGTACTACACCCCACAATGGTTTAAGCGGATGGAACGCTGGCTGGGGGAAAGCAGCTTGCAGCCTTTCGTTAACCTCGTTCAGCATCATGAGAAGACCTATTCGGCGACGCAGAAATTTATTGAAGCGCCCCCCGGAAAGTTGCGCATTTTTGAAATCTATCCGCCGAAGCTTTTGCACAGTATGGCGCTGGGAAGCCGTTTACCAGCGTTGCGCGATGACTACAAGCTGGGAAGACTTTGCGGGCGTTATTTCCTGGCGACGGTGGGTAAACTGCTGGTAGAGAAGCCGCCATTAATTCGCCATGTTCCGCGTGTGCCCACGACATCTGCTACCATCGTTGTGCCACCAGCAGCCGTGGCCAACGATGCGGTCGATACGCCCCTTGTCAGCGCGGTTCAGGCCAACGATTTGCCCTTTAATAATGAGGATACTGCGTGACGTTCCGCTTTATCGACACTCACTGTCACTTCGATTTCCCTCCTTTCCAGGATGATGAATCGAACAGCATTACCCGCGCCGGTGCTGCTGGGGTCGAACGGATTATCGTCCCGGCGATTGGCTCACAATATTTTGCTCGCGTTATCAAACTTGCCCGGGATTATCCGGCCCTTTATGCCGCGCTGGGGCTGCATCCGATCGTCATTGAAGAGCACACGCCGACGTGCGTGGAGCAGCTTGAGCAACTACTTGAAACACGTCCGAAGAAGGTGGTGGCGATTGGCGAAATTGGCCTGGATCTGTATCGTGACGATCCGCAATTTGAACGTCAGCAGGCGGTGCTGGATGCGCAGCTTAAGCTGGCAAAACGTTTTGACCTGCCAGTGATCCTGCATTCGCGTCGCACACACGACAAGCTGGCGATGCACCTTAAACGTCATGACCTGCCGCGAACGGGAGTCGTACATGGCTTTGCCGGTAGCCTGCAGCAGGCGGAACGTTTTATCAGCCTGGGATATAAAATTGGCGTTGGCGGTACTATTACCTACCCGCGAGCCAGCAAGACCCGCGAAGTGATGGCGCAACTGCCATTAAACGCCCTGTTGCTGGAAACCGACGCCCCGGATATGCCATTAAACGGTTTTCAGGGCCAGCCTAATCGCCCGGAACAGGCGGCGCGGGTCTTCGCAACGCTTTGCGAATTGCGCCCGGAAGCGCCAGATGTGATTGCTCAGGCGCTGTTCGACAATACTCACGCCACCTTTTCATTAAGCTGAGTTACAGATACAACGCCGGAAGGCGCACTGTTTTCACTCCCCGGGCAGTAAGCGCCAGCGCCAGCGGTTCCACATCTCCGGCAGTGGCGCTACGCCACTGTTTTGCTTCACCATACACACCATGAGCATGAAAGGCGTTAATACGCACCGGCACATCCCCTAATTCGCCGATAAATTCGCTAAGTTCATCAATGTGTTGCAGATAATCACATTGCCCGGGAATGACCAACAAGCGTAACTCCGCCAGCCGCTGATGCGCCGCCAGAAGACGGATACTGGCCTTGATCTGCGCATTATCGCGCCCGGTCAGAAACCGATGATGAGCGCTGCCCCAGGCTTTGAGATCGATCATTGCCCCGTCACACACCGACAGAAGCCTGCGCCAGCCTGTTTCGCTAAGCAGACCGTTGCTGTCAACCAGGCAGGACAAGTGTTGAAGCGAGGGGGTCGTTTTGAGTGCACTGAACAGCGCAACCAGAAACGGCAACTGCGTTGTTGCCTCTCCGCCGCTGACGGTGATCCCTTCGATAAACAGGGCCGCTCTGCGTACGTGGGTTAGCACCTCTTCCACACTTAGCGTTTGCGCCATAGGCGTGGACTGCTGTGGACAGAGATGCAGACAGGTATCGCACTGCTGACAGGCAATCTCATCCCAGTTTACCCGCCCATCGACCAGAGTTAAGGCACCGTGCGGGCAGGCGGGAACGCACTGTGCACAGTGGTTGCAGCGTCCGATTGTCCACGGGTTGTGACAGTTTTTACAGTTCAAATTACAACCCTGTAAAAACAGCACCAGACGACTGCCAGGCCCATCAACGCAGGAGAACGGGATAATCTTACTGACTAAACTCTTCATCCTTCAGGCTTCCTCCTTACTGATCAGGCCGTCGAACCCTGGGCACAGCGCGTATCGATGTTCTCGGAGCATCTTCATTGCCGCTTCGACTCAACCTGAATAGTTTTTTGTTGGGAAGCGCATCTGCTGTTCATGGCTGACCACGCGTGGTTGTCTTTCAAGGATGCGAGTGTTGCGGGCGGCTTCCTCACCCAGCCAGGTCGTATTCGTGCGTGACCCGTCGGCACGGAATTTTTCCAGATCTGACAGGCGCACCATATAACCTGTTACGCGTACAAGGTCGTTGCCGTTGATATTGGCAGTGAACTCACGCATGCCGGCTTTAAACGCGCCGAGGCAGAGCTGTACCACGGCCTGCGGATTACGTTTGACGGTCTCATCGAGCGTCAGAATGTCGCTGATGCCCGCCGTGTACCAGGTATGATGCGGGGCTACCGTCAGCAGGTGGGTAATAGGGTCGGGTTCGTCGCCGTAGGGCAGGCGTGCTCCCGGCGTGGTGTCAGTATCAGAGCTTATCCCCGACTGAGCGTGCAACATCGCTCTGTTATTCCAGCCATGTTTTACCGGCGCGTTCGCTACAAATGTCGCAAGCTGTTCGCTGATCCGGTAACCCAGCGCATTGGCTTGCGCATCTTTGCCGTAGCGTACGCTGAGACCTGCACGTTCGCAGAGGATATTCACCGCTTCTGCCAGTCCGTACATGCCAAACATAGGCGCAAAACGATTCGGATCTATCAGCCCTTCGGCGACCAGGAAGCTATTCTCGAAGAAGCCGGATTGCGAATAGAGAAAGTCACAGCGCGCATCAATGATCGCGATTTGCTGCTGACAGTAGTGGGGAAGCTGGCGTGTAAAGAAATCCTCAACAGTGCTGCTGCGTTCGGCAATTGCTTTCAGGTTCAGGCGTACCAGCGTGCTACCGCCG
This sequence comes from Phytobacter palmae, assembly GCF_039409775.1. Taxonomy (NCBI): domain Bacteria; kingdom Pseudomonadati; phylum Pseudomonadota; class Gammaproteobacteria; order Enterobacterales; family Enterobacteriaceae; genus Phytobacter; species Phytobacter palmae. The sequence goes on along the minus strand of NZ_JBCIVJ010000014.1, from coordinate 81,553 downwards.
CCGCTTAGCGGCAACGAGTTGTAACAACTGACGATGCCATAGCCACCTTTTGTGAAAATTTTATCATTTTCGGGGCCGTTGGCGATATGGGGTTTACTGCACTCACAGATGTTTTTCGCCACTTCAAGCAGTAAATCATCTGGCGTCATATCCGGGTCATAAATAAAGGTCAGATTAGGCGAAACCTGCTTAAGCTCTGCATCGGCGCGCAAAATAGCTCGGGTGATCGGCGTATCTGCAGGGCCAATATTGGCATGCATAAACGCATCCGGCAGGGTTCTGTCGAGATAACGCCAAAAACGTTTTATTCGAATATCGATCTCTTCTTGTGTTAGAATTCTAACATATGGTTGCAGTATCGCATCCAGTTGACCCAGATAAACGGGCATGGATGTGACTGAAGGAACATGGTGATAAAGGATGGTGAGCATCGACAGCGCGTCGTCAAGATCGATTGCCCCTTCGAGTTCCAGCCATTGCGAGCCATTCGCGAGGAATTTTGCATAGTCCGGCAGTACATAACGTGGTTTGTAGGGCGCATGCCCTTCGAACATATCGCAAATAGTACCCTCATCAAGCGCAGCTCGCGCTTCTTTTGTTAGTGAGGGATAAGGCAGACTATTTTCGGCCTCAAGTGCAAGAAAGTGGCGTTTTTGTGCGGGAGTCAGGGTATTGCTTGTCGCAATCTGCTGGCAACGAGCCAGGTATGCTGAATCATTTGGCATGGACATCTTCGTTCCTCTTAGTCCTTGAGCATCCGGCCCAGTGTAGGCAACCGAATGGAGCCCGCCTTTGATCCACACCCCTAAAGATCCGGGTATGTGGCTATGTTAAGGCTAAAAGTTTGATGAATGTCTCATTACAGTTTTGCAAATATGAATGTGGTTTTCATTAACTGTGATGGGTGTCGAAGTGTGATGATGGGTTAATGTTAGAATAATAACAGACCCGTATTTAACCGGCTTATGCCGACGGAGAGAAAAATGACTGATTTAACTGCAAGCAGCCTGCGTGCGTTGAAACTGATGGACCTGACTACCCTGAACGACGACGACACGAACGAAAAAGTGATCGCGCTCTGCCATCAGGCAAAAACCCCGGTTGGTAACACTGCCGCTATCTGTATCTATCCGCGTTTTATCCCAATTGCGCGCAAGACGCTGAAAGAGCAGGGTACGCCAGATATCCGCATCGCAACGGTTACTAACTTCCCGCACGGTAACGACGATATTGAGATCGCGCTGGCGGAAACGCGTGCGGCAATTGCTTACGGTGCTGATGAAGTCGATGTGGTATTCCCGTACCGTGCGCTGATTGCAGGCAACGAACAAGTGGGCTTTGATCTGGTTAAGGCCTGTAAAGATGCCTGCGCAGCGGCCAATGTTCTGCTGAAAGTGATTATCGAAACCGGTGAGCTGAAAGAAGAGGCGCTGATTCGCAAAGCGTCTGAAATCTCAATCAAAGCGGGCGCGGATTTTATTAAAACGTCCACCGGTAAAGTGCCAGTGAATGCCACGCCGGAAAGCGCGCGCATCATGCTGGAAGTGATTCGCGATATGGGGGTTTCGAAAACCGTTGGTTTCAAACCGGCTGGCGGCGTGCGTTCAGCAGAAGACGCGCAGAAATTCCTCGCGATTGCCGATGAACTCTTTGGCGCTGACTGGGCGGATTCGCGCCACTATCGCTTTGGTGCGTCCAGTCTGCTGGCAAGCTTGCTCAAAGCACTGGGCCATGGCGACGGTAAGAGCGCAAGCGGCTATTAATTCTCCTTTGCGGCGGCTCGTCCGCCGCAACCAACCTTGATTTTCAGGGGGTTACCTTGTTTCTCGCTCAAGAAATAATTCGTAAAAAACGCGATGGCCATGTGCTCAGTGATGAAGAGATTCGTTTCTTTATCAACGGGATTCGTGACAACACCGTGTCCGAAGGGCAAATTGCCGCTCTGGCGATGACCATTTTCTTCCACGACATGGCAATTGAGGAGCGTGTTTCGCTGACCATGGCGATGCGAGACTCAGGGACTGTTCTCGACTGGAAACACCTTAATCTCAACGGGCCTGTTGTCGATAAACACTCCACTGGCGGCGTGGGAGATGTCACCTCGCTAATGCTTGGGCCGATGGTTGCGGCCTGCGGCGGCTATATCCCTATGATTTCCGGGCGTGGGCTTGGCCATACAGGCGGTACGCTCGACAAACTGGAAGCCATCCCGGGGTTTGATATTTTCCCGGATGACAAACGCTTTCGCGACATCATTAAAGATGTGGGCGTCGCGATTATCGGACAGACGAATTCTTTAGCCCCTGCTGATAAACGCTTTTATGCCACGCGCGATATTACGGCTACGGTCGATTCTATTCCGCTGATCACCGCCTCGATCCTCGCCAAGAAACTGGCGGAAGGGCTGGACGCGCTGGTCATGGACGTCAAAGTGGGCAGCGGGGCCTTTATGCCGACGCCAGAGCTTTCTGCCGAACTGGCACAGGCGATCGTTGGTGTGGCTAATGGCGCCGGCGTTCGTACTACCGCGCTGCTTACCGATATGAACCAGGTACTCGCCTCCAGCGCCGGTAACGCTGTTGAAGTGCGTGAAGCCGTCCGCTTTCTGACCGGCGATTACCGCAACCCGCGTCTTTATGACGTGACGATGGCGCTCTGCGTAGAAATGCTGGTCTCCGGCAAACTGGCGAAAGACGACGCCGAGGCGCGTAGACAATTGCAGGCGGTGCTGGATAACGGTAAAGCGGCGGAAATATTTGGCCGCATGGTTGCTGCACAAAAAGGCCCTACTGATTTTGTCGAAAACTATGACAAATACCTGGCAACCGCGACGCTCAGCAAGGCCGTGTATGCCGATACCGAAGGATTTATTGCCCGGATGGACACGCGTGCGCTGGGGATGGCAGTAGTCTCAATGGGCGGCGGCCGTCGTCAGGCGTCCGATACCATTGATTACAGCGTGGGCTTTACCGACATGGCGCGTCTGGGTGATGCGATTGACGGGCAGCGTCCTTTAGCGGTGATCCATGCAAAAGATGAAGCAAGCTGGCAGGAAGCGGCAAATGCGGTCAAAGCCGCGATTGTAATTGCTGATGAAGCGCCAAAAGAGACACCAACAGTCTGGCGACGCATTACCGATTAACGATATACTGATCTGATCGCTTTTTTTTAAAGCACTAAGTACGGAGAAACTATGAAACGTGCATTTATTATGGTGCTGGACTCCTTTGGCATCGGTGCGACCGAAGACGCGGAACGTTTCGGCGACGTAGGTTCAGATACGCTGGGCCATATCGCAGAAGCTTGCGCGAAAGGAGAAGCTGACAATGGTCGTAAAGGTCCGCTGCATTTACCCAATCTGACTCGTCTGGGCCTGGCGAAGGCGCATGAAGGCGCGACCGGCTTCATTCCGGCGGGTATGGATGGCAATGCGGAGATCGCAGGCGCGTACGCCTGGGCGCATGAGTTATCGTCAGGTAAAGATACGCCGTCAGGCCACTGGGAAATCGCGGGCGTGCCGGTGCTGTTTGACTGGGGCTATTTTTCCGATCATGAAAACAGCTTCCCGCAGGAACTGCTGGATAAACTGGTTGAACGCGCAAACCTGCCTGGCTACCTCGGCAACTGCCACTCTTCCGGTACGGTTATCCTTGATCAACTGGGCGAAGAGCATATGAAAACCGGCAAGCCGATTTTCTACACCTCTGCTGACTCTGTGTTCCAGATTGCCTGCCATGAAGAGACATTCGGTCTGGATAAACTTTACGAGCTATGCGAAATCGCCCGCGAAGAGCTGACCGAAGGGGGTTACAACATCGGTCGCGTTATCGCCCGCCCGTTCGTTGGCGATAAAGCCGGAAATTTCCAGCGTACGGGGAATCGTCATGACCTGGCCGTGGAGCCGCCGTCAGCGACGGTGCTGCAAAAACTGGTCGACGAGAAAGACGGTCAGGTGGTTTCCGTGGGGAAAATCGCAGACATCTATGCCAACTGCGGTATCACCAAAAAAGTGAAAGCGACAGGCCTGGATGCGCTGTTTGACGCTACCGTGAAGGAGATGAAAAGCGCGGGTGATAAGACAATCGTCTTTACCAACTTCGTTGATTTCGACTCATCATGGGGCCACCGTCGCGATGTTGCCGGTTATGCGGGTGGGCTGGAGCTGTTCGACCGTCGTTTGCCGGAGCTGATGGAACTGGTGGGGGAAGATGACATTCTGATCCTGACCGCTGACCACGGCTGCGACCCGACCTGGCAGGGCACCGATCATACCCGCGAGCACATTCCGGTGTTGATTTACGGCCCGAAAGTAAAACCAGGCTCACTTGGCCACCGTGAAACATTCGCCGATATCGGCCAGACCATTGCGTCGTACTTCGGTACGTCACCCATGGACTACGGCAAAAACATGCTTTGATTTGGGAACGGGCATCGTTTGATGCCCTCGCCCTGACTCTCTCCTGCGGGAGAGGGGGAAAACACAACGAATAAAAAGGAACTGAAGATGGCTACTCCTCACATTAACGCAGAAATGGGTGATTTCGCTGACGTTGTGCTGATGCCTGGCGACCCGCTGCGTGCAAAGCACATTGCTGAAACCTTTTTCGAAGACATCCGTGAAGTGAACAACGTGCGCGGCATGTTGGGTTACACCGGTACCTATAAAGGCCGCAAAATCTCCGTAATGGGCCATGGTATGGGTATCCCATCCTGCTCCATCTACGCGAAAGAGCTGATCACCGATTTCGGCGTGAAAAAAATCATCCGTGTGGGCTCATGCGGCGCGGTACGTATGGACGTGAAACTGCGTGATATCGTCATCGGTATGGGCGCGTGCACGGACTCTAAAGTCAACCGTATGCGTTTTAAAGACCATGATTTCGCTGCGATTGCTGATTTCGATATGGTGCGTAACGCTGTTGATGCGGCCAAAGCGCTGGGTGTAGATGCTCGCGTTGGCAACATCTTCTCTGCGGATCTGTTCTATGCACCGGACGGCGGCGAGATGTTCGACGTCATGGAGAAATACGGCATTCTGGGCGTGGAAATGGAAGCGGCGGGCATCTACGGCGTTGCCGCAGAGTTCGGTGCGAAAGCGTTGACCATCTGTACTGTTTCCGACCATATCCGTACCCACGAGCAGACCACCTCTGCCGAGCGTCAGACCACATTCAACGACATGATCAAAATCGCGCTGGAATCTGTTCTGCTGGGCGATAAAGAGTAAGCATGTTTCAAAACGGGCGGCTTATACGCTGCCCGTTTTATCAACTCATTTACTTTTCTTCTACTCGTTTTCCTCTTTTTCTTTAATAAGAACAGCGCTATGAATCCATTCAGGTGTCTGTTCATAAATCTATTCAGCAAAGTGAAAAAGTATGGGCATTTGGGCGACTGATCGCCAACAGCGATATGCATGCCGGAAAACGTTCGTTTTATTTGTCCGCCCCGCCAACGCGGATGACGCCAGTCTATGACATGCTACCGATGTCGTTTGCGTCAGTGAATTCAGGCGCAATGTGCTGCGAAGCGATATTAATGTGGATTCTCCGGTCTGCAAAATAGCCCGGGAGTGGGCTTTACCGCTCGCCGCCTCGATTAGCCAGCGACTTGCATAAAAAGGTCATCTCACCGCCCCTGCAATCCACGCGGACAATTCCCGCAATTCGGTTTCCTGTTCCGGGAAATCCCCTAATAGCGCGTCACACTCCTGTGCCAGCATATCTGCGCGATACAGGCAGCCCTGCAGGCGTGCGGCAAGTGCCTCCAGCGGTGCGGGGTTCAGGCTATCGGTAAACACTTGCGTGCGGGTGATATGCCCTTTTTCCACGTCAAAATGTAGCTCCACGCCGCCCCAGGTAAAGCGCTCATCAAGCAAATGGCTGAACGCAGGCGCCTGACCGAAATTCCACTCCCAACTGCTCTGGCGGGCAAAGGTCTCGGCGAAATTCGGCAGATCCGGGGCTTTGTCCGGTGAAATTATCTCGGCTTCAACTCGCTCACCGTAGTGGGAGAAGAAGGCCTCTGTTACTGCCTCGCAGATCTGCTCATGGCTGATGTCCGGCAACAGATCGACCAGGTTTGCGACGCGTCCGCGCACGGAGGTAATTCCCTTGGCCTGAAGCTTCTTCTTATCCGGATTGAGATAGTTTGCCAGGCGGCTGAGGTCGGCATTGAGCAACAGCGTACCATGATGGAAACCACGATCTTTAGTCTCCCGGTAGGCGGAACCAGAGACTTTGCGATCGCCCTGTGGCGTTTTGACCACCAGATCGTTACGCCCGGACGCTTCTGCCGTTACGCCCAGCGAGTTCAGCGCCTGCAATACAATCGCGGTAGAGATTGTTTTGTCGTACTCCGGTTTGCCCGCCATAAAGGTAAAGCAGGTATTACCTAAATCATGAAACACCGCGCCACCGCCGCTGCTGCGTCGTGCCAGACGAACATTGTCTTCTTCCATGCGCCGGGTATTGCACTCTTTCCACGGGTTTTGCGCCCGCCCGATAACCACCGTATCGGCGTTACGCCAGAGGAAAAGTACGCGCTGGGTGGCTGGCATCTGGCGGAAAATACACTCCTCCACTGCCAGATTGAACCAGGGATCATATGAATCAGAGATAAGCAGACGCAGTGTGGACATGGCAGATTTCCTTTCCTGAAAACTCGTCGTTTTTCACGTTGCCGTTGCAAAGAGTGCAACGTGAAATCCGCAGGGTATATAGATTACTCTTTCTTTTCGTTCTCTTCCTCTTCCGGCACCGGCTTGCTGGCCGTAAGCAGGAAAGGGGACTGCTGCCAGCGGGTACGTTTCCCTTGCAACAGTGTGCGGGTCAGTACGACGCCAATAGCCAGAGAAAGGAGTAGCATAAGGCGTAAAATATTGGTGGTGTTGTCGACCTGTTTGGCCTCCGTCGCCAGGGTATGGGTATCCAGCGTTAAACGCAGGTAGCCCAGCGGGCTGCTTTTTCCCTGAATCGGCTCGACGATTTGCTGGTTGAAGTAGCCCCCGGCTTTTTTGCCGTCCAGAGCCAGCCTGTCGCGCACATCAATACTTTCGCCAGAACGGGCAATCAGATCGCCGCGTTCGTCATAGACGCCCGCATCAAGAATTCGGCTCTCCTCCGTCAATTGCCGGAGCATAACGCTGATACGCTTGTCGTCAGGCGTTTCCGCACGCATCAGTGGAGCAAGGTTTATTGTGACCTGTTTCGCCAGCGTGCGGGCCAACTCTTCAAGCTGCGGATTGCGCTGACGCTGATGATTCTGACTGAACCACGATGCGCCCTGCATAAGGGCGACCAACAACGCCAGACAGAAAAGCACGATCACGGCGCGATGAAGCCGGAATTTGAGTTTTGCGCGAGCCATATTCCACCTGTTGAAAATTTGCGGCTTAATGTTGCCAGAAGCGCTGGTTACAAGGTAGCCTCATGCGTTATTTTTACCTCAGCACATACCCCTACAGGAGCTGTAATGCCGAATAATTTGACCTGGTGCGACCTGCCCAACGACGTTTCTCAGTGGCCTGGGTTGCCGCTCTCTTTAAGTGGTGATGAGGTCATGCCCCTGGATTATCACGCGGGTCGTAGCGGATGGCTTCTGTATGGACGCGCGCTGAATAAAGAACGTCTGACCGCCTGGCAGCGTAAACTGGGCGCGGCAATGGTGATCGTGGCAGCCTGGTGCGTGGAAGATTATCAGGTTATCCGGCTTGCCGGTTCACTCACCCCGCGTGCTACCCGCCTGGCGCATGACGAAGGGCTGGACGTTGCGCCTCTGGGTAAAATTCCGTCTCTGCGTCATCCCGGTCTGATGGTAATGGATATGGACTCAACCGCGATTCAAATTGAGTGCATTGATGAAATCGCTAAACTGGCTGGTACGGGCGAAATGGTATCCGAAGTGACGGAACGCGCCATGCGCGGTGAGCTGGATTTCACGGCCAGCCTGCGTCAACGCGTGGCAACGCTCAAAGGAGCTGATGCGAGAATTCTGCATCAGGTCCGCGATAACCTGCCCTTGATGCCAGGTCTTACGCAACTGGTGCTAAAACTGGAAACGCTGGGCTGGAAAGTGGCGATTGCGTCTGGCGGCTTTACCTTCTTTGCCGACCACCTGCGCGAGATGTTGCGCCTGACTGCGGCGGTAGCCAACCATCTGGAAGTGATTGATGGTAAATTCACCGGCAATGTGCTGGGCGACATTGTGGACGCGCAGTACAAGGCCAATACCCTGAAACGCCTGGCGCAGGAACATGAAATCCCGGCCACTCAAACGATCGCCATTGGCGATGGTGCGAATGATCTGCCAATGATTAAAGCGGCCGGGTTGGGTATCGCGTTCCACGCGAAACCGAAAGTGAATGAAAAAGCGGAAGTCACCATCCGTCACGCTGACCTGATGGGGGTGTTCTGCATTCTCTCAGCCAGTCTGGCGAAGAAATAACGAGGTCTCTGTGGCGAAAGCTCCAAAACGCGCATTTGTCTGTAATGAATGTGGTGCCGATTACCCCCGCTGGCAGGGGCAATGTAGCGCCTGCCATGCCTGGAACACGATTACCGAAGTGCGTGTAGCCGCCTCACCTGCCGTAGCGCGAAATGAGCGCTTAAGTGGGTATGCGGGCAATGCGGGCGTGGCGAAAGTACAGAAACTTTCCGATATCAGCCTGGAAGCCTTGCCGCGTTTTTCTACCGGCTTTAAAGAGTTCGACCGCGTGTTAGGCGGCGGTGTAGTGCCTGGAAGCGCCATATTAATTGGTGGCAACCCCGGCGCGGGCAAATCGACGCTTTTGCTACAAACCCTGTGCAGACTCGCGGAACAGATGAAAACGCTGTATGTCACCGGTGAAGAGTCATTGCAGCAGGTGGCGATGCGCGCGCACCGCCTTGGTCTGCCCACCGCCAATCTGAATATGTTGTCGGAAACCAGCATTGAACAAATCTGCCAGATTGCCGATGAAGAGCAGCCGAAGCTGATGGTCATTGACTCCATCCAGGTTATGCACATGGCAGATATCCAGTCCTCGCCGGGCAGCGTGGCGCAGGTGCGTGAAACGGCGGCTTATCTCACGCGCTTTGCGAAAACACGCGGGGTGGCGATTGTGATGGTCGGGCACGTGACCAAAGATGGCTCGCTGGCCGGGCCGAAAGTCCTTGAGCACTGTATTGACTGTTCGGTCTTGCTGGATGGCGATGCGGACTCCCGTTTCCGTACGCTGCGCAGCCATAAGAACCGCTTTGGCGCGGTAAATGAGCTGGGTGTCTTTGCCATGACTGAACAAGGGCTTCGGGAGGTGAGCAATCCGTCTGCCATTTTCCTTAGCCGTGGCGATGAGGTAACTTCTGGTAGCTCGGTGATGGTGGTCTGGGAAGGAACACGTCCGCTGCTGGTAGAGATTCAGGCGCTGGTCGATCACTCAATGATGTCCAATCCCCGGCGTGTTGCTGTTGGCCTCGAACAAAACCGCCTTGCCATTTTGCTGGCGGTGCTGCATCGCCACGGCGGCCTGCAGATGGCCGACCAGGATGTCTTCGTTAACGTGGTTGGCGGCGTAAAAGTGACGGAGACCAGCGCTGATTTGGCGCTGTTACTGGCAATGGTTTCGAGCCTGCGCGACCGGCCTTTGCCTCAGGATCTGGTGGTCTTTGGCGAGGTTGGGCTGGCGGGTGAGATTCGCCCGGTCCCCAGCGGACAAGAGCGTATTTCCGAAGCGGCGAAACATGGTTTCCGGCGGGCCATTGTACCTGCAGCGAATGTGCCGAAAAAACCGCCAGAAGGGATGCAGGTCTTCGGTGTTAAAAAACTCGCAGATGCACTAAGTGTCTTTGACGACTTATAATTATATTCCCGTCGTCTTTCTGGCGGCAGGTGTGATGGCTGCGTTTACTTCCCCGGAGCACTGCAATAGTTATGCTCCTCGGGGTTCGTTTACTCACCGCCTCCTGCCCCGAAATGCATAGGGAATTTTGCATAATAGGCCTGGCACGTTGATGCTGCCAGGCAGGTTCAGCCAGCAGGAGGCACTCGTGTCGTCATTCGACTATCTCAAGACCGCAATCCGTCAGAAAGGCTGCACATTGCAGCAGGTGGCCGACGCCAGCGGCATGACCAAAGGCTATTTGAGCCAACTCCTGAATGCCAAAATTAAAAGTCCCAGTGCGCAAAAACTCGAGGCGCTGCACCGTTTTCTCGGATTAGAATTTCCGCGTCGGCAAAAAAGCGTTGGCGTCGTTTTTGGTAAGTTTTACCCGCTGCATACCGGGCATATCTATCTCATTCAGCGTGCCTGTAGCCAGGTGGACGAGTTGCATATCGTGATGGGTTACGACGAGAAGCGTGACCGAGAACTGTTTGAAGACAGTGCGATGTCCCAGCAGCCGACCATCAGCGACCGCCTGCGCTGGTTGCTCCAGACTTTTAAATATCAAAAAAACATCCGCATTCATGCGTTTAATGAAGAGGGAATGGAGCCTTATCCGCATGGCTGGAATGTCTGGAGTAAAGGTATTAAAGCCTTTATGGATGAAAAGGGCATTCAGCCTGACCGGATCTACAGTTCGGAAGAGGCAGACGCTCCTCAATACCTTGAGCATCTGGGTATTGAAACGGTGCTTATCGATCCTAAACGCACGTTTATGAACATCAGCGGCGCGCTTATCCGTGAGAACCCGTTCCGCTACTGGGATTATATTCCCACCGAAGTGAAACCCTTTTTCGTGCGTACCGTGGCGATACTTGGGGGCGAATCCAGTGGGAAATCAACGCTGGTCAATAAGCTCGCGAATATCTTTAATACCACCAGCGCGTGGGAGTACGGACGGGATTATGTCTTCTCTCATCTGGGCGGCGATGAGATGGCTTTGCAGTATTCTGACTATGACAAGATCGCGTTGGGGCAGGCGCAGTATATTGATTTTGCAGTAAAATATGCCAATAAAGTGGCTTTTATCGATACCGATTTTGTCACGACGCAGGCGTTTTGCGTGAAGTATGAAGGGCGCGAGCACCCTTTTGTGCAGGCGATGATCGATGAATACCGTTTCGATCTGGTGATTCTGCTGGAAAATAATACGCCGTGGGTTGCCGATGGGTTGAGAAGCCTGGGCAGTTCGGTGGATCGCAGCGAATTCCAGCAGATGCTGGTGGATATGCTCAAAGAGAACAATATTACCTGGCGACATGTAGAAGAGCCTGATTACGACTCACGGTTTTTGCACTGCGTGGAACTGGTAAAAGAGTTGATGGGGGATTAGCAGGCCGGATAAGGCGTTTTACTTAGCCTGGCTACTGGCTTACCCAGGCTCTCTTCCCCCAGGAAAGGGAGCAAATACTAAAAAGGGCAACTTGCGTTGCCCTTTTGCTTTTATTTCGAAATGCGTTTGTACTTGATACGCTTCGGCTCCAGCGCATCGGCGCCCAGCGTGCGTTTCTTGTACTCTTCGTATTCGGTAAAGTTACCTTCGAAGAACTCCACCTTGCCTTCGTCCTGGTAATCCAGAATATGGGTCGCGATACGGTCAAGGAACCAGCGGTCATGCGAGATAACCATCGCGCAGCCCGGGAACTCCAGCAGGGCGTTTTCCAGCGCGCGCAGGGTTTCGATATCCAGGTCGTTGGTCGGTTCATCGAGCAGCAGTACGTTACCGCCCACCTGCAGCAGTTTCGCCAGATGCAGACGACCGCGCTCACCACCGGACAGTTCGCCAACGCGTTTGCCCTGATCAACGCCTTTAAAGTTAAAGCGGCCCACGTAAGCACGGCTCGGCATCTCGGTGTTGCCGATCTTCATGATATCCAGCCCGCCGGAGACCTCTTCCCACACGGTTTTGCTATTATCCATCGCATCGCGGAACTGATCGACGGAGGCCAGCTTGACGGTTTCACCCAGGGTGATAGTCCCGGCATCAGGCTGCTCCTGACCGGACATCATACGGAACAGAGTCGATTTACCCGCGCCGTTAGGACCGATGATGCCGACAATAGCGCCTTTCGGTACTGAGAAGCTCAGATCGTCTATCAGTACGCGGTCACCATAGGATTTACGCAGATGGCTGACTTCCACCACTTTATCCCCCAGACGTGCTCCAGGCGGAATAAACAGTTCGTTAGTCTCGTTACGTTTCTGGTACTCGACGTTGTTAAGCTCTTCAAAGCGTGCCAGACGGGCTTTACCCTTAGACTGACGCCCTTTCGCGCCCTGGCGAACCCACTCGAGTTCTTTCTCGATGGATTTACGGCGAGCCGCTTCCTGTGACGCTTCCTGTGCCAGACGCTGATCTTTTTGCTCCAGCCAGGAAGAGTAATTGCCTTCCCACGGAATACCTTCACCGCGGTCCAGCTCCAGGATCCAGCCAGCGACGTTGTCGAGGAAGTAACGGTCGTGGGTAATCGCCACAACGGTGCCTTCGAAGTCATGCAGGAAGCGCTCCAGCCACGCCACGGATTCCGCATCCAGGTGGTTAGTCGGTTCGTCGAGCAGCAGCATGTCTGGTTTTTCCAGCAGCAGGCGGCAGAGCGCTACGCGGCGGCGTTCACCACCGGAGAGATTGGCGATTTTCGCATCCCAGTCCGGCAGACGCAGGGCATCAGCGGCACGCTCAAGCTGCACGTTCAGGTTGTGACCGTCGTGCGCCTGGATAATCTCTTCAAACTTACCCTGTTGTGCCGCGAGTTTATCGAAGTCAGCGTCTGGTTCAGCATATTTCGCGTACACCTCGTCCAGACCTTTCAGCGCGTTAACCACTTCGGAGACCGCTTCTTCAACGGATTCACGCACGGTCTGTTCCGGGTTCAACTGCGGTTCCTGCGGCAGGTAGCCGATTTTCAGACCGGGCTGTGGACGGGCTTCACCTTCAATATCGGTATCGATGCCAGCCATGATCCGCAGCAGGGTAGATTTACCGGCGCCATTAAGGCCCAGTACACCGATTTTTGCGCCAGGGAAGAAACTCAGCGAGATATTTTTCAAAATATGACGTTTCGGCGGAACCACTTTGCCGACACGATGCATGGTATAAACGAATTGAGCCACGTTGGACTTCGCCTCTTTTTATCCCTTCATCCATCAGGTTGCAGGTGCCGGGCCAGGAGGGATTCCTGTACCGCCGCCTTGTAACCTGAATTATTCAGGGCTAATGAATGGTGATAGTTTTCAAAGGCGAAGTGTAGCCGTTTTCCGTGCTCAATCCCAGCCAGCAGCACCCGTAGTGTTAAATCGCACAAGAAAGGTAAAAAAGTGTGCATTACGTGGCGCGTTACGACGTGCACGGTTAGCATTAAGGCATTATGCGGCATGATGCTGTAGGTATCGTTTATATAAGAGGAATAAGCTGTGCAGAGAGCTAAACATGCCGCCTGGCGTTTTCTGGCGGCCAGTATTTGTTTGCTGTCCCTCAGCAATGTGGCGCGAGCGGACTCACTGGACGAACAACGTAATCGCTATGCTCAGATCAAGCAGGCATGGGATAACAAGCAGATGGATGTGGTATCGCAACTGATGCCGGGCCTGCAAAACTATCCGCTTTACCCTTATCTGCAGTACCGACAGATAACCGATGATCTGATGAATCAGCCCGCCGTAACGGTGACCAATTTCATCCAGGCAAATCCTACATTGCCGCCGGCCCGCACTCTGAAAACACGTTTTATCAATGAGCTGGCGCGTCGGGAAGACTGGCGCGGTTTGCTGGTGTTTAGTCCGGAAAAACCCACGACAACGGAAGCGCAATGTAACTACTATTTTGCGAAATGGAACACCGGCCAGGCTGAAGAGGCCTGGCAAGGGGCGAAAGAGCTGTGGCTGACGGGCAACAGCCAGCCGAACGCCTGTGACCGGTTGTTTGGTGCATGGCGCGCTTCCGGCAAGCAAGATCCACTGGCGTTTCTGGAACGTATTCGTCTGGCAATGAAAGCGGGCAATACGCGGCTGGTTATTCTGCTGGCGGGGCAGATGCCATCGGACTATCAGACCATCTCTTCTGCCATCATTACGCTGGCCAACGATCCGGGTAGTGTTATGACCTTTGCCCGAACCACAGGGGCGACCGATTTCACCCGTCAGATGGCTGCCGAAGCGTTCGAAAGCGTCGCGCGTGACGATGTGGAAAACGCCCGGTTGATGATCCCGTCGCTGGTACAGGCGCAACAACTCAATGAAGAACAGACGCAAGCGCTGCGTGATATTGTTGCCTGGCGTTTGATGGGGAATGATGTGACCAGCGAGCAGGCGCGCTGGCGCGATGACGCTATCATGCGTTCGCAGTCTGTCTCGATTGTCGAGCGACGCGTGCGAATGGCTATCGGCAACGGTGACCGCCGTGGGCTGAATACCTGGCTTGCGCGTCTGCCGATGGAGGCAAAAGAGAAGGATGAGTGGCGCTACTGGCAGGCCGACCTGCTGCTGGAACGTGGGCGTGACGGCGAGGCGAAAGAGATCCTGCATGCGCTGATGCAACAACGTGGATTCTACCCAATGGCGGCGGCACAGCGCCTGGGCGAAGAGTACACAATGAAAATTGATAAAGCGCCAGGTAGTATCGATCCTGCGTTGGCAAACGGGCCTGAAATGTCCCGTGTGCGCGAGCTAATGTACTGGAATCAGGACAACACTGCCCGTAGCGAGTGGGCTAACTTGATAACCAGCCGCAGCGTGCAGGAACAGGCGCAACTGGCGCGCTATGCGTTTAACCAGCACTGGTGGGATTTAAGCGTACAGGCGACCATTGCCGGTAAGTTGTGGGATCACCTTGAAGAACGCTTCCCGCTGGCCTACAGCGACTTGTATGCCCGCTATACGAGCGGTAAAGATATTCCGCAAAGCTATGCGATGGCGATTTCTCGTCAGGAGAGCGCCTGGAACCCTAAAGCGCGCTCCCCGGTTGGGGCAAGTGGACTCATGCAGATCATGCCGGGGACGGCAACGCATACGGTAAAAATGTTTAATATTCCAGGCTACAGCAATGCGGCTCAATTGCTGGAACCGGAAGTAAATATCAACATCGGTACCAGCTATCTGCAATATGTCTATCAGCAGTTTGGTAACAACCGCATCTTCTCCTCCGCAGCGTACAACGCCGGACCGGGTAGGGTACGGACCTGGCTGAACAACAGTGGTGGGCGAATCGATGCGGTAGCCTTTATCGAGAGTATCCCGTTTTCCGAAACCCGTAGCTATGTGAAAAACGTGTTGGCCTATGACGCGTATTACCGTTTCTTTATCAATGGTAACAAAGCGCCAGTGCTGACGGACGCGGAGTGGCAGCGTCGTTACTGATTTCTGTGGTTTGTGTTATGCTGTGTACTCTCTAGCGAGTACATAGCATAACGGCGGCATATTATGACCCAGCAATCACCTTATTCAGCGGCCATGGCCGAACAGCGTCACCAGGAATGGCTACGCTTTGTTGAACTCGTCAGGCAGTCTTACGAACAGGATCTGCATCTTCCGTTACTTAACCTGATGCTCACCCCTGATGAACGGGAAGCGCTGGGTACCCGCGTACGCATTATCGAAGAACTGTTGCGCGGGGAGATGAGTCAGCGTGAACTCAAAAGTGAACTCGGCGCGGGCATTGCTACGATCACCCGCGGTTCTAACAGCCTGAAAGCGGCGCCAGCCGATCTGCGTTTATGGCTGGAGCAGACGCTGCTTAACGATCAGCGATAGACTGCATTGTGAAAGGGGCTTAATGCCAGTATCACGGCCTGATGATAGACGCTGGCGCGCGTCAGTTTTCCGGCGGTAAACACGCCAATTGCGCCCTCTTTACGCCCAATCTCATCAATACCGGTGTACGCCGACATCGCCGGGCCAAGCGCTTCACCTGCATGGATTTTTTGCAAAATAACCTCCGGCAAGGGCAGGGTGGCAGAACGCGCTTCGCCACGCTGTTCCTGATTTTCGATGACCACCCAGCTAAACGTGCTGCCTTCATCAATGCCGGCTTCGATAGCTACCCAAAAGTCCGCATCCGGGCAGGCGTGGCGTGCATTTGCGACACGGTTACGTGCACCTGCAAGCGTTTCTTTACTGCCCAGAGGCTGTTCTGGTACACCGCTCTCAACAGCGATAGCGTCAATATGGCAGGAACCTTCACCGAAAATTTCATTAAAAGCGTGCAGAATAGCCCGAATTTTGGCGGGGTTTGTGGTAGCAGCGACAACATGGTGCATAATCAATAGCTGGCTCCCCGTAATGAGACGTGTTCTGTCCGCATGACGGGTAAGGCCTTCCTCATATAATAAACTTCATCGCAGTATAATGGATATAAAAGCATGTTACAGGTATACCTTGTCCGCCACGGTGAAACGCAGTGGAACGCCGAGCGTCGTATTCAAGGCCATTCAGACAGTCCGTTAACCGAAAAAGGGGAGAAGCAGGCATGGCAGGTGGCCGAACGCGCGAAAGCGCTGGGCATCACCCATATCATTGCCAGCGATCTCGGACGTACACGTCGCACGGCTGAAATCATCGCAGAGCTATGCGGCTGCGATATCACCCTCGATTCGCGCCTGCGTGAACTCGATATGGGCGTGCTTGAAAAGCGTAACCTTGAAACCCTGACCGAAGAAGAAGAAGGCTGGCGTCGCCAACTGGTAAATGGTACCGCAGGGGGGCGCATTCCCGGCGGTGAGTCTATGCAGGAGCTTGCCGATCGTATGCATGCCGCCCTTGCGACCACGCTGGAGTTACCGCTGGGCAGCCGTCCGATGATCGTCAGCCACGGTATGGCCCTGGGCTGCCTGGTCAGCACTATTCTGGGTCTTCCGGCCTATGCTGAGCGCCGCCTGCGCTTGCGTAACTGCTCTATTTCCCGTATCGATTATCAGGATAGCGCATGGCTGGCATCGGGATGGGTGGTGGAAACGGCAGGAGACGTCTCACATCTTGACGCCCCTGCACTCGATGAACTGCAGCGTTAACGGCGGACCGGAATCAGATACTCGCAGCGGATGTAAAGCGGCGGCTCTTGCGCACGCGCATCTTCCTGCGGGTAGAAGCGCTCAATATCCTGACCTTTACGGCGTGTCAGATTCAGCATCGGCATGCAGGTGCCGTAGACGGTCAGGATAAATTCCTGCACGCCACTCCCCGGCCCCTCATAGAAGAACATGACATACTCACCGCCTTCGAGCGTCACTGGTTGGGCGTTATGCATATAGCCGTTCGCCATCTCCGGCGTTAAGGCGGTAGTGTAAAACACCTCTTGCTCGTCATCTTTTTCCAGGCTTGGTCGCGGTTCATGCAGGCCATACATCTCAGCCGGAATGGTTGGCGAGTTACCTAAAAAGTCACGCCAGAACTGGATACGCATCTGATTGCGGAAATCGGAAATCTCTTCCAGCGAGCAGGTATAGCTCTGCGTCGTACCGATAAGCTGCATATCCGGAAGGGTGATAAATTCGTATCTCGGCATGGCAAACTCGCCTAAGCGCAACGGTGGACGAATACCGAAGGCGCTCCAGTCAGGTGAACGGCGATACAGCGCGGGCGTCAGATTAAACTGCTTTTTAAAAGCGCGAGTAAAGGTTTGCTGAGAGTCAAAACGGTACTGCAAGGCGATATCCAGAATGGGGCGCGAGGTCAGACGCAAAGCAACAGCAGACTTCGACAGGCGGCGCGCGCGAATATAAGCGCCAATCGCATGGCCCGTCACGTCTTTAAACATCCTTTGCAGATGCCACTTGGAATAACCTGCTTTTGCCGCCACATTATCTAACGACAATGGCTGATCCAGGTGACCTTCCAGCCAGGTTAGTAGATCACGAATAATCCCAGCCTGATCCATAAAATATCCTCATCCTTAAAACGGCTTACGCCTGATACCAGGAAAGGGATAATACCACTGTTTGTTGTTTTAGCATTCAGTGTTTTTTTTGTGCATTAGTGCCCATTGTGTCTGATTTTCATGATAATTTTTGTAAATTAGTGATCTATAAACCTTTTCCTGATAAACCCGAGAATAGTCGCTCAACGTTATATTCAAAAATGGTAACAATATGAAATACACACGTTTAATACTTTCCTCATTAGCGTTGCTCTGGAGCTCTGCGCATGCGGAACAGATTGGCTCAGTGGATACGGTATTCAAAATGTTCGGCCCGGATCACAAAATTGTGGTGGAAGCCTTTGACGATCCTGAGGTGCAAAATGTGACCTGTTACCTGAGCCGGGCAAAAACAGGCGGCATTAAAGGCGGCCTTGGGCTGGCTGAAGATACATCTGACGCGGCGATCTCGTGCCAGCAGGTGGGGCCAATTGAACTCAGTGATAAGATCAAAAACGGCAAAGCGCAGGGTGATGTAGTCTTCCAGAAACGTACCTCGCTGGTATTTAAGAAACTGCAGGTAGTCCGCTTTTATGACAGCAAACGTAACGCGCTGGTTTATTTAACCTATTCCGATAAAGTGGTAGAAGGTTCGCCGAAAAACGCACTAAGTGCGGTGCCGATTATGCCGTGGGGTAAATAAAAGGAATGGAGATGCCACAACCGCGAATTTGGCTGGTTGAAGATGAGGCAAGTATCGCCGAGACGCTGATTTATATGTTGCAGCAGGATGGGTTCGCCGTTACGTCATTTGAACGGGGATTGCCTGTCCTTGACGCGGCGACGCGGCAGTTGCCGGACCTTGCGATCCTGGATGTCGGGCTGCCGGATATCAGTGGCTTTGAGCTATGTCGCCGTTTGTTGGCTCGGGCACCGGGGCTACCGGTGCTGTTTCTGACCGCACGCAGCGATGAGATCGATAAACTACTGGGGCTGGAAATGGGGGCCGATGATTATATCGCCAAACCGTTTTCGCCCAGGGAAGTATGTGCCCGGGTACGTACCGTGCTGCGCCGCTTTCAGAAAGCGACTGTGCAATCTTCGCTCCTTCGTGTCGGGCAATTCGAACTGGATGAAGAGGCGGCTATTATCCGCTGGTGTGGCGATATTCTTCCCCTTACACGCTATGAATTTCTGCTGCTCAAAACCCTGCTGCATGCGCCGGGCAGAGTTTTTTCGCGCCAGCAACTCATGGATCTTGTCTGGACCGATGCCGAAGAGAGCTTCGATCGGACTGTCGATACTCACATCAAAACGTTGCGCGCTAAATTGCGTGCGGTGAATAGCGACGTGTCGCCGATTAATACTCATCGCGGTATGGGTTATAGCCTGGGCATTCGCTAATGCGTATTGGAATGCGACTGCTCTTGGGCTACTTTTTACTTGTGGCGGTTGCCGCCTGGTTTGTATTGTCGATTTTTGTCCAGGAGATCAAACCGGGCGTCAGGCGGGCCACCGAAGGTACGCTGATTGATACCGCCACGCTGCTGGCAGAGGTGGCGCGCGATGATTTGCTCTCCGGGCAGGCGCAAAATGGCAAGCTGGCAGAGGCGTTTACTTCGCTCAACCAAAGCAACATTAACGCCAATATCAGCGGCATTCGCAAGGTACGTAACGAATACCATGTCTACATGACAGATGCGGTGGGTAAGGTCGTTTTCGACTCTGCAGGCCGGGCCGTAGGTCAGGATTTTTCACGCTGGAATGACGTCTGGCTTACGCTGCGTGGAAAATATGGTGCGCGAAGCACGCCTTCCGATCCAAACGACCCGGAAAGTACGGTTATGTATGTGGCGGCTCCTGTCACCGATCAGGGGCGAATTATTGGCGTTTTAAGCGTGGGTAAACCCAACAGTGCAATTGCCCCGGTCATCAAACGTAGTGAGCGGCGCATGCTCTGGGCCAGTGCGGCTCTGCTGGGAATTGCTCTGGTGATTGGGTTTGGGGTGACGCTGTGGATTAACCGTTCTATTGGCAAGCTGACACGCTATGCGGATGCTGTGAGCGAAAAAAATCCTTTACCACTTCCTGATCTGGGAAGTAGTGAGCTGCGTAAGCTGGCGCAGGCGCTGGAGAGTATGCGCCTTAAGCTCGAAGGGAAAAATTATATTGAGCAGTACGTTTATGCGCTTACTCATGAACTTAAAAGCCCGCTGGCGGCCATTCGCGGCGCGGCAGAAATTCTCCATGAGAACCCCCCACCGGATATCGCCACTCGTTTTACCAACAATATTCTGGCGCAAAATACGCGGATGCAGATGCTGGTTGAGAAATTGCTACAGCAGGCGAAGCTCGAAAATCGCCAGGAGATAGTGACAACATCCATCCCTGTTGACGCTCTGTTCCGACAGCTTGAGGACGAACGTAGCGTGGTGCTGGCCGCCAAAAATCTGACCCTCGAATGCGACGCAGGACAACTCGTCACTGAGGCGGATGCCGGGCTTCTTAGCCAGGCATTAGGAAATCTTCTCGACAATGCGATCGATTTTACCCCTCGCGGCGGACACATTTTGTTATATGCTCGCGAGCAGGATGAACAGGCGGTCTTCACCGTGTGCGATAACGGGTCGGGAATTCCGGATTACGCTCTTGAGCGGATCTTTGAACGGTTTTACTCATTACCGCGAGAGAATGGACAAAAGAGTAGTGGGCTTGGACTGGCATTCGTGCAGGAGGTGGCGCGTTTGCACCAGGGAACGATTCAGGTACGTAACCTGCCGCAGGGTGGCGCAGAGGCGCGACTGACACTTCACCGTCACTTCACATAACTTCAAATTCTCCTCTTATAGCCCCGTTATTCTGCCTGCAACACAAAGGAGGGGCTATGTTTAAATCACCATTATTCTGGAAAATTACCACCCTGGCAGGGTGTATTTGTCTGTTGCTGATCCCACTGATGATGGTTGGCAATTTAATCAAAGAGAGAGGCGATTACCATAATGAGGTCGCCGACATGTTACGGCAAAGTAGCGCCGGACCGCAAAAGCTGATTGGACCGTTGATTGCCATTCCGGTGACGGAAATTGTGACCACGCTTGAGTCGACGGGAAATGAACCCCCCAGGGAGGTTCGCAGTTCGAAAAGCTATATCCGTTTCTGGCTGCCTGAAACGCTCCTGGTCGAGGGTAAACAGCAAGTCGAAAATCGTCAGGTGGGTATTTACGAAGGGCAAGTCTGGAATGGAGATATCAGCATTAACGCGGAGTTTGACCCAAAGCGTGTTGGCCTGGAGGCGAGTGCGACCAGGCAACTGGGCGAGCCGTTTGTCGTGTTTGCCCTGAGTGATGCCAGAGGGATTGGGCAAATACGGACGATGAAAGTGAATGGTGATTCGCTGAGGGTTGAGCCAGGGGCGGGGCTGATGAGCGATTTACAGGGTATTCACGTTCCACTGACTGCGCCGGATATTATGCAGAAAAGTATCAAACTCAACGCCTCTTTCAGTCTCAATGGCTCCGGTGCCTTTTCTGTGGTTCCCCTTGGCAGAAACAGTGAAATGGCGCTGATGGGGGACTGGCCTCATCCCGGCTTTACCGGTGACTTTCTGCCGGCTAAACGCGAAGTTACCCCGGCGGGTTACCAGGCACACTGGCAAAGTACCTGGTTTGCCAATAACCTGGATAGCAAAATCCGCGATATCCTGAGTCTGAGTGATGACAATGTATGGCGTCTGCCTGCATTCAGCGTCAATATCGCCACGCCCGCAGATCAGTATCAACTGACTGACAGAGCGGTAAAATATGCGATTCTGCTTATCGCTCTTATTTTCGCTGCGTTTTTTGTCTTTGAAAGTCTTACCGGGCGACAAATGCATCCTATGGAGTATCTGCTGGTGGGGTTGTCGCTGGTGATGTTCTATCTGGTCCTGCTGGCGTTGTCAGAGCATGTTGGCTTTACCTGGGCGTGGATCATCGCCAGTGGGCTGGGAACGGCGATCAATGGTGTCTATCTGCAGGGCGTGTTGAAAAGCTGGCGTGCCAGCCTGCCTTTTAGCGGCGCGCTATTGATGCTCTATGGCGTAATGTGGAGTCTGCTGAACTCAGAAGACAATGCGTTGTTGCTTGGAACAGGAGTGCTATTTGCGGCGCTGAGTACCGTGATGATACTCACACGACGTTTTGACTGGTACTCACTCTCACGAACGGCGAAAAAGCCCGTGGAGAGTCAGATTCCTGTCGATGAAGATTTACGGATATGGAAATAAAAAAAAGCGGCGCCTGGCGCCGCTTTTTTTATGAAGGGAGATTATTCCTGCAAGTCACCGCAAAAGCGGTAGCCTTCACCGTGAATCGTCGCGATGATTTCCGGTGTGTCCGGCGTGGATTCAAAATGTTTACGGATACGACGGATGGTGACGTCGACCGTACGGTCGTGTGGTTTCAACTCACGGCCAGTCATTTTTTTCAGCAATTCGGCACGGGACTGGATCTTGCCCGGGTTTTCGCAGAAATGCAGCATCGCGCGAAATTCGCTACGTGGCAGCTTGTACTGTTCGCCGTTAGGGCTGATTAGCGAACGGCTGTTAATATCCAGTTCCCAGCCATTGAACTTGTAGCTGTCGACACTGCGGCGTTCTTCGCTGATTGTTCCCAGATTCATGGTGCGGGACAGCAGGTTGCGCGCACGGATGGTCAGTTCACGCGGGTTGAACGGTTTGGTGATGTAATCATCCGCACCGATTTCGAGGCCCAGAATTTTGTCTACTTCGTTGTCACGACCGGTCAGAAACATCAGCGCGACATTCGCTTGCTCGCGTAATTCACGGGCAAGTAAAAGGCCATTTTTACCTGGCAGATTGATGTCCATAATCACCAGGTTGATATCATTTTCGGAGAGGATCTGATGCATTTCAGCGCCATCTGTCGCTTCAAAGACATCGTAACCTTCCGCTTCGAAGATGCTTTTCAACGTGTTGCGTGTTACCAACTCGTCTTCAACGATAAGAATGTGCGGGGTCTGCATGTTTGCTACCTAAATTGCCAACTAAATCGAAACAGGAAGTACAAAAGTCCCTGACCAGCCTGGTACATGTCGCAAATTAACATGAACGGCGTAACATGACTAAAGTACGTAATTGCGTTCTTGATGCACTTTCCATCAACGTCAACAACATCATTAGCTTGGTCGTGGGCACTTTCCCTTTGAACCCGACAGTGTCAAAAACGGCTGTCATCCTAACCATTTTAACAGCAACATAACAGGCTAAGACGCAAGGGACACCCAATAAAACTACGCTTCGTTGACATATATCAAGTTCAATTGTAGCACGTTAACAGTTTGGTGAAATCTTGATATCTAAATGCTAGCGATTATCACAATTTTTCAATAAACCAACTAGTTGCGGATATTAATTGATAAATAAGCTGAATCCAATAGAAGATTCAGCTTCATAATTAAAATGCCATGAAGAAACATAGGGATAAGCATTTTCTGTTAACATTTGAGCGGATAATACCGCCAGTCAACAGTTTAGCTTTTTTTAACCGGTGGCAAAGCGAAATTCAGTGATTGCTGTTACAAAATTGTAAATTCGCGACGCGTAATATGCTGACATAACCCTCCATTTGCGCGTCGGACGATAAAAAAGAGAGTAAAAAATGCACCTGGCTATTGTACTGGTTTCTCCCGCCAGAGCGGAGAATGTTGGCGCTGCCGCGCGCGCGATGAAAACGATGGGCTTTACCGATTTGCGCATTGTTGATAGCGATGCCCATTTACAGGAAGGCGCTCGCCGTGTCGCACATGGTGCCGGGGATGTGCTTGATAATATTAAAACTTATCCCGCATTATCCGATGCGCTGGCTGATATTTCGTTCAGCGTCGCCACGACGGCGCGCAGCCGCGCGAAATTCCATTACTATGCAACGCCCGCGGAACTGGTGCCATTATTGGCGGAAAAAAGCGCGTGGATTCCCTCGGCCGCCCTGGTGTTTGGTCGGGAAGATTCGGGCCTGACAAACGATGAACTGGCGCTTGCAGACATCCTGACAGGTGTGCCAATGGTAGCCGACTATCCCTCACTCAATCTGGGGCAGGCGGTCATGGTCTATTGTTATCAATTAGCATCTTTAATACAAAATACTGCCAAAGTGGTAACGCAACGTGATGATAACCAGCTTCGCGCTTTGCGTTCGCGGGCGCATGCGTTACTCGAAAAACTTGATGTGGCGGATGACATAAAAATGGTCGACTGGCTTGATCAGCGTGTGGGGATGCTGGAACAGCGAGACACCGCAATGTTGCACCGTTTGCTTCATGACATTGAAAAAAATCTCGCCGAGTAAACCACTGTCATAAGCATGTTTTATGGATGAAGTCACTGCAATGATGCGACTTGTATGGTCTTTACCTATGATTAGTCAATGCGTAGCGAGTGTAGCGGAAGGTCGCGGAAAATAGCTGAAAACTAAAAATTCGTTGACTTAAGGCGGCAGATACTTTAACCAATATAGGCAGAGCACAGACAGAATAAAATTACAGAGCACACAACATCCATGAAACGCACCGGCACCGTCACCATTATTACCACCACCATTACCACAGGTAACGGTGCGGGCTGACGCGTACAGGAAATACAGAAAAAAGCCCGCACCTGAACAGTGCGGGCTTTTTTTTCGAGCAAAGATCAAGGGGTAATACCATGCGAGTGTTGAAGTTCGGCGGTACATCAGTGGCAAATGCGGAAAGGTTTCTGCGTGTTGCCGACATCCTGGAGAGCAATGCCAGGCAGGGGCAGGTGGCAACAGTGTTATCTGCCCCGGCGAAAATCACCAACCATCTGGTCGCAATGATCGAAAAAACGATCGGGGGTCAGGATGCAGTACCGAATATTAGCGATGCCGAACGTATTTTTTCTGAGCTACTGCAAGGATTGGCGGATGCACAGCCTGGTTTTCCCCTCGCACAGTTAAAAACCTTTGTCGAACAAGAATTTGCCCAGATTAAACACGTATTGCATGGGATAAGCCTGCTGGGGCAGTGCCCTGACAGCATCAATGCAGCGCTCATCTGCCGCGGCGAAAAGCTATCCATCGCCATTATGGCGGGGCTGCTGGAAGCGCGTGGCCATAAGGTGAGTGTGATTGATCCGGTCGAGAAACTGCTGGCTATTGGGCACTATCTTGAGTCTACGGTGGATATTGCGGAATCAACGCGCCGCATCGCCGCCAGCCGTATCCCGTCCGACCATATGGTATTGATGGCAGGGTTTACTGCCGGAAACGAAAAAGGTGAGCTGGTTGTTCTGGGGCGCAATGGTTCTGATTACTCCGCTGCGGTTCTGGCTGCCTGCCTGCGTGCAGATTGTTGTGAAATCTGGACGGATGTTGATGGCGTATATACGTGTGATCCACGTCAGGTGCCGGATGCCCGTCTGCTGAAATCCATGTCGTACCAGGAGGCGATGGAACTCTCCTACTTTGGTGCGAAAGTGCTCCATCCGCGTACTATTACCCCTATCGCTCAGTTCCAGATCCCGTGCCTTATTAAAAATACCGGTAACCCGCAAGCACCCGGCACCCTGATTGGCGCCACTTCTGACGAAGACGGTCTGCCAGTGAAAGGCATTTCTAACCTCAATAACATGGCGATGTTTAGTGTCTCTGGTCCGGGTATGAAAGGCATGGTTGGCATGGCGGCGCGCGTGTTCGCTGCAATGTCGCGTGCGGGTATCTCTGTTGTGTTGATTACCCAGTCCTCTTCTGAATACAGCATCAGCTTTTGTGTACCGCAATCCGACTGTGCCCGTGCGCAGCGTGCAATGGGCGATGAGTTTTATCTGGAGTTGAAAGAGGGCTTGCTGGAGCCGCTGGCTGTGATGGAGCGCCTGGCCATCATCTCCGTCGTGGGCGATGGCATGCGCACGCTGCGTGGCATTTCCGCGAAATTCTTTGCTGCACTGGCCCGCGCCAATATCAACATCGTGGCGATCGCGCAGGGTTCTTCCGAGCGTTCGATTTCTGTCGTGGTAAGTAACGATGATGCCACTACTGGCGTGCGCGTCACTCACCAGATGCTGTTTAACACCGACCAGGTTATCGAAGTGTTTGTGATTGGCGTAGGGGGTGTCGGCGGTGCGCTGCTCGAACAGCTTAAACGCCAGCAGACATGGCTCAAAGGGAAGCATATCGATTTGCGCGTCTGTGGCGTGGCAAACTCGAAAGCGTTGCTGACGAATGTGCACGGTTTAAATCTGGAAAACTGGCAGGCTGAGCTTGCTGAGGCCAAAGAACCTTTCAACCTGGGTCGTCTGATTCGCCTGGTGAAGGAATACCACCTGCTGAATCCGGTAATTGTGGATTGTACGTCACACCAGGCGGTTGCCGATCAGTATGCCGACTTCCTGCGCGAAGGTTTCCACGTGGTGACGCCAAACAAAAAGGCCAACACTTCGTCGATGGCTTACTACCACCAGTTGCGCCATGCAGCAGCGAAATCACGCCGCAAGTTCCTTTATGACACCAACGTGGGCGCGGGCTTGCCGGTTATCGAGAACCTGCAAAACCTGCTCAATGCGGGTGATGAATTACAACGTTTCTCCGGCATTCTTTCCGGCTCGCTGTCGTTTATTTTCGGTAAGCTTGATGAAGGGATGAGCCTGTCGGACGCGACTAAAATCGCACGTGAAATGGGCTATACCGAGCCTGACCCACGTGATGATCTCTCCGGTATGGACGTGGCGCGTAAGCTTCTGATCCTGGCCCGCGAAACCGGACGTGAGCTGGAGCTTTCCGATATCGTGATTGAACCTGTGCTGCCGACAACATTCGATGACAGCGGTGATGTTGACAGCTTCATGGCGCGTCTGCCGCAGCTTGATGACCACTTTGCCGATCGCGTAGCAAAAGCGCGTGACGAAGGCAAAGTGCTGCGCTACGTCGGTAACATCGAAGAAGATGGCACCTGTCGGGTGAAAATTGCTGAAGTGGACGGTAACGATCCCCTGTTTAAAGTGAAAAACGGCGAAAACGCCCTCGCGTTTTATAGCCACTATTATCAACCGCTGCCGCTGGTCCTGCGTGGCTATGGTGCGGGCAATGATGTTACTGCGGCAGGTGTATTTGCAGACTTGTTGCGTACGCTGTCCTGGAAGTTGGGAGTTTAAGATGGTGAAAGTATATGCTCCGGCCTCCAGCGCCAATATGAGCGTGGGTTTTGATGTGCTGGGCGCAGCGGTAACGCCAGTTGATGGCACGCTGTTGGGTGATAACGTCTCGGTTGAGGCAGCGGACAGCTTTAGTCTGAAAAATCTGGGACGTTTTGCCAGCAAATTGCCGACAGAGCCTCGTGAAAACATTGTCTATCAGTGCTGGGAGCGTTTCTGCCAGGAGATTGGCAAAACGGTTCCTGTGGCGATGACGCTGGAAAAAAACATGCCGATTGGCTCGGGACTGGGTTCCAGCGCCTGTTCCGTTGTCGCTGCGCTGGTGGCAATGAACGAATATTGCGGCAAACCGTTAAATGAGACGCGCATGCTGGCGCTGATGGGCGAGCTGGAAGGGCGTATTTCCGGCAGTGTACATTACGACAACGTGGCGCCTTGCTACCTCGGCGGCATGCAATTGATGATCGAGGAAAACGGCATTATTAGCCAGCAGGTGCCAGGCTTTGATGAATGGCTATGGGTGCTGGCCTATCCGGGCATTAAGGTTTCTACGGCTGAGGCACGCGCTATCCTGCCTGCTCAGTATCGTCGTCAGGATTGTATCGCTCATGGCCGACATCTGGCGGGCTTTATTCATGCCTGCTACTCCCGTCAGCCTCAGCTTGCGGCGAAGCTGATGAAAGATGTTATTGCTGAGCCGTATCGTATGAAATTATTGCCAGGCTTTAATGAGGCGCGTCAGGCGGTTGCTGAAATTGGTGCGCTCTCCTGTGGTATTTCGGGTTCCGGCCCAACGCTTTTTGCGTTGTGCGATAAAACGGAAACGGCGCAACGTGTGGCAGACTGGCTGAGCAAACACTATTTGCAAAATCAGGAAGGCTTTGTTCATATTTGCCGTCTGGACACGACGGGTGCACGAGTAGTGGGATAACCAATGAAACTCTATAACTTAAAAGATCACAACGAACAGGTCAGCTTCGCGCAGGCCGTCACGCAAGGGCTTGGCAAGAACCAGGGGCTGTTTTTCCCGCATGATCTGCCGGAATTCAGCCTGACTGAAATTGATGACATGCTGACCATGGATTTCGTTGCGCGCAGCGCCAAAATCCTCGGTGCGTTCATCGGTGATGAAATTCCGCAGGAAATTCTGGAAGCGCGCGTCCGGGAGGCGTTTGCTTTCCCGGCACCCGTTCAGCCGGTTGAGAGTGACATTGGCTGCCTGGAGCTGTTTCATGGCCCGACGCTGGCGTTTAAAGATTTCGGTGGGCGCTTTATGGCGCAAATGCTGACCACCATTAGCGGTGATAAGCCGGTGACGATCCTGACTGCGACCTCTGGTGATACCGGGGCGGCTGTGGCGCATGCCTTCTACGGCCTGAAAAACGTCCGTGTCGTCATCCTTTACCCGAACGGTAAAATCAGTCCGCTACAGGAAAAACTGTTCTGTACGCTGGGTGGTAATATCGAAACCGTTGCGATTGATGCGGATTTCGACGCCTGCCAGGCGCTGGTAAAACAGGCTTTTGATGATGAAGAACTGAAAGCGGCGCTGGGCCTGAATTCAGCCAACTCTATCAACATCAGCCGCCTGCTGGCACAGATTTGCTACTACTTTGAAGCGGTAGCGCAACTGCCACAAGAGGCACGTAATCAACTGGTTGTTTCCGTGCCGAGCGGCAATTTTGGCGACTTAACGGCTGGCCTGCTGGCAAAATCGCTGGGGCTGCCCATTAAACGCTTTATCGCTGCGACCAATGCGAATGATACGGTGCCGCGCTTCCTGCAGGACGGTGAGTGGAAGCCAAAAGCGACACAGGCAACCCTGTCGAACGCGATGGACGTCAGCCAGCCGAACAACTGGCCGCGTGTAGAAGAGTTGTTCCGCCGTAAAATCTGGCGTCTGAACGAGCTGGGCTATGCCGCAGTGGACGACGAAACGACCAAAGAGACCATGCGTGAGCTGAAAGGCAAGGGCTATATCTCCGAACCGCATGCCGCCATTGCCTATCGTGCGCTCCGCGATCAGCTGCATCCAGGTGAGTACGGCCTGTTCCTGGGGACCGCGCATCCGGCGAAATTCAAAGAGAGCGTTGAAGACATCCTCGGTGAAACACTGCCATTGCCGAAAGAACTGGCAGAGCGTGCGAATCTTGAGCTGTTGTCGCATCATCTGCCTGCAGATTTCGCTCAATTGCGTAAACTGATGATGAGCAAAGCGTAATCCACGTTGTCTCAAACCAGAACCGGGTGAGCGTTATCGCGGCCCGGTTTTTTTACGTCTGAATTCGGAGAAATTAAGGAGAAATACGACAGGGAAAACGGAGAAATTCCCATAAAATGCGGGAGCTTAGAGATTAGGATTGCAGAGAATAACAAGCCGCCATCACTTTGCTTAATCTCCTTACATCGGCCCACAACGGGCAAGATGAACAAAGGAGTAACCCATGTTTAAACCTGTATTCTTAGCGCTTTCGCTGCTGATGGTGGCTCCGCTGGCGGCGCAGGCCGCTGAAATTACCCTTGTGCCGGCAGTAAAATTGCAAATTGGCGATCAGGATCGTCACGGTAACTACTGGGATGGCGGCCACTGGCGCGACCATGACTGGTGGCACAGACACTATGAATGGCGGGAAAACCACTGGCGTCCGCACGGTGACGACCACCGCGACTTCCGTGGCGACCATCATGACTATCGTCACGATGACCATCGTCCGGGGCCAGACTGGCGCCACGATTAATCTCTTCGCTTAGTCTGCCCCCTCCTGAAAGAGGGGGCCACAGCCTTACTGCTCGTGACGTTTAAAGACCAGTTCGCCCTTTCCAGACAGCTCTTCATCAAAGACATAGCCTTCACTATCAAACGCGGTTAACTGTTCCGGTTTTGTCAGGCGGTTTTCAATGATGTAACGACTCATCAGGCCGCGAGCTTTTTTGGCATAGAAGCTAATCACCTTAAACTTGCCATTTTTCTCGTCCAGAAAGACGGGTTTGATAATTTGCGCATTCAGTTTTTGTGTTTTGACCGACTTAAAATACTCATCGGATGCCAGGTTCACCACGATGTCATCACCTTGCGCCTTAATGACGTCGTTCAGCGTGTTGGTGATGACCTCTCCCCAGAACTGATATAGGTCCTTCCCCTTTGGATTTTCCAGGCGGATCCCCATTTCCAGACGGTAAGGCTGCATCAGATCCAGTGGACGCAACACGCCGTACAGACCAGAGAGCATACGCAGATGCTGCTGGGCAAAATCGAAATCAGCCTCGGTAAAAGTTTCTGCCTGCAGGCCGGTGTAGACGTCGCCTTTAAAGGCCAGAATAGCCTGACGCGCGTTTTTCGGCGTAAAGTCCGGCTGCCAGTCGTGAAAACGGGTGGCGTTCAGGTCGGCGAGCTTATCACTGATGCCCATCAGAGCTTTGATTTGTTGCGCGCTAAGCTGACGCGCGACCTTAATCAACTGCTGCGAATAATCCAACAATTCAGGCTGCGTGTAGCGCGTGGTGGCCAGCTCACTTTGATAATCCAGTGTTTTCGCGGGCGAGATGAGAATCAGCATAGTCAGTCCTTGCAGGAAAATTTCCGCTGACTGTAACAAAAAATGGCCGGTGATTGATCAATAGTTGCGATTGTCATTTACGATCCCGCTTTATCGTCCCATGCACCTGGCGCGAGTTGCTGGTTGATGTCCGGGTAACGCTTTGGATCGAATACCGGCGTTACACCCATCTTACGTTGGCGTAGATAATCGGCGGCGATAAGGGTGACGACGGGAGACAACAACAGAATTGCCGTCATGTTAGTGATGGCCATAAACGCCATCATCACATCTGCCACATGCCAGAGTAACGGTATACGCAATTGAGCGCCGATCAACACCATTACTAAAATCCCGATACGCAACAGCCAAATGTTACGCTTGCTGTTCATACGCAGGAAAATGAGGTTATTTTCAGCGTAAACATAATTGGTGATAATTGAATTGAACGCAAACATGATAATAATGACGGCGACAAAGCTGGCTCCCCATGACCCCGTCAGCGTTACCATCGCTTCCTGAACTCGCTGAACGCCAATGATAGCGTTATCTGTTGGCGTATCCTTTGCCTGCAGAAGAATAAATGCGCTGGCGGTGCAAACCATAAACGTGTCGACAACCACGCCGATCATTTGCACAAAGCCCTGAGCGGCAGGATGAGGGGGAGATGATGCTGCGGCTGCGGCGGCATTCGGCGTTGAACCCATTCCTGCCTCGTTGGAATACATACTGCGTTGAAAACCGCTGGTGAGCGCCTGACTAAGCGTGTAACCCATGGTACCTGCTGCCGCCTCCTGCCAACCAAAGGCACTTTTTACAATAGTGGCGAGCATCTCCGGCAATGCGCTTAAGTGCGCAATGCCAATACCGAGGCAGGTCATTACCCAGGCAAGGGCCATGAGTGGAACAACCCACTGCATGATGCAAGCAATCTGTTTCATGCTTTTTGTAATCATTAACAGAATCATGCCTGCATAAATAAGACCGGTGTAGATCTCATTAATATGCCAGGCAAAATGGACGGCACGCGCTACCGAATTGGCCTGAATGGTATTGAATAACAGCCCGTAAACTAACAACAGGAAGACAGAAAACAGCACTCCCATCCAGCGCATGCCAAGGCCTCGCGCCATATACCAGGAAGGCCCCCCGCGAAATTGCTGATTGGCGTCGCGTTCTTTGTAGAGTTGCGCCAGTATGCTTTCGGCGAAACACGTAGCCATGCCAATCAAGGCCGATACCCACATCCAGAAAATCGCGCCGGGACCGCCTGCCGCAATAGCTAATGCTACCCCAGCTAAATTACCGGACCCCATTCGTCCGGCAAGGCTGAGAAACAGCGCCTGGTACGAAGTCAGTCCACCTGACTGGGCGCGGCTATGTTTGAGGTTATGGTAAAAGTCGCCAATCAGGCGAAATGGTACAAATTTGCTTTTAAAAGCAAACCAGATACCTGCCGCAAGCAGCAGATAGAGCATCAATGAACCCCAAAGGATTTCGCTGATAAAAGAGAAGAATTCAGGCATCAACATCCCTCTTGTTTATGCCGGTTCGCAGATTGATAAGCAGCGCTATTATTAATAAGGCACTACTTTGCAGGCAATTAATAAATCTAGTTTACCATACCGGGCGTGCGCAATGTCTGCGGTTGCGCTGGCAGGGCGTCGTGTTATCATCAGGGCAGACCGGTTACATCCCCCTAACAAGTTCAAAGAGAAACACTATCATGACGGATAAATTGACTTCTCTGCGTCAATACACGACTGTTGTTGCTGACACCGGAGATATCGCGGCTATGAAGCTGTACCAGCCGCAGGACGCTACCACCAACCCTTCTCTGATTCTTGGCGCTGCCCAAATCCCTGAATACCGCAAACTGATTGATGACGCTATTGCCTGGGCGAAAGAACAGAGCAGCGACCGCGCGCAGCAAGTGGTAGATGCAACGGACAAACTGGCGGTGAATATCGGTCTGGAAATCCTCAAACTGATCCCTGGTCGCATTTCTACCGAAGTCGACGCACGTCTGTCCTATGATACCGACGCGTCCATCGCGAAAGCAAAACGCCTGATCAAACTGTATAACGATGCGGGTATCAGCAACGATCGTATCCTGATCAAACTGGCGTCCACCTGGCAGGGTATTCGCGCAGCTGAGCAACTGGAAAAAGAAGGTATCAACTGTAACCTGACGCTGCTGTTCTCCTTCGCGCAGGCACGTGCCTGTGCGGAAGCTGGCGTTTATCTGATATCTCCGTTTGTGGGCCGTATCCTCGACTGGTACAAAGCCAATACGGATAAAAAAGAGTACGCACCGGCAGAAGATCCGGGCGTGGTTTCCGTAACGGAAATCTATCAGTACTACAAACAGCACGGTTATGAAACCGTTGTGATGGGTGCAAGCTTCCGTAACGTTGGTGAGATTCTGGAACTGGCAGGCTGTGACCGCCTGACTATCGCTCCGGGCTTGCTGAAAGAACTGGCAGAAAGCGAAGGTGCTATTGAGCGTAAACTGTCCTATTCTGGCGAAGTAAAAGCGCGCCCGGAACGTATTACCGAAGCGCAATTCTTCTGGCAGCATAACCAGGATCCGATGGCAGTAGACAAACTGGCGGACGGTATCCGTAAGTTTGCTGTTGACCAGGAAAAACTGGAAAAAATGATCGGCGATCTGCTGTAATCATTCAGGCGTGGCCGGATACCCGGCCACGCTTTCCCCTCTGTCTGCATTTCCCCTCAGCGTGTATCATTTCCGTTAACCATTATTTTTTTAACGGAATGAATATGGATACATTACGCATTGGCTTAGTTTCTGTTTCCGATCGTGCCTCAAGCGGTGTTTACCAGGATAAAGGCATCCCGGCTCTGGAAGAGTGGCTGGCGCAGGCGCTGACGACCCCCTTTACCATCGAAAAACGACTTATCCCGGATGAGCAGAGCATTATTGAACAAACGCTTTGCGAGTTAGTGGACGAGATGAGCTGCCATCTGGTCTTAACTACTGGCGGTACTGGTCCGGCGCGTCGTGATGTCACTCCTGATGCAACACTTGCCGTTGCTGACCGCGAAATGCCGGGGTTTGGCGAGCAGATGCGCCAAATTAGCCTGAATTTCGTGCCTACCGCCATTCTCTCCCGTCAGGTGGGGGTGATCCGCAAGCAAGCGCTGATCCTGAATTTACCAGGACAGCCAAAATCCATCAAAGAGACGCTTGAAGGTGTGAAACAGGCAGATGGTCAGGTTATTGTGCCGGGTATTTTTGCCAGTGTACCGTATTGTGTACAGCTCCTCGAAGGGCCTTATATTGAAACCGATCCCAGTGTGGTAGCGGCTTTTCGCCCAAAAAATGCGATTCGCGCGACAATATCCTAAAAACAGGCGTTTTTTAAATTAAGTTATACGGGCACTGGAGTGTTGATTTATTTACGGTATAGTAATTTTAAATTTACAGTTTACGTAAAAACGAAATCAACACTTCCTCTTTACAAATGGTCCGTTATGTCAAACTACACACGTCCCCTCAATAAGCAGGATTACAAAACCCTCACGCTTGCCGCGTTAGGCGGTGCGCTTGAGTTTTACGACTTCATCATTTTCGTTTTCTTTGCCGCCGTTGTCGGTGAGCTGTTTTTCCCGGCAGACATCCCGGAGTGGCTACGTCAGGTGCAGACGTTTGGAATCTTTGCTGCGGGTTACCTGGCGCGCCCGCTGGGGGGCATCGTGATGGCCCATTTTGGCGATCTGGTGGGGCGTAAGAAAATGTTTACCCTGAGCATCTTGCTGATGGCGGTACCCACACTGGCGATTGGTCTGTTGCCGACTTATGCCTCAATGGGCATCGTTGCACCATTGCTGTTGCTGTTAATGCGCGTGTTACAGGGGGCGGCGATTGGTGGCGAGGTGCCAGGCGCGTGGGTATTTGTGGCGGAGCATGTACCGGAACGCCGTATCGGGATTGCCTGCGGAACATTAACTGCCGGGTTGACTGTCGGGATTCTGCTTGGCTCTGTTGTCGCAACGCTCATCAATACCAGCATGACGCAGCAGGCGATTCACGATGGCGGATGGCGTATACCTTTCCTGCTGGGTGGCGCGTTTGGTCTGGTGGCGATGTACCTGCGCCGCTGGTTACAGGAGACGCCAATTTTCCTCGAAATGCAGCAGCGTAAAGCGCTGGCGCAAGAGCTACCGGTGAAAGCCGTCGTCATGAAGCATAAAAAAGCGGTAGTGATCTCAATGCTGCTGACCTGGTTGCTTTCGGCCGGGATTGTGGTGGTTATTCTGATGTCTCCCGTCTGGCTACAAAAACAGTATGGTTTCGCGCCGGCATTGACCCTGCAGGCGAACAGTATTGCTACGATCATGCTCTGTTTCGGCTGTTTGACCGCCGGGCTGGTGGTAGACCGCGTTGGCCCCGGCAAAACCTTTATTGTCGGCAGTATCATGCTGGCCTGTTCAAGCTGGTCCTTCTATCACCTGACGGGCAACCACCCTGAGCAGTTGTTTGTCTTGTACGGGCTGGTCGGTTTCTGCGTTGGGGTTGTAGGGGCTGTGCCCTATGTAATGGTTCGCGCTTTCCCGGCGGAAGTGCGTTTTACCGGGATCTCTTTCTCTTACAATGTCTCTTATGCCATTTTTGGCGGTTTGACGCCGATTGCGGTAACGATGCTGATGGGCATTTCACCAATGGCGCCCGCCTGGTATGTGCTGGCGCTGTCGCTGATTGGCCTGGGGCTGGGGTTATGGCTGCGCCAGGATCTGGTCGCTACAGAGAGCCCGATGCTGGCGAAGTCCACACGCTAAGCGCAAGTTTGATAAAAAACGCGCCATCGGACGATGGCGCTCAGAAAGATTAATGCGAAGGCGTGTAGCTCAGGATGATTTTGTCATCGGGGATCCTGGTGTAATCCTTGATGATGGTGTGATAATCCGCCAGCGGATCGATGTCTTTAAACAGGTCCGGGTAGAAGATCTTACTTAGCGTTTCAATGGCGACGATGTTGTACGGATTATTGTAGAAGTGGTGATAGAGCGCGCCAGTATGACCCTGGGTAACGGCAGGAATGCTGCTGACGCCCTGACGTGCCAGTAAGGCACCGAAGGCAGACGCTACCGCTTTTTCGTCCACGTTGTAGCCGAATGGAATAATAGCCGTCCCTTTGCCCGGGCGTTTTGAACCGGTCATCAGATAGTAGTCCGGGTTCATGGCGATGATTTTCTCTACTGAGACATTTCCCGCTGCCCCTGGCAACAGTTGTGAACCGATGTTCACGCCGCCCGCCGCTTCGACCAGACCACCCCAGCCATTGCGGGCATGGGTAAAGCAACAGCCATTATCCAGCCCTGCGACACCTGCAATGGGTTCGATAAACACCAGTGGTTTTTTGTGGGTATTGGCCAGACGCTGATGCAGCATGTTCAGACGCTGCTGATAGAAATTGATGTACTGTTTTGCGCGCTCATTCTGGCCGAGCACTTTACCCAGCAGCGCGATGCTGGGCAGGGTGTTGTTTACCGGATGCAATTCATAATCGACAAACACCACCGGTACATGCAATGCCTCAAGTTTGGTCAGCACACCGCTTTGTTCCAGTGCAGGTTTGGCGCGCAGCTGCGCAATCATCAGATCAGGATGGCGCGAGATGATTGTTTCCAGATCGACATTACCCTGATCCGAAAACTGCATATCCAGGATCTTTTCGGCTTCCGGCCATTTGCGCTTGAGGACATTCCAGGTTTCCGTGTCCTGTTTTTTCGGCAGGTTGTTCCACGCGACCACTTTGGTAAAAGGATCGTCGCGCTCCAGCAGTGCCAGCGCCAGAATATCGCGGCCATCCTGCAGGATGATGCGCTGCGGCTCCTGCGGGATCGTAACGCTGCGGTTATCCAGATCCGTCACCGTAACTGGCCAGTCTTGCGCCATCGCCAGCAGTGGCGCAAAGATCAGCGCGATCCCCATGATTATCTTTTTCAGATTCATCTCTTCCCCGTCTGATAGCTGTTTTAGGTTGTTAATCCATCGACTACCACGTGTGGTAGTCCCTGCGAACAATATTCGACCCGGCCTTTTACCCCGTAGACTGTCGCCAGGTTCGCGGGTGTAACGACCTCGCCTGGAATACCACTGGCAACCCGTGCGCCGTTTTTTAACATCACCGCATATTCGGCATGGCGCAGCGCAATGTTGATGTCATGGATCACCACCACCGTCACGATGTTACGCAGACGCGTTTCGCGTGCGACGATATCCATTACATGGAACTGATAGTTGAGATCGAGTGCGCTAAGTGGCTCGTCCAGCAGCAGAAGGTCCGGTTTCCTGATCAGGGACTGGGCAAGGCCAATCAGCTGTTTCTGCCCACCGGAAAGCTGGTCGAGGAAGCTCATCGCCAGATGTGAAATGCCGAGCTTATGCAGAATGTCGTAGGCCTCTTGCTCAACGTTTTCCCCGGAACAGAAGCCGCTGGCGCGTCGGGCTACAATGACTGACTCCAGCGCATGCAGATGCACACCCTGCGGCAATGACTGCGGCAGATAAACCACCTTTTGCGCCCGCTTTGCCGGGGGCAGCGTCATCAAATCTTCGCCATTCAGCCACAGTTGTCCCCGGGCCGGGTTGAGGTCGGCAAGCGCGCGCAGCAGGGTGGATTTGCCCGAACCGTTTGGCCCAAGCAGGGCGGTGATTTGCCCGCGTGGCAGTACTGGCGTGGTCAGCCCGTCGATAATTTTCTTTTTACGATAGCCGGTATGCAGAGCATGGATGCGCAGTCCGTCGGTCATAAATTCCCCCGATGGCGAATGATGATGCTCAGAAAGAACGGGACGCCGACCAGTGAGGTAACGATACCTACGGGAATGATGACGCCGGAGACAATGTTTTTCGATAACACAGACGCCAGCGAAAGTACCAGGGCGCCAGTCAACATGCTGCCGGGCAAGTAAAAGCGGTGATCTTCACCAAACAGCATGCGTGAAATATGTGGAGCCACCAGGCCAATAAAGCCAACCGGACCAACAAAGGCCACGGTCAGCGCGGAGATTATGCTAATGCGCAGCAGTGTCGCCATACGCAGTTTGCGCACATTGATACCAAAACTGACGGCCCGGTCTTCCCCCAGGCGAAGGGCCGTAAGCTTCCATGCATTTTTCATCGACAGGGGCACGATAAGAAGCAGGGCGATGCTGAGAATAGCAAGCTTGTCCCATGAGGCGCGCGCCAGACTGCCCATGGTCCAGAAGACCAGTCCCTGTAATGTATCTTCGCTGGCCACAAATTGCAGAATGGAAATCAGCGCATTGAAGGTGAATACCAGCGCAATGCCAAATAACACTACGCCCGATGTTGCCACCCGCGTCCAGCGGCTGATGCCATCAAGAATAAAGCAGGCCAGCAGGGCGAAGACAAAGGCGTTAACTGAGATAACCCACTGGTCGGGAATGCCCGGAATACCAAAGCCAAGAATGATAGCCAGCGCGGCACCAAATGACGCGGCGGAGGAGACACCGAGAGTAAAGGGGCTGGCGAGCGGGTTATTGAGGATGGTCTGCATCTCTGCCCCCGCCAGACCGAGCGCCATCCCGACAACGATCGCCATTAATGCAATGGGCAGGCGTAACTCCCAGACAATAACGCGCGTTCCCGCATCGGCAGATCCGGCATCAACAAGCGCATGCCAGAGCGCAGAAAGAGAGAGCCCGGAAGGCCCGATGGTGAAATCCAGAACCAGTGACAGCAGAATAAACGTCAGGATCACGCCAGAGAGCGCGAAACGCCGCAGCACGATTTTTCTGTAATGTGACGACACTGCGGATTCGTCAGGCTTAATACTGGCGACAAGAGGGGAACTCATTGGCTTACCTTATGCAACACAACAGAATCGATGTATCCCCCAACGTTCCTGTCCAGGCTGTTGCATGATATCCAATATCCGGGATGCTCCCGGCGACCATATTTGAAATGATAATGCTTATCAATTAAATGGGATTTTTATTACTATCTCGTTTAGCTGCGGTTATGGTTTTGGTCGAAAAACGCGCATCCTGCCACATTTCCAGCGCGCGACAGGTGGCATACGCCCCTGCGATTGATAATGCGGCAGGTATCAGGAAGCTGTGGTCCATTCGCGTTGATTCCATCACTAAGACGAGTGTGGTGACGGGCATATGCGCTGAGGCGGCCAGGAACCCGGCAGCGCCTAACAGGGCGAAGCTTTCCATGTCGCTACCGGGGAAAAGCGGCCCGACAAGCATAAACAGCAGCGACCCCAGTAACCCACCGACGGCAAGGCCAGGCGTCAACAATCCGCCAGCCGCCCCTGCACGAATCACCGCGCAGATAACCAATACTTTCAGTACCAGTAAAACGACAGCAAGCCAGGCCGTCATTTCGCCACTTAACGCCAGCTGCGCGGCCCCTTTGCCATTGCCGGGAAGTTGCGGAAACCAGATGGAAAAGATACCCAACAGCGTAAAGGCAATCAGACTGACCACGGGCATTTGCCAGTTATCCCGTACTTTGCTGCTCGCATATTGGGTGAGGCGACGAAAAAGAAAAGCGCCCGCACCCAGAAATGGCCCACAAAGCACGCTCCAGAAAATCAACGAGGTGGCGGCAAATTCCGTCGTGAAGTGATACTGGTGCTCATCCCCCAGTCCCAGGGTCGCGACCCAGGCTGCCAGCGCCGATGTGACCAGCGCCGCGATAGCCGCATCCCAGCTAAAACTCACCAGTAAGACTTCGAGTGTAAATATAGCTCCCGCCAGCGGCACGTTATATACCGCAGCAAGTCCCGCACCCGCACCGCAGGCGGTCATCAGTCGGATTTCGGCGGGGGTAAGGCGCAATGTCCGCGCTGTGCCCCCGGCAAAGAACGCGCCCGCTTCACGCGGAGCGACTTCGCGCCCGAGCGGCGAGCCCATCGCCACGGTGATGATTTGCAGCAGAATATGAATAAGTGTGGTGAGCGGTGGCATCGGTTTCTCGGGGGTATTTACCGCCGTACTGATGCTGACGCGCTTTTGGCCATAACGCGCAAGTAGCCACCATCCTGCGCCGGCAACGATGCCGGCGGCGACCAGCACGATAAAGCGTCGCTGCGCGCTGGCATCCGTCACACCCTCTAAAAATGTCCGAGGGCTTATCAATTGGTTCTGACTATACCCATATGCAAGATGCTGAATTTCATGTAGCAGCATGGCGAGCAACATCCCGCCAAGCCCGGCCATCATCCCGGTAAGAAGAAGCGCAGCCCAACGTTGTAACCAGTAAGCACGGCCCTGGAAAAGCGTAGTCATTGTCAGATTCTGTCTGCGAAGAAATGCCGTCATCATCCCATAAAGTGGGTGAATGCGTAATCAACAGGAGGGCAAAAAGGGGGGAATTCGTGCCCGCAGTGCAGGCACGAAACAGGGATTAGTGCTGCTCTTGTTCGCCAATCGGCAGAACGGTACGGCCATATTGCTCGTTCAGAACTTCACCCATCGCCAGATAGATAGCGCTTGCGCCACATACCAGACCAATCCAGCCGGCTACATGAACGATACCTTCATTGTCCGCCAGGTGTCCTACCGCCAGCAGTGTGAATAGCACGGTCAGGCTCAGGAAGACGAACTGCAGCATACGTGCGCCTTTCAGCGTGCCGAAGAACATAAACAGGGTGAACACGCCCCAGATAGCCAGATAGACACCCAAGAAGTGGCCATTCGCCGCATCTGCCAGACCCATTTTAGGCAGCAGCAGGATTGCAACCAGGGTGAGCCAGAAGGAACCGTAAGAGGTGAATGCGGTTAAACCGAAAGTGTTGCCTTTTTTATATTCCAGCAGACCCGCAAAAATCTGCGCGATACCACCATAGAAAATACCCATAGCCAGGATAATACCATCCAGCGGGAACATGCCAATATTGTGCAGGTTAAGCAGAATAGTGGTCATGCCGAAGCCCATAAGGCCCAGCGGAGCCGGATTAGCCAACTTGATGTTGCCCAAGTTCGAAAAGGTGATAATCTCAGAATCTTTCTTATTTTCTGTGTGAGCCATGAAAAAACTCTATTCCTATGTAAGGTGGTCCACTGACAAACAAACAGGGAATACCTCCCTGGAGCGTCAGACTGAAAAGGCGAAACAGTACGCTGCTATTCATGGTTTGGAGTACGTCCAGCTCCTTGATGCGGGCGTCTCAGCGTTTCGCGCGAAGAATAGCACAAGCGGTAAATTGGCAGGATTTATTTCTGCTGTAGAAAGTGGGGTTATTCCCTCTGATTCGTGGCTGTATGTAGAAAATCTTGATCGTCTGAGTCGTGCCGATGCCACTACCGCCAATGAATTATTCCTCCGTCTCCTGCGTCTGGGGCTGACTCTGGTCACCGGTATGGATGGGAAGACCTTTACCCGCGATAGCGTGAATCAGAATCCCACGGATCTGATGTTGTCCATACTGCTATTCATGAGAGCCAATGAGGAATCCCTCACCAAGCAAAAACGTGCTTTTGAAACCACGCTTAAACTTATAGAACGATACCGTTCCGGGCTTCCTGTAAACATAAAAAGTGCGGGTTCTTCTCCTTGGTGGATCGACGCTTCCGGGCCAAATAATGAATCTGTCAAGCAGCACCCGATACACTTCAAAGCCGCAAAAGAGGCCGTAAGGCTCTTATTGTCCGGCTGGGGTAACTATCGGGTGACCAACTATCTGAACGATAACTGTAAGATTTATCCGCCACCGGCAGGTAAGAAGAGTAAGAACGAAAAAAAAGAAGTGCGCTGGACGGTGCCGAATATTAAGAAGATGCGGTTGAATCGTGCGTTGATGGGGGAGAAGGTTTTAACCCTGAACAACGTTACTCATCATCTGGAAAACTATTTTCCGCCCGTTTGTACACCCGCTGAGTTTGCAAGACTTCAAGATGTAGCCAGCAACAACAAGATGCCGCAAGGGGAGCAGAAGCAAGTGATCACACTGCTTTCTGGTATGGGGATTCTGCGTTGTGGTCACTGTGGCGGTGCTATGACCTCCTTTAGTAAACAGGAAAAAATCCGCTATATGTGTGAGTCAGGTAAAAAGCGCATGTCGTCTTGCAAAGCATGGAGCGTCTCGGGGGAATTGGTTGAGCGATGTTTGTTACAGCCGCTCATAACCGGTTATATCTCGCTGGTGATGGATAAGCAGGATTCAGAGCAATCCATTTCCGGGCTGATAGATTCTAAACGGGGTGAATTGGAGGCTATACAGTCGCAGATCGATAACACCACTACCGCGATATCAATGGGCGGAAATCTTGGCTCTTTGGTAGCTTTACTTCAAGGGTTGGAGTCCAGAAAGTCCGCCATTTTGGTTGATCTGGACAAGTTAACTCAGCGCGAATTGTTGCAAGGTTCCCGTGACCAGCAGATTGAAAAAATCGTTGATACGATGGAGTTGATAACCCCTGCATTGCTTGAGGACACAACAGATCCAGACCGGTTGAATATCCGGGAGGTTGTCCGGGCTGTTATAGGCCGCGTCACGATCAGTAAAGGAGGAGATAAAGCCTTGAGGTTAATCTTTGATGGTTATGATCATCAGCGATTTATTTTCCGGGGGGAGATTCTGGCTGATGATAGAGGCAGGCTTTCCCGAGGGTACTCCATACATATCGAAGATCGGAATGTTGATATGCATGATGGCATTGAGTCTGACCTGTCTTCAAAGTTCGGCGAGTTGATAAAGGCGCAGTATGACAAAGTTGATGAGATGTTATCCGCTTTTCCTCCGCTAAAAGCGTCGTGGTTTGTTAGTAAGTAGCTAAACATTAATTCAATTTTATTTTTTCTCAGGAATGGATATGAAAAAAATTATAACCCTGTCTTTAATCGTTTTTTCTTTCGCTTCTGTAGCTGACCAGCAACCATCTCCCAGCTCTGCTGTTAACCTGCAACCATATCGTAATTCTGCCGAGGGATACATTAGCACTTTATTTAGCACTACCTGTGAATTGGCATTGAAAGGTGGGATCGATGCGAACATGCCGGTTGAGCAATCTACAAAAGGGTTGGTAGTTCAAGCCACACAGGGCATGGAGAAAGGCACCTCTGCCTATTCTACAATCCATGATACCGTTATGCTCGGGGCTGCCGTAGGCGTGAATCTTAAGAAGAAAGGGAAAACCATCGCACAAGACAAGACTGAAATTCATACTTGTAGTGAATTCGTGAGTTATATAGTGCAAAAGGGTTTTATGTCTCAGTTCACTGCTGGATTAAGTGATCCGAAGCAATCTACTGCGACCGAAAACGGTAGTGTCGCCTCTGATGACGGCATTTATCGAACCACGGCCAAAGCATTAACGGCAATGTACGATGAAAATGAAGTTGCAGCGGATGACAAGATTGGTGGTCGAAAAGTTGAGGTTAAAGGTGTAGTCCAGAGTATTGATAAGGATTTCACCGGTAGTGTAGTGGTTTTA
This sequence comes from Phytobacter palmae, assembly GCF_039409775.1. NCBI lineage: Bacteria > Pseudomonadati > Pseudomonadota > Gammaproteobacteria > Enterobacterales > Enterobacteriaceae > Phytobacter > Phytobacter palmae. The sequence goes on along the minus strand of NZ_JBCIVJ010000014.1, from coordinate 38,648 downwards.
CTACAAAGTGGTAATGAATTCATGCCTGCTCGATTTGGTATGGAAGAAACTGAAAAAAACAAAGCCGCCAGTTTGAGAAAAGGGCAGACAGTAAGTATTCTTTGCGAAAAAATGATGTTCCTTATTGGTTCGCCATCTGGAAGCCGCTGCCGGTTTAACTGACCAACTGAATATGGCAGGTCGTATTGACCCCCGCCCCGGCGCGAGATCGCTGATATCCCCACCATATCTAAACCGGCGGGCTGCAAATATCCTGCCGGTGATTGTACGGCTGGCGCATGGGCTGCACTGTCTAACTGATTGCTTCCACTCGAAAACGCCATGAAGGATCTTGGGCAAATATCCGTAGTGTGCGGGTGGTCGCAGTATGTCAGATCGCCTCAATAATTTTCTTCACCTTGGCGACCATGCCGACGGAGCAATCACATAACTTCGCGATCTCCGCATAGGTATTCCCGCCTTTGTTGAGGTACGACTCAATCTTACTTCGCAGATTGATATCTGCCGGTCTCCCTTTGTACTTGTTTTCAGCCTTAGCCTTGGCGATGCCCTGTGCCTGACGCTGGCGGCGTTTGGTGTAGTCCTCGTGTGCGTAATGGGCGGCAATGTCCATCATCAGACCATTGATAAGCTCTATTATGCGATCACCTGGTTTGGATTTTAATGCATCGTGGGAGGTTGGCAGATCCACAACAATGACACGTAAGCCGCGCACTTCAATACGAGCCTTTAGGGCTTCATATTGTGCTGCGGGGAGTCGGGTCAAGCGGTCGATAGATTCCACCAGCAAAAAGTCATCTTTTTTGGCTGCGGCAATCAGGCGGGTAAGTTCCGGGCGTTCCAGCTTGGCACCAGAGAAGTTTTCAACGTAGTGAACAACATTTGTTAGCTGGTGTTTTTCCACAAACTCATTAAGTGTATCAAGAGCGCGTGTCGCGTCCTGGTCGTCGGTGGATGCCCTGAGGTATGCGTGTGTCGTTGTCATTATCTTTTTTCATATTAAGTTGTCATATTGGTATCTTACGTGAATAATCTACATAGAGTCAATTTTTACTACTCATTGTGAATGACCTTATTCACGATTACGCTCTTCATTTCGGGTATACCCTTTGTGAAAACTTGAACGTGGTTTTCTCTTTCACTCATACAACGCTTTATTTTGTAGCCTTTTAATGTGAGAAAATCGGCAACGTGCGGATCGCCGTGGGCGTTGGTGCGTCTGCTGTCGTCAAATTTGTCATGGGAAATGACCCCAGATATTTTTTCGTGTGCGTAAGGCTGGCCCGGTGGAGTCGAACCTTGTTTAGCGATCCGGCGTTGCATATGCATTCCTCCACCAGCACCGTCTTTGTCCCTGAGCAGGAACAGAGCCGCTTTAGGATTTGCACACGGCGCTACGCTTTGCCTACGGCTGCCCCTGTTGCTTACTGGCGTGCGCCACAGTAACTACGTTGTATATAAATAAGGTCGTGGGATTATTGGGATTGTTGGGATTATTCACTTTACGTATTGATTTATAGGTGTTTTATTGATTTCCATGCTGGGATTATCGTGGGATTATTTGCTTTATGGGTGGGATTATTTGGGATTTTTCGACTGATGGATGCAAAAAAGGGAGCGTATAGCTCCCTGTCAGAATTGCTCTGTCGTACCGTCTGCTGCATCCTCCAGCCACTGCGCCGCTTGTTTGGGCTTCCAGTCTGCCGGGAACCAGTAGCGGGAACGGTCAACACCAGCACCATTGGTATTGATTGGCGCTTGTCGATATCCAAGTTCCTCCAGCCTGTGCTTAATCAGGTCTGCCGGTGCATCAAACAGCAGGCGTACCGTTTCCATTTTGAATACCCGGTTTGACTCCAGCCAGTCGGATAACTCGATATCCAGCATGGATCGCGATTGTTCCTGCATCTCCGCCAGTGTCTCAGTCGCACGGCAATGATGCGGGTTGAATCCGGTCAGGTCACAGGCCATCAACCACCAGTAAATGGCATCGAGGCTGCCATCCTGCGTTAACCATTGTGCTAATCGACCGATAAATTCGCCGGTCTCCTCTGGGTTATGGCGATGCTCCATGAACCGGACGACGAACCAACGGCGCTCGCGCTCGTTCGGTGAAAAGCGGATCGGGCGTCGCTCGTTGCTGGCGAGGATAAACCGGGTATAGGTTGAGACCATCCGGGCCTGCTCCTGCTTCTCCTCGATCTGCTGGCGGCGCTCTGTCAGCAGGGATTTCAACCGGGTATGCAGCGATTTTGAGCTACTGCGGCAATCGTCCAGAAACACCAGCAAATTATTGGCGATCACATTGCTGAACTGACCAGTCAGTTTGTCATACGAACTGAGTAACGATGCCTGCCCGCATAGCAGAGGTGAGAGAACCTGATCGAACAGGAATCCCTTCCCTGTGCCGGTCGCACTCGTCAGCATGAGGTGCCATGAGGGTTTAACCTCCGGGTACTGGAACATATGCGCCAGCCATTGCACAACGGTGTGCCGCTCGTCAGCGTCCGGGAAAAGGCGCTCCAGATATTCTGTCCAGAGTGACAAATCAATACCGGCTGCGGCGGTTGTCTGTGGTTCGTATGGCTTCCAGGTATTCAGCACGGGTACACCGTCCGCCTCGTATACCAGAGGGCGTGCGCCTCCGGGGATAAACTCGCGCGCCGATGCATATTTAATCCGCTGGCGGAGAATATCGTGTAACAGGGGATTGTGACCACTACGTCTGTGCTCTGACTGTTTTCGCAGCCACTGCTGATAGAGGTTAGTCTCCGCGTGGAACGGATGGAATTTACCTGTCAACGTGCTGTACAGGTCTGCGCCATTTTTCCGGGACAGATAGATGAAGCCCAGGTTAATCAGGTATTCCGCAAACTGGTGTGCCAGTCGCTCATGTCCGTTTTTTTCGTCGATGTAGATCCCATCGGAATCATTGGCGGCGTTATCAATTATTTTTTCGTTGTTCGGGTTTGGCATTTGCACTCCACTGAGTCGTTAATTGTATTGGTCAGATCACTGTATTTCTCGGGCTGGCTGGCGATCTCAGTCAGCAGCTTACGGACGAATACCGGCAGAGGCATATTCCCGCGCGTGGCGGTCAGCCAGTCGGCGGTAGTTCCTGTCACTGTGATGTCATAAATTTTCATTGTTTAACCTCCGGCTGGACGGGCAGCGATTTGTACTTGTCCGGGTTGGCATCTTTGATTTTGCGAGCGGCGGCAATAGCTCGTTCCAGTGCATCCGGGTCGATGTAAGCGGGGCATGGTGGCCCCTTTTTAGTGGCGGTCATACAGTGGCCCCTGTCAGGAGCATATCGCGGAGGCGTTGGCGCATAGCATCACGCTCTGCGGCGGCGGCTTCCTCTGCTCGGCGCTGTGCCTCGTTAGCGGCGTCCTGAACCAGTTTGTCTACCTCACGCTCCATCGCGGCGGCGAGTTCGTTGTGATAGCCCTCTTCCACCTGTCGTTTCAGGCCGGCGATCTCCCGCTCCACCAGCTCCGCCGGTTTGCGAAGCGTGATACTCATATTCCCCGTACCGGCAACATAAACGGATTGAGGGATGCCGATATCGTACCTCCACCCTTCCAATATCCTCTCCTGGAGTTGCTGGATTGCCAGCGGCGCGGCGGCGTTGAAACGCTGTGTGGTGCTTGTAGCTGTGTACCGTTGGACGGCTGTATCTATACGCGCGGCCAGCACGGCGGCGTCGGGTTTATAGCGGGTGGCGGCCTCAGTCATAAACGCCTTTAAATCGCTCTCAGCAGCGCTCTGTGCGGTCTTCTTTGCCATTTGATAATCCTCTGTAATCGTTGAATAAAGGCCATAGCAGGCCGCTGGCGCTCTGTGTTGAGCGTCATTTGATGTGACCGTTCATGCGGTCATCTCGTCAGTATTTGTGTATCAGGTGGTTAGGCGTATTCGCCGTAAAAACTCTGCCCGCAGGAGGCGCAATGCTGGGGTGTCTCAGGGCAGAATCTAAACCAGCGAGTGACGTCCCCGCGTCCGAAAGTGACCCCGGCGAGGTGAGTGACTTCCAGCGCCGTGAGCGTTCTGTACGCAGTCGATAGCGGCAGATCAACGCAGCGAGAAACCATCTCAGCGGTTACGGGAATATCGATTGTGTTCAGGTAATGGAGGACGTTAATCCGGGGGACTGTAGCACGGAGGCCGGTGTCATTCAGGATCGCAGCGAGGATCACGCGTTCCTTATCGGCCGGGGCTGCAAATGTTGGCAGCATGGGCGTTGGGGTCAATAGGTCTCCTATTTTGTGTGGTTTATTGGTCAGTTTCTATTTTATCATCAAATCTTCTATTTGGAAATGATTATCATTGCTATTTATGTGATATTTTCTTTGCCAAAATGAATTTTGGCTTGCCCATAATTCCTCAAAATAAATCAACATTGAAGGATGAAATGTATTCCCCGCATCAATGTAGAGGAAGCGGGGCGCGGCATCATAAATAGCGCCACTGGCTGTGTCTATGATCTGAACAGGTGGAAATTATAAATTTTTTTATTCCTTACCCCTTGATGAGCTTCGTTGCGACCCCATCTTGTAGTCAACCGCAATGTGTGGACCTGAAAAAAAACGAACGAGGGTAGTTGAAACCGCACGATTCGCCCTTATTACAGGTTCACAACCACATGTTGACCGAATTTTTAGTGGAGACGTTTAGATGGGTAAAATTATTGGTATCGACCTGGGTACTACCAACTCTTGTGTAGCGATTATGGATGGCACCACCGCGCGTGTGCTGGAGAATGCCGAGGGCGACCGCACCACGCCTTCTATCATTGCTTATACCCAGGATGGTGAAACTCTGGTTGGTCAGCCGGCTAAACGTCAGGCAGTGACAAACCCGCAAAACACCCTGTTTGCGATTAAACGCCTGATTGGCCGCCGCTTCCAGGACGAAGAAGTTCAGCGCGACGTTTCTATCATGCCATACAAAATCATCGCTGCTGACAACGGTGACGCATGGCTTGATGTGAAAGGCACTAAAACTGCACCGCCGCAGATCTCTGCCGAAGTGCTGAAAAAAATGAAGAAAACGGCTGAAGATTACCTGGGTGAGCCGGTAACCGAAGCAGTTATCACCGTACCTGCATACTTCAACGATGCTCAGCGTCAGGCAACCAAAGATGCTGGCCGTATCGCGGGTCTGGAAGTCAAACGTATTATCAACGAACCGACTGCCGCTGCACTGGCTTACGGTCTGGATAAAGAAGTGGGCAACCGTACTATCGCGGTCTATGACCTCGGTGGCGGTACCTTCGATATCTCTATTATCGAAATCGACGAAGTTGATGGCGAAAAAACCTTCGAAGTACTGGCAACCAACGGTGATACCCACCTGGGTGGTGAAGACTTCGACAGCCGTCTGATCAACTACCTGGTTGAAGAGTTTAAGAAAGATCAGGGCATTGATCTGCGTAACGACCCGCTGGCGATGCAGCGTCTGAAAGAAGCGGCAGAAAAAGCGAAAATTGAGCTTTCTTCCGCTCAGCAGACCGACGTTAACCTGCCGTACATCACTGCAGACGCGACGGGTCCGAAACACATGAACATCAAAGTGACTCGCGCGAAACTGGAAAGCCTGGTCGAAGACCTGGTAAACCGTTCCATTGAGCCGCTGAAAGTTGCGCTGCAGGACGCTGGTCTGTCTGTATCTGATATCAACGACGTTATCCTCGTTGGTGGTCAGACTCGTATGCCAATGGTGCAGAAGAAAGTTGCTGAGTTCTTTGGTAAAGAGCCGCGTAAAGACGTTAACCCGGACGAAGCCGTTGCTATCGGTGCTGCGGTCCAGGGCGGTGTGTTGACGGGTGATGTTAAAGACGTTCTGCTGCTGGACGTTACCCCGCTCTCTCTGGGTATCGAAACCATGGGCGGCGTGATGACAGCGCTTATCAGCAAAAACACCACGATCCCGACCAAGCACAGCCAGGTGTTCTCTACTGCAGAAGATAACCAGTCTGCGGTGACCATCCATGTGCTGCAGGGTGAGCGTAAACGTGCTGCTGATAACAAATCTCTGGGTCAGTTCAACCTGGATGGTATCAACCCGGCACCGCGCGGCATGCCGCAGATCGAAGTGACCTTCGATATCGATGCTGACGGTATTCTGCACGTTTCCGCGAAAGACAAAAACAGCGGTAAAGAGCAGAAGATCACCATCAAGGCTTCTTCCGGTCTGAACGAGGAAGAAATCCAGAAAATGGTTCGCGAAGCAGAAGCGAACGCGGAATCTGACCGTAAGTTCGAAGAGCTGGTTCAGACCCGTAACCAGGGCGACCACCTGCTGCACAGCACCCGTAAACAGGTTGAAGAAGCAGGCGATAAACTGCCAGCGGAAGACAAAACCGCTATCGAAGCTGCGCTGACCGCGCTGGAAACGTCTCTCAAAGGCGAAGACAAAGCGGATATCGAAGCGAAAATGCAGGCTCTGGCTCAGGCTTCTCAGAAACTGCTGGAAATCGCACAGCAACAGCACGCTCAGCAGCAGGCTGGTGGTGCTGACGCTTCTGCGAACAACGCGAAAGACGACGATGTTGTCGACGCTGAGTTCGAAGAAGTAAAAGACAAAAAATAATCGCCCTGATGCAGGGTAATTAATCGGCACGGGCGTAGGAGATTTCTCCACGCCCGTGCTCGCATGTTAGGGGTAGATAAAAAAAGATGGCGAAACAAGACTACTACGAGATTTTGGGCGTTTCCAAAACAGCGGAAGAGCGCGAAATCAAGAAGGCGTACAAGCGCCTGGCCATGAAATATCACCCGGACCGTAATCAGGGTGATAAAGAGGCCGAAGCCAAATTTAAAGAGATTAAAGAAGCTTACGAAGTTCTGACCGATGCGCAAAAGCGTGCTGCGTATGACCAGTATGGCCATGCGGCGTTTGAACAGGGCGGCATGGGCGGCGGTGGATTCGGCGGCGGCGGTTTTGGCGGCGGTGCTGACTTTAGCGATATCTTTGGTGATGTCTTCGGCGATATTTTTGGCGGTGGCCGTGGTCGCCAGCGTGCAGCGCGTGGCGCCGATTTACGTTACAACATGGAATTGACGCTGGAAGAAGCCGTTCGCGGCGTCAGTAAAGAGATCCGTATACCGACGCTGGAAGAGTGTGACATTTGCCACGGCAGCGGCGCGAAAGCCGGTACTCAGCCGCAGACCTGCCCGACCTGTCACGGTTCCGGTCAGGTGCAGATGCGTCAGGGATTCTTCGCCGTTCAGCAGACCTGTCCGCACTGTCAGGGTCGCGGTACGCTGATTAAAGATCCTTGCAACAAATGTCACGGTCACGGCCGCGTAGAAAAAACCAAAACCCTGTCCGTTAAAATTCCGGCAGGCGTGGATACGGGCGATCGCATCCGCCTGGCAGGCGAAGGCGAAGCGGGTGAGCACGGCGCACCGGCAGGCGATCTGTATGTTCAGGTGCAGGTGAAACAGCACGCTATCTTTGAGCGTGAAGGTAACAACCTGTACTGCGAAGTCCCCATTAACTTTGCGATGGCGGCGCTGGGGGGAGAAATCGAAGTTCCGACGCTGGATGGTCGCGTAAATCTGAAGATCCCTGGTGAAACCCAGACCGGCAAGCTGTTCCGCATGCGCGGTAAAGGCGTGAAATCAGTGCGTGGCGGCGCTCAGGGCGATCTGCTGTGTCGCGTGGTGGTTGAAACGCCGGTTGGCCTGAATGATAAGCAAAAACAGCTGCTTAAAGATTTGCAGGAAAGTTTTGGTGGGCCGACAGGTGAACACAACAGCCCACGCTCCAAAAGCTTCTTCGATGGCGTCAAAAAGTTCTTTGATGACCTGACGCGTTAACCAGGCGTTATTTTTAGAGGGTTGCTTAACGCAACCCTTTTTTATTCCCAAAGCCAAAAATGGCTTATCACTTGCCTTCTTTGACGGTACTTTTCTTGCCGCCGTGGTGTGAAAAGAATTACCTCACACGGTGCCTCATGTTATTAACGTAACTCTCTGGATTATTCTTCCTGCTAAATTCAATATCCTTCCTGCTGGTTGTAAAAAATAATTATTAGTTCAATTTCTTATTTTCATAAGCTAACGATACGGAAAACAACATTTTCTGACACCTGAAATGTAGCCACTTAGCTAATCCATCAATGTGATATCTCTATCACAAACCAATCTGTCCTTTTTAATAAACTGGCCACGTTTACATTATTACCTGAGATCGTTTTTTATTATGGAAGCATTCAAGTTAACTATAATAATGAGGAATATATTATATGCCCCAAAAAAAGGGAAAGTTGCTGGCGTGTGCTCTAATATCGACGACCATATTGTGCAGTCTTCCTGCATGGTCTCTGGAGTATAAAGGGGCTTTTGGTTCTGTAAATGCCGGTTATGCTGACTGGAATAGTGGTTTCGAAAATGTTCACCGTGGTGAAGTATGGAAAGCGACTGCCGATTTTGGCGTTAATTTTCGCGAAGCAGAAATTTATTCATTCTTTGAAAGCAATGTCTTAAATCACGCCGTTGCGGGACGAAACCATACAGTGTCCGCGATGACTCATGTCCGTCTCTTCGATTCTGACTACACCTTCTTTGGAAAACTATATGGTCAGTGGGATAACGCATGGAGCGATGATTTAGATATGTTTTATGGGCTTGGTTATCTGGGCTGGCAAGGGAAATGGGGATTTTTCAAACCCTATGTTGGGTTACATAACCAATCCGGAGATTACAATTCAAAAAAATATGGGCAAACCAGTGGCTGGAATGGTTACGTTATTGGCTGGAGCGCAGCATACTTCTTTAATGCTTTTAATGAGAAGTTTGTCTTGTCAAACTGGAATGAAATTGAACTCGACAGAAATGATGCGTATGCCGAACAACAACATGGACATACCGGAATTAATGGCGGTTTGACATTAGCGTGGAAATTTTATCCCCGCTGGAAAGCATCTGTCACCTGGCGCTATTTTGATAATAAGCTTGGTTATGACGGATTCGGCGATCAAATGATTTATATGTTGGGCTATGAGTTTTAATTTTTCAGAGGATCTGAAATGAAGAAAACATTTGTTGCCAGTATGATTGGTCTGGCGTTATATGCAGGAAGCACATTATCTCCCGTTTATGCAGCAGAGGCGAAACGCCCCAATTTGGTGATAATTTTAACTGATGATTTAGGCTATGGTGATCTGGGTACTTATGGTCATCAAATTGTCAAAACGCCCAATATCGATAAATTAGCGCAGGAGGGGGTCAAATTTACCGATTATTACGCCCCCGCGCCGCTCTGTTCTCCTTCACGCGCGGGTTTACTTACAGGGCGTATGCCTTTCCGCACTGGTATTCGTTCCTGGATACCGGCAGGCAAAGATGTTGCGATCGGTCGTAACGAAGTCACTATAGCCAATTTATTGCGTGAGCAGGGCTACGATACGGCGTTAATGGGTAAATTGCACCTCAACGCCGGGGCGAATCGCACAGACCAGCCCCAGGCTAAAGACGTTGGGTTTGATTACTCATTGGTTCATGCGGGTGGATTTATTACTAACGAACGACTGGCAAATGCAAAAGAGCGTCCTCGCTATGGTGCCGTTTATCCGGATGCCTTTATTCGTAATGGTAAACCAATAGGCGAAGCGAAATTACTCAGCGGTGAGCTGGTCAGTACCGAAGTGGTCAACTGGCTGGACGAGCGCGAGAAGAAGAAAGAGGATAAGCCGTTTTTCTTGTATGTTGCCTTCACCGAAGTGCACACCCCTGTGGCCTCGCCGAAAAAATACCTCGATATGTATTCGCAATATATGAGCGAATTTCAGAAGAAACATCCGGATATGTACTACGGCGACTGGGCAGATAAACCCTGGCGTGGGCCGGGTGAGTATTATGCCAATATCAGCTACATGGATGAGCAGGTGGGTAAAGTTGTAGAAAAAATTAAGGCGATGGGTGAAGAAGAAAATACCATCATTATTTTTACCAGCGATAACGGGCCGGTAACGCGTGAAGCTCGTAAAGTCTATGAGCTGAACATGGCCGGTGAAACCGATGGCCTGCGTGGACGCAAAGATAACCTCTGGGAAGGGGGGATCCGTGTTCCGGCGATTATTAAATATGGCAAACATCTGCCGCAGGGGATGGTAACCGACACTCCGGCTTCCGGGCTCGACTGGATGCCGACGCTTGCACAGATGATGAAATTCGATCTGCCGAAAGATCGCACCATTGATGGCCAGTCTCTGATGCCTCTCTTCGGGAAGGCTAAATTGAAACGCGAAAAACCGCTCATTTTTGGTATTGATATGCCTTTCCAGGACGAGCCGACTGATTTGTGGGCGCTTCGTGATGGTGACTGGAAAATGATCATTGATCGCGAAGGGAAGGCGAAATATCTCTACAACCTCAAACAGGATCGGGCTGAAACCATGAATCAGATTGGCAAAAATCCGGAGGTTGAAAAGCGTCTCTATGAAGAGTTCCTGAAATATAAACAGGATATTGATAACGATTCACTGATGAAAGCGCGCGGTGATAAACCTACACCCGTTACCTGGGGTTAAACGCATTTAATAACAAGAAGAAGTAATTTTGCCACTCAGGGCGTTGCCCGCCCGATCTTTCACACAGAGGGATCGGGTTATTTTATTTCAGGGACGAAAACTGTGTTAAGAAAAAGCTGCCAGGTCATGGTCAAACCCACCGGTTCGGTATGTAACCTTGATTGCAGGTACTGTTTCTATCTCGAAAAGGAGAAACTCTACCCCGAGAGAAACAAACATTTCCGCATGAGCGAAACTATCCTTGAGCGCTTTGTCGCCCAACATATCGCTGCACAGGATGTTGACGAGGTTATTTTCGCCTGGCAGGGAGGCGAACCCACACTGATGGGGATTGCGTTTTATCAGCAGGCTATCGCGCTACAAAAACGCTATGCGAATGGCAAACAGATTGTGAACACCTTTCAAACCAATGGGGTTCTCATTGATGAGAGCTGGGCTGAGTTTTTCCGTGAGAATGCTTTTCTGGTTGGTATCTCAATTGACGGCGATGCGGCGTTGCATAATGCATGGCGGGTTACGCGGGCGGGAAAACCAACGCATGAAAAAGTTGAGCGCGCAATCCATCTTCTTGCCCGTCATGGGGTCGCGTTTAATACCCTGACAGTGGTCAATGCAACAAACGCCGCCCACCCGCTTCGGGTTTACCACTATCTGAAAGCACTGGGTAGTCAATATATGCAGTTTATCCCGCTGGTGGAGCGACGAAGTGCGGCTCCTGATGCACAATCACTTGCTCATCCACAGGAACGGCAAGCGGAAATGATGCCCTGGTCAGTGGGTTCGCTGGCATTTGGCGAATTTCTTTCGACGATTTTTGATGTGTGGATTCGGGAGGACATTGGCGACATTTCAGTGCAACTCTTTGATCAAACTCTCGCGGCGTGGTGTGGGTTGCCACCCCAGGTTTGCGTTTTTGCCCCGACATGCGGCAGTGCTTTTGCTATGGAAATGAACGGCGATGTTTATAACTGCGATCATTATGTGTACCCGCAATATAAGCTGGGCAATATCTGTAACACCACAATCAGAGAGATGAACAATAGTCAGCAAAACTACAATTTTGCCGACGCTAAAAACAAATATCTCTCTCATGAATGTCGTACCTGCCCCTGGATGTTTGCCTGCAATGGAGGGTGTCCGAAACATCGCTTTTTACCCCCGGCAGGGGGAGCATTCCCGCATAATTATCTTTGCCAGGGCTATCAGCGCTTCTTTTCTCACACCTCTGCGTTAATGCAAGCAATGAAAACCCTGTTTGAGAATGGATACTCTCCGGCAGATATAAAGCATGTTTTATCGGCAAACTGAGCATTTCAGGGAGGAAAAGCTATGTTTCGTCATCACGATGTGGACTGCTGCAAAACATTCGGCTGCAAAAACCTTGGTATTCTGAACAGCCCCGATTATCAACCGCAGGATAAAGATATTCTTTGTCGCGAATGTGGTTTTACCTTTCCACGGATTTCCAGACACTCTCTGAATGTTTTTCGTACAGCAGTTAATAAAGACTGGAAAGGACTGATAAAACAGTGTCCTTTTTGTGGCGGTACGGCTTTTAAACGACACGGCTATTCTTCGAATGGTAAAAATCGGCTCCTTTGCCGTCATTGCAGCAGAACCTTCCTTTTTACTCAGGTGAGTTCGGGAAAAGAGAATTTATGCGAGTTGAGTAAAGGCATTGCGGCAGGTGCTACCTTAATGGATTTGCGTAAAGAACTGCGTCTGGACAGTACTGCACTGAGCCGACAATTCTCCCGACTGGCGCGTCAGGTTAATAGTCTTGAATCACAGTTTATGTTCCAGGCGTATGACATTGCTTTATGTACGCGCGCTTTTGTACTGCCTTATTTGGGTTCAGGCAATTTGCTTTATATTCTGGTAACCGCCGAGGCGGACAGTGGCAAAGTTGTTGCCGTCTCCACCAACTATTCTCCTGTCTGCGTAGAAAGAGAGTATCAGTACACCCATAGCTTTACTGAGCGTTCATTGAGTGGAACGTTTGCTCACATAGTTCAACGAAAAGAGAAGCTGACTGCGCAACGGGCGACGTTATTCGATATTGATTACGGCATAGCCGCGTTGCGTAAAAACGATGCAGGCATGATAGTGAAGCCCGTTTTGCCTGCATATCGTCATTTCGATTTGGTGAAAAAATTAACGGATGAACGGTCTATCAATGTTCAGCATTTCCTTGATCATGAATGCTTTATTTATGGAGGATGCCTGATAGCCAATCATGAAGATGTGGTACGCGGGCGTTGCCATATATCGTTTGTCGCTGAGCGCGGACTTGTACCGCAACAGCAGACGCGTCCACCGCGATATTTTCTGGCGGGAGGGATTCGTAACAATGTCTGGCGCTATTTTTCAACGCCTGACTACGCGATGGCCGTCTCCAATTTGACCGGCAGTAAAAAGCCAGGACAGTTGCGCTATGCGACACTGTTACCCGCAACGCGATTTATTCATTATGTCGAGTCGCATCCTTTTTATGGTCAGATGACGCGCCTGTCCCCGGCAAATCTCACAATGGCCCTTGATTTCATGAAATATGAATACAACCAGACTCGCACTTTGCTGCCGTGCGAGCCCTCTCTCTGCCATTAGATAATGCCCCCTGTTCAGGCGAAGCGCGCAAAACCTGAACACCTCATTGTTAACCGTATTATTATATAAACTCGATAAAACCGAGTTTATCCTCAAAATTTATCTGATTTTATCGAAGATTCTACCGGGGTAATATAAGCGCCCCCAGGGAGTTGTAAATCGAGAGAAGAACATGAAATTTCTACAACGTTTTTTTAGCAGTGATATCTCAGGCGGGATTGTCCTCATCATTGCTGCCGTACTGGCGATGTTCTGCGCCAATCTGGATGTGACCAAAGCCGGTTATCAGGCTTTTCTTGATACACCGGTCGCATTCAGGTTTGCTGCACTGGAAATCAATAAAAATATGTTGTTATGGATTAATGACGCGCTTATGGCGGTCTTTTTCCTGATGGTTGGCCTTGAAGTGAAATATGAGCTGATGCAAGGTTCGCTTGCCAGTCGCCAGCAGGCTATTTTCCCTGTGATAGCCGCGGTGGGCGGTATGATCGCCCCGGCACTTATTTTCCTGGTGTTTAATTTCCATGATCCCTTAGCCCGCCACGGCTGGGCGATTCCTGCGGCGACAGATATTGCCTTTGCCCTTGGCGTTCTGGCGTTGCTCGGTGACCGCATTCCCCCGGCGCTGAAAATTTTCCTGATGGCGCTGGCGATTATCGATGATCTTGGCGCGATCATCATTATCGCACTGTTTTATACCAGCGATCTGTCGCTGCTATCGCTGGGTATTGCGGCGGCGGCCATTATGGTGCTGGCAGTACTGAACGCCCTGAATGTTCGCCGGATAGGTATTTATATGTTGGTGGGCGTCGTGTTGTGGACGGCGGTATTGAAATCGGGCATTCATGCCACGTTGGCCGGTGTTGTGTTGGGCTTCTTTATTCCTCTGAAAGAGAAAGATGGCGTCTCTCCGGCTCGTCAGGTGGTCGATGCGATTCATCCCTGGGTCGGCTGGCTCATTTTGCCCTTGTTTGCCTTTGCCAATGCGGGCGTATCGCTTGAAGGGGTCACCTTTGCCGGTCTGACATCACTGTTGCCATTGGGGGTGATTGCTGGTCTGTTTATCGGTAAACCCGTCGGCATTACTCTCTTTTGTTGGCTGGCGCTTCGCCTCAAACTGGCAAAATTACCGCAGGGGGCTGCTTTTAAACAAATTATGGCGGTCGGCGTACTTTGCGGGATTGGTTTCACCATGTCGATTTTCATCGCTACCCTGGCGTTTGGTGACATCGATACACATATGGTTGCCTGGGCGAAATTAGGCATTCTTACGGGTTCAATCCTGGCGGCGGTGGTGGGATACTGCCTGTTGCGTTCGCGCATAGTCCGCTGATCCCAGGATGGGAAGGCGGGCGATGGCCTTCCCGAAAACGCCAGTCAGGGAGCGAAGACACGATGTCAAACATCAACTACAACCATCTGTACTACTTCTGGCAGGTCTACCGGGCGGGATCTGTCGTAGGCGCTGCGGAAGCGTTATACCTCACGCCACAAACCATCACCGGGCAAATCAAGGCGCTGGAAGAGCGCCTGCAAGGCAAGCTCTTTAAGCGCCGCGGAAGGGGACTGGAACCGACCGAACTTGGTGAGCTGGTTTTTCGTTACGCCGATAAGATGTTTACGTTAAGCCAGGAAATGCTGGATATTGTTAATTATCGCAAAGAGTCGCATTTGTTGTTTGACGTCGGGGTAGCGGATGCCCTGTCTAAACAACTGGTCAGTGGTATTCTTGATGCTGCGGTTCAGGAAGGTGAGCCCATCCATTTACGCTGTTTTGAATCCACGCATGAGATGTTGCTCGAACAGTTGAGCCAGCATAAGCTCGATATGATTATTTCGGATTGCCCGATTGATTCCACCCATCAGGAAGGGCTCTTCTCGGTGAAAATTGGCGAGTGCAGCGTCAGCTTCTGGTGCCAGAAACCCGCACTTAAAAAGCCCTTTCCTGCCTGCCTTGAAGAGCGCCGTTTGCTGATTCCTGGCCGCCGCTCGATGCTTGGACGCAAGTTACTTAACTGGTTTAATTCGCAGGGACTGAACGTTGAAGTGCTGGGCGAGTTTGATGATGCGGCGTTGATGAAATCTTTTGGCGCAGCGCACAATGCCATTTTTGTCGCTCCGACGCTCTATGCAAAAGATTATTTTGCCGATGAGAATATCGTTGAAATTGGGCGTGTGGATAACGTGATGGAAGAGTATCACGCTATTTTTGCCGAACGAATGATCCAGCATCCCGCCGTTCAGCGTATCTGTAATCGTGATTATTCCCGACTGTTTAATGACCCCGGGTAACACGTTCCATAGTTCGTTAACCGCCGAAGCATGACTTTTTCAGCACGGTAGATTTATCTCTCGTTAACTGGACAGGAGATAAATCATGATTGCAGTACTTTTCGAAGCCGATGCGGTTGCGGCAAAGCAAGAGCGCTACCTTGAACTGGCTGCGGAGCTGAAACCACTACTTGCCGATATCGACGGCTTTATCGCGATCGAACGTTTTCAAAGCCTGGCTACGCCCGGGAAAATACTTTCGTTATCCTGGTGGCGCGATGAGGAGGCCATTCAGACGTGGAAAAATAATCACTTTCACCGCGAGGCTCAGACGGAGGGGCGAGAAGCAATTTTTTCGTTTTATCGCATCCGCATTGCCCGGCTGGAACGGGAATATTCATCGGAAAGCCGGGGGGTAAGGTGATGTACGACATTCACGTAGTGCTGAAAAACCTGCCGGGTGAACTGGCGAAACTGGGCAAGACATTGGGCAGCAATGGTATTGGCCTTGAGGGTGGTGGCGTCTTTACCTGTGGCAACGAAGGGCACGCGCACTTTCTGGTGGAAGAGGGCATACGGGCGAAAGCGGTACTGGAGCATGATGGGTTTGATGTCCGCGATCTGCGCCGCCCTGTTATTCGTAAGCTCAAACAGGAGCGACCCGGCGAGCTGGGTGAGATAGCGGCAGCGCTTGCGACGCAGGGCGTAAATATTCTCGTGCAGTACAGCGATCACGCGAATCAGCTCATACTGGTGACGGATAATGATATTGTTGCCAGCGAGGCAACAGAACCCTGGGCGGTTTATGCAACATCATCCTGAGCATCTTTCTGATGACGACGCACTTGAACTTTCGGTCTCGGCGGTTGCTGCGGCGATGGCCGAGCCTTCACGGGTCAAAATGCTATGCTCGCTGATGGATGGGCGGGCATGGACGGCAACGGAATTAAGTGTAGCGGCAGGCGTTGCCGCCTCTACCGCCAGCGCACATCTGAGTAAACTTGTTGACAGTCAACTGGTCTGTTTCCTTTCACAGGGACGCCATCGTTACTACCGCCTGGCAGGCAAAGAGGTTGCCCGGTTGATAGAAATGATGATGGGAATTTCCTGGCGGCGGGATAAACCTTTAGCAACGCGCACGCCCGTGGCGCTGCGGCATGCGCGTACTTGTTACGATCATCTGGCGGGTGAACTGGCGGTAAACATTTATGATGCGCTGGTGGAGAAAGGTTACCTGACCGCTGATGAGGCGTCACTTACCGAAAATGGGCTGGCATTTTTTACCCGGATGGGGTTACCGCTGGAAAGTAAATCAACGCGTAAACGTAGCTGTGCCTGTCTTGACTGGAGTGAGCGGCGCTTTCATCTGGGTGGTCATGCGGGAGCGGTTTTGCTTATTTATTTTGAAACGCAGGGGTGGATCCGCCGGACGCCCGGTTTTCGTGAAGTCACACTCACCGCGAAAGGTCGGCAGGGGTTACGGACATTACTCGGCATTGACCTCAGGTAAGCAGGCATAAAAAAACCCGCTTTACGCGGGTTCTTTCACAAAGCACAACAAGCGGGCGATTAAGCCAGTTTGCTGATCTGTGCAGTCAGGTTTGCTTTATGACGCGCAGCTTTGTTTTTGTGGATCAGACCTTTAGCGGCCTGGCGATCCACGATCGGTTGCATTTCGTCAAATGCTTTCTGTGCAGCAGCTTTGTCGCCAGCTTCGATCGCAGCGTACACTTTCTTGATGAAAGTACGCATCATAGAGCGACGGCTTGCGTTGTGTTTGCGAGCCTTTTCAGACTGAACGGCGCGCTTCTTAGCTGATTTGATATTAGCCAAGGTCCAACTCCCAAATATGATCTATATGGACAATTCAAAGGCCGAGGAATATGCCCTTTTAGCCTTCTTTTGTCAATGGATTTGTGCAAATAAGCGCCGTTAATCTACGACGCTACGTTACGTAGTGATGGCGCAGGATTCTACCAGCTTGTGGTCATCGAATACAGCTTTTCCACTATAAAAATCGCTTTCCGGGCCAGTTTTTCATGCGGTAAGAAGGCAGCCTGATGAAATCCTTCTCCTTTCTGGCGGGTTCGGGCAATCGTCGGTTAACGTCGCACGTTGTACAAGGTATACTCTGACGATTTTCACTGTTTTGAGCCAGACATGAAGCTGATACGCGGCATACATAATCTCAGCCAGGCACCGCACGGGTGTGTGCTGACTATTGGTAATTTCGACGGCGTGCATCGCGGCCATCAGGCGCTTTTACAAGGGCTTAGCGAAGAGGGCCGTACCCGTGATCTCCCCGTAGTGGTGATGATATTCGAGCCGCAACCTCTCGAACTTTTCGCTGGTGATAAAGCGCCCGCGCGTCTGACCCGTCTGCGGGAAAAATTGCGCCTGCTGGCTGAATGTGGCGTCGATTACGTACTGTGCGTACGTTTTGACCGACGTTTTGCCGCGTTGACGGCGCAAGCCTTCGTCAGCGATCTGTTGGTTGACAAACTCGGCGTGAAATTCCTCGCCGTGGGTGATGACTTCCGCTTTGGCGCTGGTCGCCAGGGTGATTTCTTGTTATTACAGAAAGCCGGTCTGAAATACGGCTTTGATGTTACCAGCACACAAACCTTCTGCTCTGGCGGGGCACGTGTGAGCAGTACGGCGGTTCGTCAGGCGCTGGCCGACGACAACCTTGAGCTCGCGGAACAACTGCTGGGCCATCCGTTTAGTATCTCCGGGCGTGTGGTTCACGGTGACGAACTGGGACGTACTATTGGTTTTCCGACGGCGAACATACCGCTGCGCCGCCAGGTTTCCCCGGTCAAAGGGGTCTATGCGGTAGAAGTGGCTGGCTTAGGCGATACTTTACTGCCCGGTGTAGCCAATATTGGTACGCGCCCGACGGTAGCCGGGGTTCGCCAGCAGCTTGAAGTCCATCTGCTGGATGTTGTAATGGACCTCTATGGACGCCATATAGATGTAGTACTGCGTAAAAAAATACGCAACGAGCAGCGATTTACTTCGCTGGATGAGCTAAAAGCGCAGATCGCGCGTGATGAGTTAACGGCCCGCGCATTGTTTGGGCTATCAAACCCGGCTTAAATGCCTACGTGATAAATACGGAACCGAGAATCTGATGAGTGACTATAAATCAACCCTGAATTTGCCGGAAACAGGGTTCCCGATGCGTGGCGATCTCGCCAAACGCGAACCGGGAATGCTGGCGCGTTGGACTGATGATGACCTGTACGGCATCATTCGTGCAGCCAAAAAAGGCAAAAAAACCTTCATTCTGCATGATGGCCCCCCTTATGCGAATGGCAGCATTCATATTGGTCACTCGGTTAACAAGATTCTGAAAGACATTATCGTGAAGTCCAAAGGCCTCGCGGGTTACGACTCGCCGTATGTGCCAGGATGGGACTGCCATGGACTGCCGATCGAACTGAAAGTTGAGCAGGAGTTTGGTAAGCCGGGTGAGAAATTCACCGCGGCGGAATTCCGTGCAAAATGCCGTGAATACGCAGCCGCCCAGATCGACGGCCAGCGCAAAGACTTTATCCGTCTTGGCGTGTTGGGCGACTGGGAACATCCGTATCGCACCATGGATTTCAAAACCGAAGCCAACATCATCCGTGCGCTGGGTAAAATCATCGGCAACGGCCATCTGCACAAGGGCGCCAAGCCGGTGCACTGGTGCGTAGACTGCCGTTCAGCTCTGGCGGAAGCAGAAGTTGAGTATTACGACAAAACTTCTCCGTCCATCGACGTGGCGTTCCATGCCGTTGATGCTGACGCGGTAAAAGCGAAGTTTGGCGTTGCCAGCGTTAGCGGCCCGGTTTCCCTGGTTATCTGGACCACCACCCCATGGACGCTACCGGCGAACCGCGCAATCTCCCTGTCCCCGGAATTTGACTATGCGCTGGTGCAGATTGAAGGCCAGGCCTTGATCCTCGCGAAAGACCTGGTAGACAGCGTGATGAAACGCGCTGGCATCAGTGAGTTTACCGTGCTGGGTGTAGTGAAAGGTTCTGAGCTGGAGCTGATGCGCTTTAAGCATCCGTTCCTTGAATTTGATGTGCCTGCGATCCTGGGCGATCACGTGACGCTGGAAGCCGGTACAGGTGCGGTGCATACCGCAGGTGGTCACGGCCCTGATGACTACACGATCAGCCAAAAATACGGTCTGGAAATCGCTAACCCGGTTGGCCCGGATGGTGCCTACCTGCCGGGTACGTATCCGATTCTGGATGGTGTTAATGTCTTCAAAGCAAACGACATTATCGTCAATCTGCTGCGTGACAATGGTTCACTGCTGCATGTTGAAAAACTGCAACATAGCTATCCATGCTGCTGGCGTCACAAGTCGCCGATCATTTTCCGCGCGACTCCACAATGGTTCGTCAGCATGGATCAGAAAGGCCTGCGCATTCAGTCTCTGAAAGAGATCGATCGCATTGAGCAGGAAGGTCTGGCAAAAGAGAACCTGAGCGGCTGGATCCCGGCATGGGGTAAAGCACGTATCGAATCGATGGTCGCGAACCGTCCTGACTGGTGTATCTCTCGCCAGCGCACCTGGGGCGTGCCGATGGCGCTATTCGTGCATAAAGACACCGAAGAGCTGCATCCGCGCACCACTGAACTGATGGAAGCTGTGGCTAAATACGTTGAGAAAGACGGTATTCAGGCATGGTGGGACCTTGACCCACGTGAAATCCTGGGCGATGACGCTGACAACTACGTGAAAGTGCCGGATACCCTGGATGTCTGGTTTGACTCCGGTTCAACAAGCTACTCTGTTGTTGACGCGCGTCCGGAATTCTGTGGTCACGCCGCGGATATGTATCTGGAAGGTTCTGACCAGCATCGCGGCTGGTTTATGTCCTCTTTGATGATTAGCGTCGCGATGAAAGGTAAAGCACCTTACCGCCAGGTACTGACCCACGGTTTCACCGTAGATGGTCAGGGCCGTAAGATGTCCAAATCTATCGGTAATACCGTTTCTCCACAGGACGTGATGAACAAACTGGGCGCAGATATTCTGCGTCTGTGGGTGGCATCAACTGACTATACCGGTGAAATGGCGGTATCTGACGAGATCCTCAAACGTGCCGCCGACAGCTATCGTCGTATTCGTAACACCGCGCGCTTCCTGCTGGCGAACCTGAATGGTTTCGATCCGGCAAAAGACATGGTGAAACCGGAAGAGATGGTTGTGCTGGATCGTTGGGCGGTTGGCTGCGCGCAGGCAGCGCAGAAAGATATCATCAGCGCGTATGACTCTTATGATTTCCATGAAGTTGTGCAGCGTCTGATGCGTTTCTGCTCCATCGAGATGGGCTCTTTCTACCTCGACATCATCAAAGACCGTCAGTACACCGCGAAGGCCGATAGTGTTGCTCGTCGTAGCTGCCAGACTGCGCTGTACCATATCGCAGAAGCACTGGTGCGTTGGATGGCGCCGATCATGTCCTTCACCGCTGATGAAATCTGGGGCTACCTGCCAGGCGAGCGCGAGAAATATGTGTTCACCGGCGAATGGTACCAGGGGCTGTTTGGTCTGGCGGAAACCGAAGCCATGAACGACGCCTACTGGGACGAGCTGCTGAAAGTCCGTGGCGAAGTGAACAAGGTTATCGAGCAGGCGCGTGCAGACAAGAAAGTCGGCGGCTCTCTGGAAGCGGCAGTCACCCTGTACGCCGAACCGGAGCTGGCGGCGAAGCTGACGGCGCTGGGTGACGAATTACGATTTGTCCTGTTGACCTCTGGTGCGAAAGTTGCGGATTATGCCGAGGCTTCTGCTGATGCTCAGCAGAGCGAACTGCTCAAAGGCCTGAAAGTGGCGTTAAGCAAAGCCGAAGGTGAGAAATGCCCGCGTTGCTGGCATTACACTCAGGATGTCGGCAAGGTAGCGGAACACGCAGAAATCTGCGGACGCTGTGTCAGCAACGTCGCCGGTGACGGCGAAAAACGTAAGTTTGCCTGATGAGTAAACCGATCTTTTCAACAGGGCTACGCTGGTTGTGGCTGGTGGTAGTCGTGCTGATTATCGATCTGGGCAGCAAGTTCCTTATCCTCCAGCACTTTGCGCTGGGGGATACGGTGTCGCTGTTCCCGTCGCTTAATCTGCATTACGCGCGTAACTATGGCGCTGCGTTTAGCTTCCTTGCTGATAGCGGTGGCTGGCAGCGTTGGTTCTTCGCCGGTATCGCCATCGGTATCTCCGTCGTGCTGGCGGTGCTGATGTACCGTTCAAAAGCGTCGCAGAAGCTGAACAATATCGCCTACGCGATGATTATCGGTGGCGCGTTAGGCAATCTGTTCGATCGCCTGTGGCATGGTTTTGTCGTTGATATGATCGACTTTTATGTCGGCGACTGGCATTTCGCCACCTTCAACCTGGCCGACAGCTTCATTTGCGTCGGCGCGGCGCTGATTGTGCTGGAAGGCTTCTTGCCAAACGCGGCTGCGAAGAAACAGGCGTAACAAAACCTGCCGGGCGGCGTTACGCTTGCCCGGCCTGGGTTATCCGTAGATCCGGTAAGCATTATCGTCACCGGGCAAAACAAGTGAGCGAACCTGCATGTCAAAATCTGTACAGAGTAATAGCGCGGTGCTGGTGCACTTTACGCTCAAACTCGAAGATGGCTCCACCGCTGAGTCAACCCGCAATAATGGTAAACCTGCACTGTTTCGTCTGGGGGACGGTTCGCTGTCTGAAGGGCTTGAGCAGCATTTGCTGGGGTTGAAAGCAGGCGACAAAAAAGCGTTTTCGCTTGAACCGGACGCGGCATTTGGCACGCCGGTTCCCGATCTGATTCAGTACTTCTCGCGCCGTGATTTTATGGACGCGGGCGAGCCAGAAATCGGCGCGATTATGCTTTTTACCGCAATGGATGGCAGCGAAATGCCTGGCGTGATCCGTGAGATTAACGGCGATTCTATTACCGTTGACTTCAATCACCCGCTGGCAGGACAGACCGTTCATTTTGATGTCGACGTGCTGGAAGTGGAACCGGCACTGGAGGGGATGCATGCAGATCCTGTTGGCTAACCCACGTGGTTTTTGTGCAGGCGTAGACCGCGCGATTAGCATTGTTGAAAACGCGCTGGCGATCTATGGGGCGCCCATTTATGTCCGTCACGAAGTGGTCCACAACCGTTACGTGGTAGACAGCCTGCGTGAACGCGGGGCCATTTTTATTGAACAAATCAGTGAAGTACCGGATGGCGCGATCCTGATTTTCTCTGCGCACGGTGTTTCACAGGCGGTACGTAACGAAGCGAAAAGCCGCGATCTGACCGTGTTTGATGCCACCTGTCCGCTGGTGACCAAAGTGCATATGGAAGTTGCTCGCGCCAGCCGTCGTGGGGAAGAGGCTATCCTGATTGGCCATGCTGGCCATCCGGAAGTTGAAGGCACCATGGGCCAGTACAGCAACCCCAAAGGGGGAATGTACCTGGTGGAATCGCCGGAAGACGTACAAACGCTTGAGATCAAAGATACCAATAAGCTCTCCTTTATGACCCAGACGACCCTCTCCGTGGATGATACTTCCGACGTGATTGATGCGCTGCGTCAGCGTTTCCCGAAAATCGTCGGGCCGCGTAAAGATGATATTTGCTACGCCACAACCAATCGTCAGGAAGCCGTGCGCGCGCTGGCGGAACAGGCGGAAGTGGTACTGGTTGTCGGATCGAAGAACTCGTCGAACTCCAACCGTCTGGCTGAACTGGCCCAGCGTATGGGTAAATCCGCTTACCTGATTGATGATGCCTCTGATATTCAGGAAGAGTGGGTGCGCGATATCCGTTGCGTTGGCGTAACCGCCGGGGCGTCGGCGCCTGACGTGCTGGTGCAAAACGTTATCTCCCGTCTGCAGGAACTCGGCGGCGGGGAAGCCATTCCCCTGGAAGGTCGTGAAGAGAACATCGTTTTCGAAGTACCGAAAGAGTTGCGTCTTGATATTCAGCAAGTGGATTAATAAACGGGAGCCAGGCTTTCCGTGAGACTGCAGACAAACGTTAAAATGCCGATGGCGTAAGCTTATCTGGCCTACAGAATACAAATTTTTGTAGGCCGGATAAGGCATTAGCCGCTATCCGGCAAAAGTTTCGTAGAGTTGGTCAATAATATGAAAGGGGTGATGACCCCTTTTTCAATGGCATCAGCACAAACCGAACGTTTGGCGGAAATCATCTATTGCTGAACGATCTGTCTCTGTTAGCGTCCAGCCCGGACGGCGGCAGTAGTCGCTGGCGATAATGCCGCGCTCCAGCAGCACCGTTTTTTCCACCTGAATAATGTACTCACAGTGGCTCATCCAGCGCTGGATAAAGGGTAACAGGCGCTGATGCAGGGCGTCGGCCTGCCCGTATTCCCCGGCCTGCCAGTGGCGATAAATTTGCACATACACTTCGGTGAATGAACATCCTGGCATCACGCCTTTGCCGCCCGCTTCGAGCATTTTTAACATATACAATCCGGCGTAACCGTTCAGCACGCTGGCCTGTGGGGCGAAGCGCAAGAACTCCCGCGTGTACTCCACCGGCGGATTGCACTCAATTTTAAAGACGGCATGAGGATAGCGTTCAGCCACATCCGCAAGCTGCTGTGGGGTGATCGGCAATCCGGTTTCACCTGGCGCATATTGCACCATCACCGGAATATCGACCGCCTCCAGTACCGCATAAATATGCGCCTGTACCGCCTGTGGGCTGGGTGACAGAAAGAACGGCGGCAGTAACATCAGCGCATCTGCGCCCAGAGCGCGGTAACGCCTCGCGCGTTTTACGGCAAGCTCCGTACTGTGGTCGGTAATGGACATTGCACGGTATAAGGGGCCGCCCGCCAGCGTACTGATGAAAAGCTGCGACAGTCTGTCGCGTTCGTTATCGTCAAGTTTTGGAAATTCGCTGGCGATGCCAAACAGCGTTACACCGTGCGCACCGGTGCTGGCGAGATGTTCCAGCAGGCGGATAAAACTGCGCTCGTCGATTTCGCCCTGTGAAGTGAACGGCATTGCCACGATTGGATTGACGCCGCGAATATCAGTTGCGGTGTAATGTGTACTCATTCCATCTCCTCCCGGTCAGCCAGTACAGCGCCTTGCGCAGCGGGTAACGCCCAGCGACGATAAAGACGTAAAAAGCCGCGCGGCACCTCTTTCTTCACCGGTTGCCAGCATGCACGACGCGCAGCCAGTACCTGATCATCAACATGCAGTGTTAACGTGCGTGTTGGTATGTCGATACTGATCGTATCGCCATTTTCCACCAGACCCAGCGCGCCGCCGTCGGTCGCTTCCGGCGAGATATGCCCGACAAACAGACCGCGGTTGGAGCCGGAAAAACGACCATCGGTGATCAGCGCGCAACTGTCGGATAATCCCATCCCTTCCAGACATTTCATCGGCTTGTACATCTCCGGCATGCCCGGACCGCCTTTTGGCCCTTCATAGCGCAATACCAGCACACTTCCGGGCTGAATATGTCCGGACAGAATCGCGTCGACAGATTCTTGTTCGCTGTTGAACACCACCGCCGGGCCGCTAAACGTCATCAGATTTTCCGGGACGGCCGCTGGTTTCACGACGCAACCCAGCGGCGATAAATTGCCATGCAGCACGGCGACGCCCGCTTCGTTACGCACCGGAATCGCCAGTGTATGAATCACCTCCGGGCGTGAAGTGCGATGTCCCTGTTGCAACAGCTCGCCCTTGGTTTTACCCACAACGGTCAGGGCGTTTGGCTTCATCAGCGCAGCGATTTCATACTCCACTGCGGGTACGCCACCTGCTTCCCAGAAATCAATCATGTCGTACTCGGATGCCGGATAGAGCGAGGCGACCAGCGGTACGTGGTGGCTTAATTCGTCAAACGCCGACAGTGGCAAATGGCCTAACTCCGCTTCGTAATGAATAGCCTGGAGATGCAGAATCGCGTTGGTTGAACCGCCGGTTGCCAGCAGATAGACCATTGCGTTGTGAATCGCATCCGGGGTGATAATTTTACGGGCGTTTATGCCTTCGCGGACCAGCGTCACCGCCTGTTTGCCCGTTTCCAGAGCACAGGCGCGTCTCTCTTTCGAGACGGCGGGCAACATGCTGCTGCCCGGCAGGCTCATCCCCAGCACTTCGGCGATACTGCACATGGTATTAGCGGTGCCGTACATGGTGCAGGAACCCGGCCCCGGTTCGGCGATATTTTCAATATGGGCAAACTCGGCGTCGTCGATTTCGCCGCGTTTTTTCCAGCCGATGGCTTCTGTGACAATATTGCCATCCCAGTGTTTGCCTTTGTATTCCGCCGGATACATCGGCCCGCCGTTGACCATGATGGCGGGGAGATCCAGCCGTGCGGCCGCCATTAACATGGCGGGTACAATTTTGTCGCAAGAGCCGAGTAACACCATGCCGTCAAAACGATGGGCGCGCATCATGCTCTCAATGGACATCGTGATTACTTCCCGGGCGGCGAGAATGTAGCGCATTCCCAGATGCCCTTCGGCAATGCCATCGCAGGGGGCAATTGTGCCGAAGACCATGCCGACGCCGCCCGCCTCATCAATCCCTTTTAATACATGAGCGGTAAGCTCGTTAAGATTAGCGTGTCCGGCGGTGGCGTTGGTGTAGCTATTCACAACCGCAATAACCGGACGGCGCAGTTGTTCGTCCGTGTGCCCCATCGATTTATACAGGGCGCGTTTCAGTGCGCCATCGTCACCCTCGAGGATTGGGCTGAAATGCGTGCCGCAATGGGCACATCCTCCACATTCACTCTTCATAGCAGTCTCATTTAATCTAACGGTAGGTGTGTTGGGTGGCGTTGTGTTGCTTGTCAGCGGCTGTCGTGACAGAACTCCGCCCTGGATTCGCGAGCCGTGCAGGTAACGCCATAATCAGCGGGGCGACCAGCAATAAAAATCCTGCAAGGATGTACAACCCACTGTCTGTGCTGCCGGTGGTGTCTTTCAACCAGCCGAGCACCGTTGGGCCAAAGAAACCCGCGAGGTTTCCAATCGAGTTAACCAGCGCAATGCCCGCCGCGGCCGCCGTTCCCGACAGCATGGCGCCTGGCAGACTGATGTAGGTAGGAATTAACGCCAGCGTTCCGGACATGGCGAGGCAAATCCAGGTCATCATCCAGAAAGTAGAACCGCTGCAATATGCACTGAGCGTCAAACCCACGCAGCCAATGATGGCGGGAATGGCGATGTGCCAGCGACGCTCTTGTTTTAAATCGGAGTGACGGCTGTTCCAGACCATAAACGCCGCGCCGAATATATAGGGCAGGGCAGCCAGCAAACCAATCTGGAAATCGTCACTGATACCGGAGGTTTTGATGATGGAGGGGAGCCAGAAATTGATGCCGTAGTAGCCAATATTGAAGCTAAAGAAGGTTAGCGCCAGCAGCCAGACATAGCCGTTTTTGAACATAGCGCTGAGAGAACTGTCGACCTTTCCGTGGGCGCTTTGCGCACGATGTAAAGCATCTTTTGCCAGATCGTCCAGAATCACCTGTTTTTCAGAGTCATTCAGCCATTTCGCTGATTTAACGTCGTTATCCAGATAGCGCAAGACCACAAACGCCAACAGGAATGAGGGAATGGCTTCTATCAGGAACAGCCACTGCCAGTTATGCAGCCCGCCAACGTCTTCGAACAGTTTAAGAATCAGACCCGATAACGGACTGCCGATAATCGTGGAGAGGGGCGTCACCAGGATAAATAGTCCCAGCGTGCGCGCAGAACGCCAGGACGGAAACCACAGCGTGAGATAAAAGACAATCCCTGGAAAGAAGCCAGCTTCCGCGACGCCGAGCAGGAAGCGGATCACATAGAATTGGGTCGGCGTGGTCACAAACATCATCCCTGCCGAAAGTACCGCCCAGGTCGCCATGATACGGGCGATCCAGAAACGCGGCCCGAAACGCTGCATTAACAGGTTGCTTGGCAGTTCAAACAGGAAGTAGCCGATAAAGAAGATTCCTGCTCCCAGTCCGTAGACGGTATCGCTGAAACTGAGCGCATCCTGCATATGCAGTTTGGCGAAACCTACATTGACGCGGTCAAGATAGGCAAAAAAGTAACAGAGGATCAGAAACGGGATCAGCCTGCGGGTCACTTTACTGTAAACAGCATTTTCAAAGACGGTAGGTGTTTTCATTTTTATTGTCTCGTATGAATCAATAATCAGCCGCCAGAGTGCGGCGTTCTTCTGTCTGAAAAGTGCAAAAGGTCAGCGTGTTATTTCTTGCCAGGCATTGCGCCATGCCCCGGCGCGGAGCTTAAGTTCGTCACGGTTTATCCCGGCCTGATAGATACCGTTCCCTAACCCAAATCCATTGGCACCATTGTTGAGAAAGCGTTGCATTTGCTGACTGTCCGGGCGGATTCCGCCAACGGGCAGGCAGGCTATGTCCGCTGGCAATACGGTACGGAAAGCCTTCATTAACTCTGCGCTGAGAAACTCGGCGGGGAACAATTTCAGTGCGCTGGCTCCCGCATCGATGGCGGTAAAGGCTTCTGAGGGTGTCATCACGCCCGGCAGACTGACCAGACCGAGGTGGCGAGTATGGCGAATGACATCAGGGTTACAGTTGGGCGAGACGATCAGTTGCCCACCGCATTCTGCAACCTGATCGACCTGGCGGACAGTCAATACCGTGCCTGCGCCAATCCTGGCGCGATCGCCAGCAACGTCGCGCATTATCCTGATGGAATCCAGCGGGGATGGGCTGTTAAGCGGAACTTCAATCCAGCGAAATCCGGCAGAGATCAGGATTTGCGCAGCGTCGGCAGCCTCATCCGGTGTGATGCCGCGCAGTATGGCGATCAGAGGTAACGGCTCATGGCGCCAGAGCTCAAAAAAGGAGGTGTGGTTCATGGAGTAAGCTCCTGAAGATGTGAACGAAGCAACGCCAGTCCCTGGAGGAAGCAGTCATCGCCATCAACGGTAGTAAGAGATGCGCCAGTCACAGTGGCCGCGAGTTGGTAGCGTGCAGTAAGTGATGTCGAGCCCACTATCCAGGCCCGTTGCCCTGACGGCAAGGTAGAAAGTTCGTCGCCAATTAACAGCCCTGACAGGAAACTGTGGATATGCTCAGCGGCGATCTCTCCCGATAAACGCCGGGTTCGGGCGGAAAAAATCAGGTGGCTGAATGGGACAGAACGTTGCGCCGCGCTGACGCCAGCGAGAAAACTACGATTATCTTCCTGTTGCGGTGGCAGCGCGCGGCCTAACAGAGAGTGTTCGCTAAGGACGGAAAAGAGTTCGCCTGTCATCAGCGTAGAAAATGCCGTGATGCAGCCATTTTTCATCCATGCGTGTTTGCTGTGCGTACCCGGCAACAGTGCGTAGTGCTCTTGTGCCGGATGGAGGGCGTTAAGGCCAAGCAACTGAATCTCTTCACCGCGCATCACATCCGGTTGATCCCACGCGCTTTGTCCGCATAAACCCGGCGTGATCCATGCCAGACTTCCCCAGGGTGTCTCAACCGGCTGTACACCGGCCAGTACATCCTTTGCCGCAGCGGGAAGAGTGACATAAGGCACGTTCTGCCATCCTTGTTGCGAACCTACCATTCCTGCCATCAACACCGGAACAGGGCCAGCCTCGACGATCCAGGGCCGTAACTGCTGGTGAAGTGTGTCAGCAAACGCACCGTTCTCGATGGTCAACAGGCCGCATGGTGCGGATATGCGGGCAATGACGCGGTTTTCATTCATGAGAAAGGCACGAAAATTGGTCGTACCCCAGTCAACGGCTATCCAGTCTCTTTTCATTTCAAGTAATACAACAATGTTAATCTTGTAATACAAGAATGCTAGGGTAAAAGATAACCGCAATCTGTGAGATTGATCGAAATTACATCAGAAAAGGATCAGAGAATGCTGTCGATGAAAGCAGGCCGCTGTTGCCAGATGCTTTTTTGCGCGGCATGGAGAAGGATTGAACGCATGTGCTGGCGAGCATCATCGGCATTACGCAGACGAATAGCCTCGAAAAGACGATAGTGCTCATCAATGGCGGTTTTGGTAAGCCGCACGTCCTCTTCCAGTGTTTGACGGAACGAAAGCACCATTGCCGCGCTTAACGCATTACCTAACGCCAGAAGAAAAGGGTTATGCGCTGCCCGCAGAAGCGCCTGGTGAAATGCGATATCGCCCTCTTCAAACGGTTCGCGATCGGCTTCTTTTTGTCCGCGCCGCATCAGCGTCAGGGCGTCTTCCAGCGCTGCGAGGTCATGCCCATTCGCGTTCATTGCAGCAAGCGTCGCGACGTTGGGTTCGAAAATGAGGCGGGTGATCATCAACTGTTCAACCAATTGTGCGTCAACATGGCCTTTTGAAAGCCAGTTGAGAACATCAAGATCGAGCAGGCTCCACTGGTCACGGTGAGTGATCGTACTGCGTTTTTTAGCCTGAATAGAGATCAACCCTTTGGCGGCGAGCACGGCCAGTGCATTGCGAATCGAGGTACGTGAGACGGCGTACTCTGTCGCCAGCTCATTTTCACCCGGCAGCGCGGTGCCAGGCAGGAGCTCGCCACGCAGGATACGACCAGCAAGATGCTGAGTTACCGTTTCAGAAATACTGGCCTGTGGGACTTTCATTGCAATTCTCGGCTAAATACGTTCACAGTCATGCGCTACATAGTAAGCTAATCGCCGGTCAATTGGCTAATAAGGACTGGAGGAATAATCACTTATGGAACGCCTGCCCATTATTCTCGACACCGACCCTGGAATTGACGACGCTGCGGCTATTGCCGCCGCGCTTTTTGCTCCTGAGCTTGATCTCAAACTGATGACCACAGTTGCAGGTAATGTCTCGCTTGAGAAAACCACCCGCAACGCCCTGCAATTGCTTCATTTCTGGAATGCGAGTATCCCGGTGGCGCAGGGTGCCGCGACGCCGTTGCTGCGCCCATTGCGCGATGCGGCGAGTGTGCACGGTGAATCTGGCATGGAAGGCTATAACTTTGTTGAACATCAGCGCCAGCCGCTGGCAAAGCCGGCGTTTCAGGCGATCCGCGATGTGCTGATGGCATCACCTGAACCGATCACGCTGGTGGCGATTGGCCCATTGACCAACATTGCCCTGTTGTTATCCCACTATCCGGAATGCCAGTTCAACATTCGTCGTCTGGTGATGATGGGCGGTTCTGCCGGGCGTGGTAATTTCACGCCAAATGCCGAATTCAATATCGCCATTGACCCGGAAGCGGCCGCGCGTGTCTTTGAAAGCGGGCTGGAGATTGTGATGTGCGGCCTGGATGTGACTAACTCTGCCACACTCACCCCGGATTATCTGGCCACCCTGCCTGCGGGAAATCAAACCGGGAAAATGCTGCATGCCCTGTTTAGTCACTACCGCAGCGGTAGCATGGTGACCGGGTTACGTATGCATGACCTCTGCGCGATTGCCTGGCTGGTGCGCCCGGAGATTTTTACCCTGAAATCCTGCTTTGTGGCGGTGGAAACCCAGGGGATGTACACCGCTGGCACGACTGTTGTGGATATTGAAAATCGTCTGGGTAAACCCGCGAATGCGCAGGTAGCACTGGACATTGATATTGATGCATTTCGCGCCTGGGTGGCAGAGGTGCTCAGTAAGGCGCCGTAAGCGAGACCAGGGGCATTTTCTCACTTAAATAATCAATCATTGCCCGCATCCTGGCGGGCATATGTTTTCCTGACGACCACAGTAGCCAGAGTTGTCCTGAATAGTCGCTAATAAATTCCCAGTCCGGCAGCACCTGGACTATCTCGCCTCGCGCCAGTGCCGCACTGGCGGTAAACAGCGGCAGGCTGCCTATCCCCAGATGATTTAACACCGCATCAAGGCGAACACCAGTATGGTTCGCGGCATAGCGCCCATGGGTCTGAATGGTTTCGCTTTTGCCACGTTTACGAAATTTCCAGCGTGAATCGGTGGGTGTTTCGCCAAGACTTATGCAGCTATGTTCGCGCAAATCTTCTGGCTTCTCGGGAATGCCGTGCTGATGCAAATACGCCGGAGTGGCGCAAATCAAGTGCTTAATCGGTATCAACGGCTTACCGTGCAGGCCGGGAGAAGGCGAGTTGGTAATGCGCAGTGCCAGGTCGACGCCGTCATCAATTAAATCCATATAACGATCTTCCAGACGCAGCCGTATATCAACCTGCGGGTAACGGGTCAGAAATTCGCCCATGAGCGGGTGGATAACAAATCGCCCCACGGCTTTGGGGACGCTGATGGTCAGGGTGCCTTGTGCACAATCCTGCACGCTGCTGCCCGCATTCATTGCCTGCTTCGCGGCTTCCAGCATCATCTGTGCATGTTCGTACACGCTGCGACCAGACTCACTCAACCGCAGTTTTCGCGTTGTGCGGTGCAATAATTTATTGCCCAGCGCCTGTTCAAGGCGGGAAACACAGCGGCTCATTGCCGATGGCGTCGCACCGGAAATACGCGCGGCGGCAGAAAAGCTGCCCTGATCGACAATCAGAACAAAGGTGGCGAGATCGGGAAGCAGGGTGGTATTCATTTGTGTCTGCCAGGCAAAAGTGTGTTGAGAGCACAACGGATTATCATAGTCAGTGAAAATAATATACTGGTCGTGCAATCAGGAGGAAAAAATGACAACACGAAATTACTACACCTGCGATGAGACGCACGGTCGGGCCAACGTTGTGCAATGCATTCCCGATGGGGAGGACGGTTTTGTGATTGAGCTGGATGCCACGCTCTTCCATCCACAGGGCGGCGGGCAGCCTTCTGACGGTGGCACAATAGGCGACGTACCCGTACAGCGGGTTTTCGCCAACGGCGAGACCGTATGGCATCGTACGGCCACACCAGTCGCGCCAGGCCCGGTTACACTCTGTGTCGATGATGAATTACGCCGCGTTCATGCGCGCTGGCATTCGGCCGGGCATCTCATTGGCACTGCGGGTGAAGAATTCGGCTGGCAGCCTGTCAAAGCTCATCACTGGCCAGGGGAAGGGCGCATCACATTTAACGGTAACGGGAATGTCACCGCAGAGATGTTGACGGCAAAAATCAACGCATGGATAGATGAAGATCTGCCGCGCCACATCGATTTTTCCGAAGGGAAGCGGCAGGTTCGCTTTGGCAAATTGCCTGCCTATGGCTGTGGTGGTACTCATGTTTGCTCGCTGCGTGAAATCGGGCAAATCACACTCACCAGTATCAAAATGAAAAAAGGCCAGCTCATTGTCAGCTATACGGTGGATGAAGGCTGATCGTTCACTGACGCGCGGTGTGTTGTCTTTCAGCAAAAGGCGAGGCGGTAACGCTTCGCCGTAGCGGAAAATCTTCTTAGTACTCCGATGATCAGTGTCTTCTGTGGGTTTTGCTACTCAATTCGCAACATGCGAACTCATGTCTTTTACTGATATTTACCGCTGTTTATCATTTAATTCTAATTATCGGTGTTTTCGGCTGGTAGCCCCGCCGTGGGCTGGTTAATCTGAGAACGATTTTCAGCATTTCATTAACAAAAGAGTACAACTATGCATGATGCACAAATCCGCGTAGCCATCGCGGGCGCCGGTGGGCGTATGGGCCGCCAGTTAATTCAGGCAACCCTGCAGATGGACGGCGTTGCGCTTGGCGCAGCGCTGGAGCGAGAAGGTTCTTCCCTGCTGGGTAGTGATGCAGGAGAGCTCGCTGGCGTGGGTACAACAGGCGTTATCGTGAGCAGCGATCTGCAGGCGGTAAAAGACGATTTTGATGTATTGATTGATTTTACCCGCCCGGAAGGGACCCTGGTTCACCTGGCATTTTGTCGCCAGCACCGCAAAGGGATGGTTATTGGTACAACCGGTTTTGATGACGCGGGCAAAGCGGCAATTCGCGATGCGTCGCAAGAGGTTGCCATTGTCTTCGCGGCGAATTTCAGTGTTGGCGTGAACGTGATGCTTAAGCTGCTGGAAAAAGCGGCAAAGGTGATGGGGGAGTACACCGATATCGAAATTATCGAAGCACATCACCGTTACAAAGTGGATGCGCCGTCGGGGACTGCGTTGGCCATGGGGGAGTCTATTGCCCATGCACTGAATAAAGATTTAAAAGATTGCGCAGTTTATGCACGTGAAGGTCATACCGGCGAACGCGTACCGGGCACAATTGGCTTTGTGACCGTCCGCGCGGGCGACATTGTCGGTGAACATACGGCAATGTTTGCTGATATCGGTGAACGCGTTGAAATTAGCCATAAAGCATCAAGCCGAATGACTTTTGCCAATGGCGCTGTTCGCTCCGCTTTGTGGCTAAAAGATAAAGATACTGGCCTTTTTGATATGCGAGATGTGCTGGATCTGAACAATTTGTAAGAGTTATTACCCATCGTGATGTGGTTGTTGCAGTCGTAATTTCTTGATTGCATAGGGCAATATTTTATTGCCCTTTTATTTTGTCGATTTCATATGATTTTCTCCTTTAGTTCCCTGTTAATTCAAATATCTCATCTCATTTTGGTTGCTAAAATGTAAATTTTGACCATTTGGTCTACTTTTTACTAAGCCATGGTGAATGTAACCAGTTTAATGGCGACGCAAGCGTTTTCCTTGCTCTGGTAATGTGATCTTTTTGCCCTATAAATCGTGCTATTCTTTTCTGGGGCGCAAAAAGACATGAAAAAGATGCGCTATGAGTTGACTTTTACCCTTCATGTCTCCAGAATGCCGCCGTTTGCAAAAAATTCGCGGTTACGCAAATTTGCATTGATTCAAGGCTTATAATTGAATTAATATGCAAATAAAGTGAGTGAATATTCTCTGGAGGGTGTTTTGATTAAGTCAGCGCTATTGGTTCTGGAAGACGGAACCCAGTTTTACGGTCGGGCCATAGGGGCAACAGGTTCGGCGGTTGGGGAAGTCGTTTTCAATACTTCAATGACCGGTTATCAAGAAATCCTCACTGATCCTTCCTACTCCCGCCAAATTGTCACCCTTACTTATCCTCATATTGGTAATGTCGGCACCAACGCCGCCGATGAAGAATCCTCTCAGGTACATGCGCAAGGCCTGGTTATTCGTGATCTGCCGCTGATTGCCAGCAACTACCGCAATACCGAAGATCTCTCTTCCTATCTGAAACGCCATAACATCGTGGCGATTGCCGATATTGATACCCGTAAGCTGACGCGTCTGCTGCGTGAAAAAGGTGCGCAGAATGGCTGCATCATCGCCGGGGACAACCTGGATGCCGCACTGGCGCTGGAGAAAGCGAAAAGCTTCCCGGGGCTGAACGGTATGGATTTGGCGAAAGAAGTGACGACTGCCGAGCCATATAGCTGGACGCAGGGGAGCTGGACACTGAAAGGCGAGCTGCCGGAAGCGAAAAGCGAAGCTGAACTGCCGCTGCATGTTGTGGCTTACGATTTTGGCGCGAAACGTAACATCCTGCGTATGCTGGTGGACAGAGGCTGCCGCCTGACGGTGGTTCCGGCGAAGACGTCGGCAGAAGATGTGCTGAAAATGAACCCGGACGGTATCTTCCTTTCTAATGGCCCTGGCGACCCGGCACCTTGCGACTACGCCATCGAGGCGATCGGGAAATTCCTTGAGACCGATATTCCGGTATTCGGTATCTGTCTCGGTCACCAGTTGCTGGCGCTGGCGAGTGGCGCGAAAACCGTGAAGATGAAGTTCGGCCACCACGGCGGCAACCACCCGGTAAAAGATATCGATAACAACACCGTGATGATTACCGCACAGAACCACGGTTTCGCGGTGGATGAAGCGTCCATGCCTGCCAACCTGCGTGTTACGCACAAATCGCTGTTTGATGGCACCCTGCAGGGGATTCATCGCACGGACAAACCGGCATTCAGCTTCCAGGGCCACCCGGAGGCGAGCCCTGGTCCGCACGATGCTGCGCCGCTGTTCGACCATTTTATCGAGTTAATTAAGATTTACCGTCAGTCTGCTAAATAATCAGGAGCGAAAAAGAGCCATGCCAAAACGTACAGACATAAAAAGCATCCTGATCCTTGGCGCCGGTCCGATTGTTATCGGTCAGGCCTGTGAGTTCGACTACTCCGGCGCGCAGGCGTGTAAAGCGCTGCGTGAAGAGGGATATCGCGTCATCCTGGTCAACTCCAACCCGGCGACGATCATGACCGACCCGGAAATGGCGGATGCAACCTATATTGAGCCGATCCACTGGGAAGTGGTGCGCAAAATCATCGAAAAAGAGCGTCCGGATGCAGTTCTGCCGACCATGGGCGGCCAGACAGCGCTGAACTGTGCGCTGGAGCTGGAACGTCAGGGTGTCCTGGCAGAGTTTGGCGTCACCATGATCGGTGCGACCGCTGACGCGATTGATAAAGCAGAAGACCGCCGCCGTTTCGACGTGGCGATGAAGAAAATCGGTCTGGAAACCGCGCGTTCCGGTATCGCGCACAATATGGAAGAGGCGCTGGCCGTTGCGGCTGACGTGGGTTACCCGTGCATTATTCGTCCGTCCTTCACCATGGGCGGTACGGGTGGCGGTATCGCCTATAACCGTGAAGAGTTTGAAGAGATCTGCGCCCGCGGCCTGGATCTGTCACCGACCAAAGAGCTGTTAATAGATGAATCGCTGATTGGCTGGAAAGAGTATGAGATGGAGGTGGTGCGTGATAAAAACGACAACTGTATCATCGTCTGCTCCATCGAAAACTTCGACGCCATGGGCATCCACACCGGTGATTCCATCACCGTTGCGCCTGCACAGACCCTGACTGATAAAGAGTATCAAATCATGCGTAACGCCTCGATGGCGGTACTGCGTGAAATCGGCGTGGAAACAGGCGGTTCAAATGTGCAGTTCTCGGTTAACCCGAAAAATGGCCGTCTGATTGTTATCGAAATGAACCCGCGCGTATCCCGCTCCTCCGCACTGGCCTCGAAAGCGACCGGCTTCCCGATTGCCAAAGTGGCGGCGAAACTGGCGGTGGGTTACACCCTCGACGAATTGATGAACGATATCACCGGTGGCCGTACTCCGGCATCTTTCGAACCGTCTATCGACTACGTTGTTACCAAGATCCCTCGCTTTAACTTCGAGAAATTCGCTGGTGCTAACGACCGCCTTACCACCCAGATGAAATCTGTCGGTGAAGTGATGGCGATTGGTCGCACGCAGCAGGAATCTATGCAGAAAGCCTTGCGTGGTCTGGAAGTGGGCGCGACGGGTTTTGATCCGAAAGTGAGCCTGGATGACCCGGAAGCGCTGACCAAAATTCGTCGCGAGCTGAAAGATGCTGGCGCCGAGCGTATCTGGTACATCGCTGATGCTTTCCGTGCTGGCCTGTCCGTTGATGGCGTCTTTAACCTGACCAACATTGACCGCTGGTTCCTGGTGCAGATTGAAGAACTGGTGCGCCTGGAAGAAAAAGTCGCCGAGGTGGGCATTAACGGCCTCGACGCCGACTTCCTGCGTCTGCTCAAGCGTAAAGGCTTTGCCGATGCGCGTCTGGCTAAACTGGCAGGCGTGCGTGAAGCGGAAATTCGCAAGCTGCGCGATCAGTACAATCTGCACCCGGTCTACAAACGTGTGGACACCTGTGCGGCAGAATTCGCCACCGACACCGCCTATATGTACTCCACGTATGAAGAGGAGTGCGAAGCGAATCCGAACCAGGACCGCGATAAAATTATGGTTCTGGGTGGCGGCCCGAACCGTATCGGTCAGGGTATCGAATTTGACTACTGCTGCGTACATGCCTCGCTGGCGCTGCGTGAAGATGGTTACGAGACCATCATGGTCAACTGTAACCCGGAAACCGTCTCCACCGACTATGACACTTCTGACCGCCTCTACTTTGAGCCGGTAACCCTGGAAGATGTTCTGGAAATCGTGCGCATCGAGAAGCCGAAAGGCGTTATCGTGCAGTACGGCGGCCAGACACCGCTGAAACTGGCGCGCGCGCTGGAAGCGGCAGGTGTGCCGGTTATCGGTACCAGCCCGGATGCCATTGACCGTGCCGAAGACCGTGAGCGTTTCCAACAGGCGGTTGATCGTCTGAAACTGAAACAACCGGCGAACGCTACCGTAACGGCTATCGAACAAGCTGTTGAGCGGGCGAAAGAGATTGGCTACCCGCTGGTAGTACGCCCGTCTTACGTGCTCGGCGGCCGTGCGATGGAAATTGTCTACGACGAAGCCGACCTGCGTCGTTACTTCCAGACTGCCGTCAGCGTTTCCAACGATGCGCCGGTGTTGCTGGACCGCTTCCTGGACGACGCGGTAGAAGTGGATGTGGATGCTATCTGTGATGGCGAAATGGTGCTGATTGGCGGCATTATGGAGCATATCGAGCAGGCAGGCGTGCACTCTGGTGACTCCGCCTGTTCCTTGCCTGCTTACACCCTGAGCCAGGATATTCAGGATGTGATGCGCCAGCAGGTGCAGAAACTGGCCTTCGAACTGCAGGTTCGTGGTCTGATGAACGTCCAGTTCGCAGTGAAAGATAACGAAGTTTATCTGATTGAAGTTAACCCGCGTGCGGCGCGTACCGTACCGTTCGTCTCCAAAGCCACCGGTGTTGCGCTTGCGAAAGTGGCGGCACGTGTGATGGTTGGCCAGACTCTGGCACAGCAGGGCGTCACCAAAGAAATTATCCCGCCGTACTACTCGGTGAAAGAAGTGGTGCTGCCGTTCAATAAATTCCCGGGCGTTGACCCGCTGTTAGGACCAGAAATGCGTTCTACCGGGGAAGTGATGGGCGTGGGCCGTACCTTTGCTGAAGCGTTTGCTAAAGCGCAACTGGGTAGCAACTCAACGATGAAGAAATATGGTCGTGCGCTGCTCTCTGTGCGTGAAGGAGACAAAGAGCGTGTGGTTGACCTGGCAGCGAAACTGCTCAAGTTCGGTTTCGAACTGGATGCGACCCACGGTACGGCGATTGTACTGGGTGAAGCCGGTATTAATCCGCGTCTGGTGAATAAGGTGCATGAAGGTCGTCCGCACATTCAGGATCGTATTAAGAATGGCGAATATACCTACATCATCAACACCACCGCAGGCCGTCAGGCGATTGAAGACTCCAAGTTGATTCGCCGCAGCGCGCTGCAGTACAAGGTGCATTACGACACTACGCTGAATGGTGGTTTTGCTACCGCGATGGCGCTGAACGCTGATGCCACCGACAAGGTGACCTCCGTTCAGGAAATGCATGCGCAGATTGCCAAATAAGA
This sequence comes from Phytobacter palmae, assembly GCF_039409775.1. Classification (NCBI taxonomy): domain Bacteria; kingdom Pseudomonadati; phylum Pseudomonadota; class Gammaproteobacteria; order Enterobacterales; family Enterobacteriaceae; genus Phytobacter; species Phytobacter palmae. The sequence continues at coordinate 40 of NZ_JBCIVJ010000014.1, read as the reverse complement.
CATCGTCAATGAGCCAAAAAGCCAGCGTAAGCTGGCTTTT